>JALORE010000001.1 GCA_025459125.1 Planctomycetota bacterium | reverse complement strand
CCTCGACGGGAAGGACGAGGCGTCCGAGGACAAGTACGAGAAGATCGCATCTGACCCGAAGATGCAACCCGAGTACGAGTTCGAGATCGACTACACCGACAACCGGGGGAAGCGCTGGCACGGCACGTTCGTCAACCGGATCTTGACCTACAGAATGAGGACCCAGGTGGGGACGATCCGGGCGCAGATGAACGGGGGCTTGCCGATGGAGGCGTTGGACCTGAACACCTTGGATATGACAGAGAAGGTCGCGCATTTGACGGTCAGCCTCGGGAAAAGACCGCCGTGGGCGAAAAAGACCGCCGTGGGCGATGGGGGAGAAGCTGTCCAATTTGCACGATCCGCAGATCCTGGACCGGATCTATGCGGAGGTGGCCTTGCATGAGGCCACGTTTCGCGGATCTGGAGAAGATCAGGGCACTGGCCAGGCTGGAGCCTGAGACGCTCAGGGGGAGACTCAAGAGCTGGTACGACCGGAAGTACGAGGCGCAGCGTGGTGGGAACTTCGAGGACCAAACCAAGGGAGGGCTTCTGAGGGAGTTTTTCTGCGACGCAGCACATGATCTATCGCGACTACGGGGAGCTCTAGCTGACGGGCCAGATCCCGATGCAGAGGCGAGGATAGCCGATCTGGAGCGGCTGTTCTCCGAACGCGACGATGACCTCCAGGCCCTAGACGCGGACGAGAGCCTCGAAAACTGGTGCGTCCCACGGCGTACTGGTGACCCCGTGGCCGACGAGTGGGAGCGGCAGATCGCCCGTGGTGAGATGCCCGACTTGGACGACTAGGGGAGTCAGATGGCCGACCAGACGACGAACATCAAAATCAAAGCCGACGCTCGCGACCTGAAGGCTGCCGGGAAGGCCGCGCGTGATGCTTTTTCGCCAATGGCCCCCCGCGAGTTCAAGCGAGCGGTCAACGAAAGCCAGCGGGAGTTGAAGCGGTTGGTCGACGAGCAGCTCAAGCTCGTCAGCTCGATGAAGGGGGTCGAGCGGGGCTCGGATGCTTTCAAGCAGCTGTCCAAGAACCTCAAGGACAGCCGCGCTCAGGCGGTGGCTCTCAAGGGCACCATCGACAGCCTAAAGGGTGCCTACGGAGAGTTCGACCGTCGTCAGCAACGCCGGCAGGGATTCGTGGCCGGGATGGCCCAGGGTGCGGGACTGGCGCAGTACATCCCGACCGGCCCGGGGATGATGCCGAGGGTGGCTGGCGCCTGGCTAGGGGGGGCTGCCAGGCGATTTGGCGGGGCGATGGCGGCGCCTTTCTTGATGCCGGGCATGGGCGGGCTTTCCTCGATGCTGGGGGCGATTCCGTTCTTGGGGGGTGCAGCCGCTGGGGCGCTGCAGGCCGGGCAGGGGATGTTTCAGTCGGCTGTCGGATTTGACCGCTCCAAGCTCGCCAATCTCTTTTGGGCTGGCGGCGGGGATGTGTTTGGCAGGGGAGAGCGTCTGAGGGAATTGAACAGGACCATCGGCGCGACCAAACAGGCAAGAGAATACGCGGCGGCCAAGGGCGCAGCAGAGGCGGCGAGGCGAGGCGAAGTCTACCGGGATATGTCCCAGGAGGAACTGACCAGCACCTTCATCAGCATGGGCGGCATTGGCGGGGCATTTCTTCCGGGCAAAGGGAGAGCAATCACCGGGGGGAAAAAGCTGCCCGGTGGTGGCGTGATGATCCGCGGAGAGGGAGGCCCCCCTGCCTGGACCGGCATGGGCGGACGGGTATTGGAGGCGGACGTGGCTTCGTATGGAGACCTGTCCGCTGGGATAGAGCGCGGTGCCGGCAAGGGTGGGAAAGCCCTTGCCAAGAAGGTGCAGACGGCAGAGGACCGTTTCGCGACAGCCAGAATGGAGCTGGTTAAGGAAAACTGGAAGAAGTTTGCCGAGGCCGCCGGGGGCATGGGTGGCACAGGGATGTTTTCCCCTGGGTTCGGAGTCGAGTACGGGGCCGGGCCAGAGCAGACTCAGCAGATGCTTGGCCAGTTCATGCGTGCCCGCGGGGGGGTCGCGACGGCCAATGCCCAGAGACAGGCTGACGTGGCGATGGCGGCCAACGTCGGCTTCGGCGTGAACATGCAGACCTCTGGCAGGTTTGGACGGCTGGGTGGCTTTGGCGCGGGAGCTGGCCTGGCGGGCGTGCTCAAGGCCGCGACCGAGCAGGGGCTGAAGGGGAGTTTGGTACCCGAGTACCTGGAACAGCTGGTGCAGATGGGCGAGGAGGGGCTCACGCGCGGGCTGCGGATCCGGGATATCGGGCAACTGATGGTCTCTGCCACCCGCAGCACGGCCATGCTCGGGGCGCTGGGGGTGGAGAAGAACCAGCGGGGGGCGTTGCTACAGAACCTCAACCGCTCTGCCCAGCAGCTGGGTTTCAAAGGTATTCAGAGTCCGGCAGACATGCTGATGGCGCGAGCGGCTGGCTATAACCCTGAAGAAGGCCCGATGAGTTACATCCGGGCCATGGAGAAACTCCAGACGCAGGGGATGTCTCCGGAGATATTGCTCAACCTGTTCCAGCAAATCCAGCAGGGCACCACCGGTCTAGAGATCGCTGGCGCCAGAGGCCCGGAGGACATCCTCAAGGGCCGTGCGTTTGCCATGTCCCGACTCATTGGGCAATACGGAGGCTCGATGCCCATCAGCGGCGGAGCAGGGGGCGGGGCCGAGGGGATTCTGCGAGCGATGCAAGAGGGGGGCACGCCCGAGGACTTTCGGGCCAGGATCGCCATGATCATGTCCGAGCAGGGGGCCGGGGACAAGGGCGAGCGAGCTGGACTGGAGGGTATGCTGACCACCGGGGCCAAGGGACTCGCCCGTCGGGGCGCCGGCCTGGCTGTGACCTCTGCCGGGTTGGAGTCTCAGAGGGTTGGGGTGGGTGCGAGCATGGCTTCGACTTTCGTCGGCCTGGAAAAGGTCGGCATCGCCAGCGTGAGAACGCTGGCCAACTTCAACAAAGAGCTGACATCGGTCGTGGGGATCATGCAGCGGTGGGTGGGGGCGCTCGACGCGCTGGCCAAGGGAAAGATCACGCTCTGGGATATCCTCCGCGGGAACATCCCGGTTCTGAAACCCCCGGGGGCCAGAGGCGGGGGTAGCCGATGATCGAGCGCGAGGGATCAGGCGGGCTGCTCCTACTGGATGGAGTCCGGGCGACATCCCATGACAGCCGCGTAATCCGTCCGTCGTACAGGGTGGGGCTGCATGTGTACCCCCACTCGAACGACCCGGTGTTCACCAAGCGCAAGAGCTCGTCGCCGCGGTATCTGACGTGGGAGCGCGACACCAGCGAGGGCACTGTCACGCAGTTCACTTGGAGCAAGCGCCTGGGGCAGCCGTCCGGGACGTGGAGCGCGGTGGTCAAGCTCGGGAAGCTCTCGACGCTGGACGCCATCGGCGGGGACCTCGTTGATGGCGACTGGGTGGATCTGTTCGTCCTGCGGAACAACCTGCTGATGCCTCTGGGCCGGGGGGTGCTGGACACGGTCCGCGAAGGTCGATCTAGCGCCGGGGGCGCCACCGTCAGGACCATCTCATTGTCCGGGCGAGACCACGGGGCGCTGTTCGAGACGATGATCGCCTGGAATCAGATGAACGTGCAGAGCCTGCGCGAGTATACCGTCGGCATCAACACCAACGCGGTCAAGCACAACATCGGTGGCCGCCCGGATGAGATGTTCAAGATCCTGACCGAGGCGACATTCCATCAGGGGAGCTCCACCACGCGCAGCGCCTGGTCGCTGCCGCCGGCCCTCAAGTCTCTGACCGGATCGTCTCGGTTCTCGGAGATGCTCAAGATCAACACCAAGGGCCCACTGCGGGGGGCGCTGTTCAACATGAACCTCTGGACCCAGCCCGGTCAAAGTCTGCACCAGCTGCTAGGCCAGTGGTGCAATCCGTTACTGAACGAATGGAGGTACGATGCCGAGCCCGCAGGGGGGCGCAGCAAGGTCGACATCTATGCCGAGATCCGAGAGCGCCCCTATGTCAACACCATCGCCGGCAGATCGAGCCCGTGGTTCGACCTGCCAACGCTGTACGTCCCGACGTGGCTGGTCACAGAACGCGACCTTGGACGCGCTGGGCACGAGCGGTTCACGATCTTCGATCTGAGCGCCGACTTCACGTTCGGCACCAACGCCGAGTCCACGGCTCTGGCCCCGCCCATTTGGTCGAAACCGGACATCACCAACTTCGGGGTGAAACCCTACTCCGAGAGCACCATCTACATCGCTCAGGGGGCCCCGGGAGAGTGGATCAGCGACCGCAAGGACTGGCAGAGGATGTTGGCCGACTGGTTTGGCCCCAACCCCTATTTCCTGTCTGGCAGTGTCACGTTCGGGTGCATGTTGCCAGAGCTGCGCATCGGCACCAGGCTGATTCTGGATACGGGCGACCCCGAGACCTCATTGCAGGCTTATGTCGAGGGAGTTGACCACACCTTCCAGTGGTCCAGCGACGGATCTTCTGGTCCGCGGACATCCACGGTGGCCACGGTGACCCGAGGATGGAAGGGCGATGATGCGAGCCTGCTGGACATGGTCGAGCGGGTCAGTGGCCGCTACCAGGAGTCGTGGTGATGGACCTGATAGATCCATACAGCCCGTGTCAGCTCGACGACGGGACGGTCCTGCAGGCGGCTGTTCCGACATGGATGGCTGGCGTCCCGAGCTGGGGCAGCGCCGGCGGATGGATGGCCCGGGCGACCGTGCTCAAGGTCTACTACACCGACGATGCCGGCTGGGCCGAGCGCGGATGGACCGCCGATGGCATGCGGACCGTGTGTTGCGATGTCCGGGTATTTGGCCGGCAGACGCGCACGCTCTATCGGGTGCCAGTCGCGCAGCGGGCTATGGGATTGTTCGACGAGGACACCTACATCCCCCGCGGGTGCTCGCAGAACATCGAAGGCGGGATTATGGCCACGGAGCCGCCGATGGAGCAGGGGGAGCAACCCACGCCGGCCGAGGCGCTCGACGGAGATCAGGTGATCGTGGGCTTCATGGAGTGCGACATCCATCAGCCGGTGGTCCTGCCGTTCTGTCTACCGCATCCGAAGTCGCGGAGAGAGACGAAGGAGGCTGACGGTCGCACTAAGCGCATGCGTCACAACGGGGTGCTGATCGAATGGGATGACGAGGGAAACCTCACCATCGACGCGAGGGGGGCTGCCAACCCCGAGCTCGGGCCGTCGGGCGTGGAACAGAGCGCCTCGGGCGCGGCTGGCAAGCTCAAGCTCGTCACCACCGACGGCAGCGACGAGAGCTGGGTCGAGCTGGACAACACGGGCAAGATCACGCTCGTCGACGGGGGCGCGGACAAGATCGAGATGGACAAGGCCAGCAAGACGATCACCCTCGACGCCCAGGCCAAGCTCGAAGCCAAGGCCGTCTCGGCGATCACCGTGACCTCCCCGGCCATTGGCCTGGTAGGGCAGGTGGCTCTGGGAAGCTCGTCCGCGGCTAGCGCCGGGATCAAGGGGACTGAGCTGAATGCGGGCCTGACACCGTACCTGGCAGCCTGTGTCTCACTGGCGGGCGTGAACGTCGCGCAGTACCAGGCTTTGTCTGCCGCCTGCATCGGACCGCTGGCCCCGCTGAAGGCCGCGTTCGAGGCTCTCAAGACCGCCTGGCAGGACTACGGGTCGGCAGCGGCACAGCTGCAGGGGGCGATGGCAACCTGGCTTTCCACGAAGGTCAAGACGGAGTAGCCGATGGCCTCGATACTCGACGAGATCAAAGAAGACCTCCGACAGGGCATCACCCAGGACGACCGTTATTACAAGAACCTCGCGTGGGTGTTCCGCCTGGTGGTCGACGGCGAAAGCAACGTGGGCCCAGTTGGCAGCGATGGAACGGCCTTGTTCCCGTTGCCCATCAGTCCCGACCGCTTCGAGTACACGCTCCCGTTTGCGTCACAGCTGACACCGCAGCAGGAAAGCGGAGTGGTGGTGGAACCGGGAGGGATCGTCATAGCGGACATCACCATCGGCGGGACAACCGGGTTCAAGCTGCGCAAACAACAGACGGTCACCGTCGCTCCGTCGCTGACGAAGTTCACTTCGAGCCTCGGCGAATACGGCGGGAACCTCCAGGAGGTGTCTGGTCAGATGGCCTTCTGGATCTTGGCCAACCGCTGTTTCGAGGGGTACTCCCAGCTGGTGCAGGACCCCAAGACCGCCGACAAAACGCGCATGGAGCTGCACATCCAAAAGGAACAGATCCATGTGGAGGTGGTGCCGGTCCACTTCCGTCTCAGTCGTGACGTGGGCCGCGAGCGGGTGACCTACCGCTACGACATTGCCTTGAAAGTGATTGGGCCAGCTTCGGCGCTGATCTATGTGGCGCCCGATGAGCGGTCGCTGTTCCAGAAGATCAAGGACACGATCAGCCAGATCCGGGACACGATCCAGTCGATCAAGGCGCTCGTCGACGATGTCACGGCCGCACTCAATGAACTGAAGCAGTTTGTTCAGAATATCGCCTCGATCATTGACGACATCGGCAGCATCATCCAAGCGGCTGATGACCTGGTGAACGGGGTCAAGGACTTCTTCGACCTGCCAGCGCGGTTCCTGGACGCCGTGAGCGGGGTTCTGGAGTCGACGGCCGATCTGTTCGAGGACGTTCTGTCTCTACCAGCGGACGTATGCCAGACGTTTCGTCAACTGGGAGACCAGATGGATTCCCTGGGAGTAGCTACGCGCGACCACTTCCGCGCCAGCTGGTCGGCGATGGTGGACAAGTACAACCGACTCAGCGCTCCCGATGACCCGGCCGAGATCGAAATCGGCAGCGCCCAGTACCAGGAACAGATCGAGGAGAAGGCCGCCACGGCCGCCGCGTCCGGGGGGGCGATGCCCATCGGCGATGCGTTTGGTCCGATCAAGCCCGGGGACCTCAAGCGTCAGGCGCTGCCGTTGCCGGGGGACCGTTTCGACCCCCGGAGGTACACCGGGTTTGCCGAGCGAGTCGTTGGGCAGGGCGATACGCTTCAGAGCCTGGCCGCGAGATACCTGGGGGATGCCCGACGGTGGCCCGAGCTGGCGATGATCAACGATCTGAAGCCGCCGTACATCACGGCCAACGCCAACATCCCCGGGACGCTCAAGGTGGGGGCCCCGATCATGATCCCGGTGACCACCGCCAACGCCACGAGCATGGTCCTGTCGACAGGGGCGGTACCCCTGGGCGACAGCCAGGCCGAGGAGCATCTCGGCCGGGAGCTGCTGCTGGTGAAGATCGGCAAGGGCCAGTACGGCTGGAAGGTCGATGCTGCCCACGGCTCGACCGACGCGGAGAAGATCTCGGGCTTCAACAACCTCGCGCAGGCGCTGTCAACGCGACTGCGAACTACCCGTGGCGAGAACATCCTATACCCCGGGGTGGGACTGCCTCGGTTGGTAGGAGCTCTGCAGTGGAAGGACACCAAAGCCGACACCGCGTTTGAGGTGCGCCAGCAACTCATCGCCGATCCGCGGGTGGATCAGCTGGTCAACTACCGGCTGTCAGTGGTCAACGATGAGGTGGAGTTGGAGGCAACGGTGAAGCCCAAAGGATTCAACGCCGCGCGGGTGATGTCGCGCGCTCTGACGTAGGGGAGACCCCATGGGGCAGCTACAGATCAAGCGGTACAAGCAGATCCTGGAGCGCATGCGCAACCGGGTGGTGGCCAGGACCGACCTGACGGATCTCGTCGAGACATCCTCGGTCAACCAGGTGCTCGCGGCTGCGGCCCGCGAGGATGATGACCAGTGGTATGCGATGGGCAAGGTGCTGGACATCTACGACATCGACAATGCCGTTGGCCCGGACCTCGATGCCGAGGCGAAAAAGCTCAACCCCGCGCTCATCAGCCGGAACCCTGCCAAGAAGGCCACGGGAGCAGTGGTGTTTGGCCGGACGGGGACCATCGGGGCCATCGGCATCCCCCAGGGGACGCAGGTTCAGGTGCCGGCGACCGCCGGGACAGCCGCTCTGAAGTTCGTCACGACTGCCGAGGGCCAGATCGCCGACGGGGCCTCGGTCAGCGGCTCGATCCAGATCACCGCATCGGAGCCCGGGACCGCCTACAACGTCGCGCCCGAGACGATCAGGGCCTTCGTGTCCAAGCCCTCGGGCGTGGACACCGTGAGCAACCCCGCGCAACTGACCAACGGCGACGACATCGAGAAGGACGATAGCTTCCGAACCCGCATCAAGCTGTTTGCCAAGAGCTTGAGCAGGGCCACCAACCTTGCTTTGACCTACGCGGCCCTTACGGCCGAGGACACGGTTTCCGGCAAGAGCGTGGCGTTCGCCTCGGTTGTGGAAGATGAGGTGCACCCGGGCAACGTGATCATCTACATCGATGATGGCTCAGGCACTGCCGAGTCGGTGGCGAGCGTGGTGGACGAGGTGGTTGTCTCTTCCGCCGTGGGTGGCGAGGTGGATCTCTACGGCCGCAAGCCGATCAAGATCGAGAACACGTTTGTTCTGAAAAAGAACACCGTGCCGCTGGTTCTCAACACCGACTACACGATCAACCCCGCGTCCGGGCACATCAAGTTGGCCACCGGGCTGTCGACCGGCGACACCGTGACCGAGACCTGCACCTACTTCACGGGTCTGATTGCCGAGTGCCAGAAGATCATCGACGGAGACCCGGCCGACCGGATCAACTACCCCGGGTACCGCTCGGCGGGTGTGTTGGTGCGGGTTTTGGTTCCGACGATCATCCAGATGGCCTTCGATGCGAACATCACCGTCCGCTCCGGTTACTCCCAGACCGACGTGGCGACGCAGGTGGCCTCGGCAATCAGCGGCTACATCAACGCCCTGGGCATCGGCGACGACGTGATTTGGCAGGAGCTCGGCAAGCGCGCAATGGCCGTCCCTGGCATGTACGATATCGGGATCACGGACCCGACGCGCAACAGGGTGGTCCTGGACAACCAGCTGGCCAGGATCCTGAGCTCGGCAATCACCATTTCGTAAGGCAGAGGTGCGCTGATGGCAAAGCCGGTAGTGACATGCGGGGCCGACCAGGTTCTCAGCTACAGCGCCTCACCGCGCACTGTCGGGCTGACCGCTACGGCCACGGGAAGCCCGATCTACTGGAGGTGGGACATCCTCTCGGTGCCACCGGGTTCCACGGCCAATGTCGGGACACATGGTGATTTCGTCGACGGCGTGGCAACGGTTCAGAACCCCGATCTGGAGATCGATGGCGCGGTCGATGGGGCGTACTGCGTCCAATGCCGGGCGACCAACTCCGAGGGCGAGTCCGACCCCGCGTCGGACAAGGCCGGTGGCCAACAGATCGTGATGGTCCGCACCGAACTTGGTCAGGTGTGGTTGCCCCCGGACTACGCCTTCGACTGGGGAGAGCGGTACCTGAATCCGACGCTGCGGGCGCTGGAGATTCACGCCACTGCTCACCAGAATGGCGGCTACGACGAGATCGCGGTGGCGACCCCGGCCGCCAATGCCATCCCCAAGGCCAATGGGTCAGCCAAGCTGGACTCGTGGATCACGGCCAATGCCGCGGCCGGTACGCCTTCCCTGCGGCAGCTTGGAACGGGCGCCACCGACGCCTGCGCGGGCAATGACAGCCGCCTGTCGGACGCCAGGACGCCGACAACGCACGCAACGAGCCACAAGAGTGGCGGTGGGGATTCGATCAAGCTCGACGAGCTCGCGGCCCCGACCGACGTGACTACGCTCAACGCCACTATCGGAGCGCACGGTTTGTTGCCGAAGTTGAGTGGAAGCTCTATGGATGGCCTGCGCGGTGACGGCACCTGGGGATCGGTAGGCACGACCTCGCCGCTGACGACCAAGGGCGACCTCTACACGTTCAGCACGGTCAACACCAGGCTGGCGGTCGGCACCAACGGAAAGCTGCTGTCCGCCAACTCCGGACAGGCAACTGGGCTGGAGTGGGTAGACCCTCCGACCAGCGGATTCCTGCCAAGGGAAGAGGAGTTTACCGCGACCGGTGGAGACCAGAACTTTGCCCTGGCAGCGGTGCCGGCCACCAACGCGAACATGCTCTCGGGCAAGAACATCATCGGCGTGTACCGCAACGGCCAGCGACTTCGGTACCGGGCGAGTCCGGCGACCGGGTTGGAGTGGGGCTTCACCGCGACCCAGACGATCAACTGCAAGGCGTTGACCGCCGGTGACATCATCACCGTGGTCTATGGGAGCTAGCCAATGACGACCCCAGGACTTCAGGTAGACCAGGTTGCTCCGGCCATCATCGCCGCACCGGACGTTGTGATCAACCTGCTAGACGTGATCCCGTCTGGAACGTACTCAACCACGTCGGGCACGTTCGTCGACGTGAACGCCGAGGTGGCTGGGGAGTTCGTGGCTCCGCTGGCGGGGACGTACTTGCTGGACATCATGCTCGACGCGGTGATGTCGGTTGCCGACACAACTGGACGTTACCGAATCGGCATCGACGTGGGAGGGGCAGAGGAGCAGTACCTCATTGGTGATGATTCGTCGGCCAACATGCAGTCTTCGGCGGCGGGCGCGCGTTGTTGGCGGACTCTTGTCCTTCCGGTCGTGCTGACAGCCGGGAGTCATTCCATCAAGATGCAGTGGCGGCGGGTCAGTGGTACCGGGTCGGTGCAAGTGACAGCCGGGTCGTTCATCCGGATCTATGGCACGCTGGCAGGCGGTAGCGGCGCCGGCGGCACGATGCTGTCGGCAGCCAATGCCAGCACCAACCCGGTCAACATCAGCAGTGCCAGTTTTGCAGATGTCGCGGGGCTATCAGTCACGATCAACACCAACGCGGCCGAGACCGTGCTGTTGTGCTTTCGCGGGGTAGGCTGGTACTCGGCAGGATATAGCACCTACACCCAGTGGGTGGTAGACGGGGCGGTGGTGGACTCACCCACCGGGTCCATAAGCGGGAACAACACGGCCACGAACCTGGAGCGGGTGATTCTGTACACCATCCCCGCTGCGGGACAGCATGTGATCAAGCTCCAGGCCAAGTACGTCACCCACTCCTGGGATCTGTACGATGGTCGCATTCAGGTCCTTCGTTTCCGGGGAGGAATGATCCCCTGGCAGAAGGACGGGGTTGACGTTGTCGGGACTCCGAGGGCCGTGAACTTCATAGGTTCAGGCGTGAGCCTGAGCGAGGGCACGGACAAGGTGCTCAACGTCGAGATGAACGAGGCGTTGACCGCTTCGGGGCAGGCGGTGGTGGTCGTGGGGCCCCAGCCCGCCTCTGATGTTGCGATTGGCAGTGGCGACACGCAGTTCATGCCGTCCGCTGGATCGCTGGCGTTCGCAGTCAACTCAACCGGCACGTACCTGGTACAGTGGACTGGGAACAACTTTCTCGACAGCAGTTCCAATACCACGGGTCAGGTCAAGCTGGTGTTCGACGAGGGAACGGCCGATGAACAGTACATCGGCTACAACGCCGCGTGGCAGTTCCGTACATCGGGGTCGGTCTACCAGAGCCCGAAGTTCTCCGGGACGGTCGTGCTGTCGGCGGGGAACCACACGCTGAAAGCCTATGCCAAGGAAACATCCGGCACGACTCTGATCGTGCGCGGGACGGCATCAGCGGCAGTGGGTGACTTCACGACGACCCTGACGCTGGTGTCCGGTTCTGGAGCTGGCGGCACGCTCGATACGGTGGTCAACAAGGCAGACGCAGCCCAGGTGGTTAGCAGTGCGTCTCCTACGTTCACTGACCTGACCGGCATGACCGCTACTGTCATAACCACGACAAACGAGCGGGTGAAGATCGTATTCTCGGTCGGGCTGACCCCGGCTGCCGCGACAACCGGCAACATCGCCATCGACATTGATGGGTCTACCGCGAACAACACGTTCTTCCACAGCGATGGAACCAGATCGCAGAACATATCGTGTTCGTGGGTGTCCGGTCCGCTGGCTGCTGGCTCGCACACCATCAAGTTGAAAGCGTATAAGAGCTCATCTGGAGACGGGAACTTCTCGGTCAAAGGCACGCCGGACAATGCGTCCACGTTCCTGATCGTCACGAGCTTCCGCGGTGGGTTGGTTCCTGTTCGCAAGGACGGGGCCCAGGTCATTGACACGCCCGCGGCGTTCGACTTCACCGGGCCAGGATGCCAGGTCACCAATGTCGGGGGTACAGCCAAGGTCAGCCTAACTGGGGCCGATGGGGCGATCTGCTACTCCAAGACGGACCCAGTTGACCGCAGCTTACCGAACGACACCACGACCTACCTGATCTACTCTGGCTTGACCACGACCTTCTACACCCTGGTTGGTGAGAGTGTCGCGGTGGCCCTGAATGCCATCATCGCTGGAACGGCCAACCGCACTGCAGGCATCTACTACAGGATCGACAGC
Source organism: Planctomycetota bacterium (assembly GCA_025459125.1). Lineage (GTDB taxonomy): Bacteria > Planctomycetota > Phycisphaerae > Sedimentisphaerales > Anaerobacaceae > PLanc-01. The sequence continues at coordinate 86,418 of JALORE010000001.1, read as the reverse complement.
GGGAGTTGGGTTCATGTAGCTCAGTGGTGGCTGCACTCGGTCAGCGGTTCGTACAACTTCGAGCCGGCATGGATCGTGTCCGGACTATCCGCCGGATCGCACACTATCGAGTTCTCCTTCCGCAACATGGACAGCAGTTCCGGGATCACTACCACCTACGGCTCAGTTACTCCCACAAGAGCTTCGATCACGCAGTGGCGTGGTGGCTACGTGCGGGAGGAGAACGTCCCCCGTCTGGTCTGGGCCTCGAACAGCACGATCCAGATTGCGGCACAGCCTGGCTGCTCGACCGAGTTGCGAGCCTGCCTGAACAATGGGGCCAGGTACACGGCTGCCGCTCCGCTCACCTGGGACATCACAGTCTCGGGACTTGGGGGACTGGACACTGGGAGCGAGGCGGCCAGCACCTGGTACTACCTCTACCTCGTGCCGTCTGCCGTAGCTGGTCAGATGTCAATCGTGGGATCGGTCGCGTCTCCGGCCGGTGGTGGTCCGACCGGGTATCCCATCTGGAGGTACATCGGGGCCGTCAGGAACAACGCCAGCAGCAACCTCCGCAAGTTCTGGCAGGCCAAGGACTGGTTCTACTTCGAGCCCAACACCGATTCGGAGATGGAGCTGTACTCAGTCACCGCTGGCGCCCAAACAGGAGCGTGGGTGGACCGCAGCACTCAGCTTGCCACTGCGGTTCCCGCTGCGATGGCTGGAGCCGTCGAAGCCCAGGCGTTCATGGACGCAGACGGCACTGACGGGTGGATCGCCTGGGTCGAGCCAGGGAACCCTCCTGGGTATACTCCTGGCTCTGCCTACAACGATCGCACCTGGTCTCTCGGGGCGCTGAACAACGACGTTCAGTGTGGTGGCACCAGGAACATCGTGCCGTTGTTTGATGGGACTATCTCCATCTGGACCATGCGCCACTCTGGTTCTGGATCGCTGGACTACGCAGTAACCATACGTGGCTATCAGGACAAGTACCTGCTGAATCCAACGGCGCAGATCGCTGGCAAGTACACGCCGGACACCAAGCTCCCGACCTTGACCTACTCTGCCGCCGGAGCAGTCAACGTCGCTGCTGCAGCCGGGGCTCCGTCGACGGTGCTGCTTACGCTCCAGGATGCCAAGCAGAGGTATTTCAGCGGCACGCTCGCTTGGGCATTCGCTAACGGCGTGGCTGACCTGGGGCTGGACACCGGGAGCGAAGCCAGCTCGACCTGGTACTATCTCTATGCCGTGCCAAAGACGGGCGATGACAACCAGCTGTCCGTCCGAGCCAGCGTGACTGGACCTGCAACAGGTCCAACTGGATACACCAACTGGAAGTACCTTGGCGCGTTCCGGAACGATGGCTCGTCCAACATCATCCCGTTCTACCAGACGGGATCGACAACGTACTTCGCGCAGCAACAGCAGGCGGTCACCCTGGCGTCTGGTACTGATGGCTCGCCAGTGTCCGCCTCGCTTGCGGCGTACATCCCGGTGACCGCCTCGTTGGCTGACCTGTTCATGTTCTACCAGTCGGCCGGAGGTATCGGCCTCGGCTACATCTGGGTCGATGGTCAGCAGGGAAGCGGAGGGGCGAACGACCAATGGCAGCTACGCGCCGCCAGCGGAGATGCCACCTACGGTGGTGACACGGTTGTCGGGATGATCCCGACTCCGAGCACTCCGAAGACGATCTACTACCAGCGCACCGTCTCCTGCAACAGCGGGCGCATCTCGGTCAGGGGCTGGGTCGACCAGTACCTGGCATAGGAGACATGGACCATGCCGTACACACCGACTGTACCACCGACCGAGACGGTCGCTGTGGCAACCGAGAAGGAGCTGGACAAGTACCAGATCCTGAGCCTCTGCCTGACTCTTCCACCTGACACCCAGGCTGCGACCCTGGTCGTCAAATGGTGCAAGGGGTGGGTCGACGAGAATGACGCCTACCACGTCGGGCAGGTGTTCGAGGACACCATCTCCGGCACTAACCTGGACGCCGCGTTTGCTTCTCAGGTTAGCGGCGGGCTGTACGAGGTGGTCAAAGCCAAGCTCTGGGACCTGATGGCGACCGAAGGGCTGGTGGGAACTGGGGCGACATCTTGACGTTGGACTGCACTGACCTTGCCATGCTGGCGGTGCTGGGACCGCCCATGGCGTTGCTGGTCGGATTCGTCCTTGGCTTCCTTGCTGGAGGAGTTGGTCATGACAAGGTGTCTTCTGCTGTTGATCCTGCCACTGCTGGCCGCCTGCCCAAAGTACGTGACTCTCGGGAGGATGACGTGGGCGCAGGACTACCAGACCCACAACACCGTGCAGAAGTGCTCCAACGGCGCAGAAGTCGTAGCGGAAGCTGAGAGGGACCTGGCGGCCATTCTGGAGACAGCGAAAGCGGACGGCTATGTCCAGTCCGTGGATGAGGCCACGCGGAGGATCGGAACGCGCAACGGGGTCTGTCTGATCGATGAGCCCGAAACATGCGGCGGGCGAGGTCCATACGGGCCCAAGGGCCAGTCTGCCAGGAAGGCTGGTTGCGCTTACGGTGGGTCTGACATCTGGGTTTCCAGATGGTGGCCGCCCATCTGCACCTCGGAGTGGCCAACCGAGCCCCACTGCGTGGCTGGTACGGGTCAGGTTCGCGAGGAGTGGCGCAATACCCTACTTCATGAGCTGGGGCACCTGGTGATGGCCCGGCTCGGGATTCCGGAGGACACCACCAAGGACCACGTCGAGCCGTTCTGGACGATCACCATGGCCAAGACGCACCGGAGGTTGGGGCTGTGACCACGAACAGCAGGTACCGCTGGATCTTCGAGTATTGGTTGCCCAGTATCGCCTCCACCAACTCCGGAGGTTGGGTCTGGCCGGACAACGGGAAGCTCTACGCGGTGACCGAGTTGGCGGACGAAGAGGACGGGGTAGTGGCGCTGGTGGGGGTGGATGGTACAGGCCGGCAGGCCGAGGTGCGGTTTGACCGGTCCGATCTGGGTCCGTGTCTCCTGCTTCCAGGGGAAGCCAGGCAAAGGATCTACGCGGCATTGGAACGGTGCTGTGCCTGATGACCGAGATCGCAACAGCCTGGTTGAGGACGTGCTCAGGCTTCGTCACGACCTGGGGCTGTGCCAGGCTCACCGCCGGCAACTGGAGTACCAGCTGCGGTGCTACCAGTCGGAGCGGGCTACGCTGGTCAAGCGATGCAACGAACAAGGGAGACGGATCATAGAGCTGGAGCAGGTGGTCAGAGACTTGGAGATGGCGATGAAGACCTCGACCGACCCGGGACTGGACTTCGAGATCGTAGAAGGCAGCATCCAGGAGAAGGGCGAATGAGCGACGACTGGAAGGTTGTATGGATTACCCTGGGCGCGTTTTTTCTCGCGGTTGTCGTGCCGTTGTCGATGGCATGGTTGCAGGATCGCAGATTCCGAAAATGGAGGAAGGGCTGCAGCCAGCGGGTGGGAAAATGATGGTTTTGGTTGACAGCGTCGAGCTCAGTTGCGGGCGAGTGATGCCGGCGGGCACGCGGGTATCGGTTCTGCAAGTGGGGGGAGACGGAAGTTTACGGGTATCGTGGGAAGGCGAGGAAGATGGAATTTCGCTGCGGCTTGATTTCAATGTCCCCGAGTGGAAGGTCAGAGACGCGGGCCTGATCCCGACCAAGAAAGAACGCAAGCCCCGGAGGAGATGACAATGGCCCCGCGTTGGAGATCCGGCCAGTACGACACCGATGGCAAGGAGTTCGTCTACGGTTCTAACGTGCGACACATCGCGGTGCGCAAGGTGGCTGGAGAAATGTGGGATCCGGACTCGCCCGAGTTCATCGGGACCGGCATCGGTAGGGATGGCCAGATCTACGATGGCGGGGTCGCGTGCGGGCAAGGGCCAATGAACAACCGGCGGCACAGCCTCGTGGCTCAAGAGCCGTTTGGCTTCTACTCCAAGTCAACGGGACTCTCGGCCATTGGTGAAGGCACTGTCACCTTCCAGGGCAAGTGCGGGCAATCCAAGTTCATCTCATCTTCCCATCGCTGGTGGGTGGACGGTGACTTTCTGATCGATGTGAACTGGACCAGCCTGACCGCCAAGTGGTGGCATGACAACACCGGTTGTCTCTGTCGCGTGTTCATGACCGCTGGAGACTACGCCGAAATTCGGTGCGCCGCCTCCTACGCTGGTCAGTCGCTCAACGGGCGTGTGCAGTTGAATTACGACCCGTTCAACACCGGCGCTTGCTACGCATCGTGGAGAGAGGTCCACGCTCAGATCGAGAGGGTGGGAAACACGGTCAGTGTGTACGGATGGGACCGCTCTGCGGTGAAGCGGCTGCTGAGCACCAGGACGCATGTCGGCTTGTCAGGACCGGCATGGATTGAGTTGGGCGTTGAGCCATGGCAAAGCTGGTATGGATGGGTGACGACCGCCTGGCAAGTCACAGCCGCCGTGGCCGAGGGAACCATCCTGGAAGGCGCCGCTTGGTCGCGCGAGTCCAGTAACGCCCACCGCGGGCTTCAGGTGGCAGTACCTGACAGGGTGCTGGTAGTGACTGGAGACAGCAGCGTCAACTTGATCGGCGTCGAAGATCCGGAAGACGCCAAACTCTGGTCGCGAAAGATCTCCGGCTTCGGTCGAACCCTTCCTCAGTACGGGGTCATGTCAGCATTCAAGGACGGCTGTCTGCTGACATGCAACACCGGGGGCGCGCCGAACTATGCGCTGCGCACGGCCATCCTGTCTGACCTGACCTTGGACGACACGCGCCTGTTGGAGTCCGCGTGGGGGAGCGGAGCGCCGGGGGCCTTCAAGCGTGGGTACAATCCTGATGGCCCGTGGTTCATCGGGTACAACACGTCGCCGATTCGGACCACAAGCTACGGGAGGTGGCAGCAGCGAAACATCGGCGGATCTGGCTGGGGCGGTTACACGGCGTGGGGCGGTGGCATTTCGATTCCTGGCTATCAGCTGCGCAGCCGGTCATGTACCTGCGTCGACTGCGGGCAGCTCGGCGACCAGCTGGTGTGGGCGGCGGGTCACCAGCGAATTGTCTCATACGGCTCACTGATAGAGCAGGGCGGGGTTTGGGCGGCATCTTGCACCCGCTGGTACTTGGAAGACAGCGGAGGATATGCCCGGCCAAAGTATGGGGTCAGTTCCGAGGTCGAGACCATCCTGTGGGTGGGCATCGAGCCGCAGACGGGGGTGCTCTATTACCAGTCGGCAACCAAGACCTACCGAGCTGCTGCCTGGAAAAGCGGGCTTTCAGTGTCCGGCGGGTCCTGGTCGGCTGAGTTGGCGATCATCACCCCCGGCACGCGCAGCTCTGTCAGCCTCCCGTTCGGATCTCGCGCGCAATTCATACCGGCCTTCATCACTCCATTCTTGATGATCATGGCCGCGACCGAGGGGGTCTACCTCATCAACTGGTTGGATGAGACGCCGCAATGGCAACTCGCCTATGGCAAGGTTGGAAGCGGTGCGGCGGTTGAGCTGGAGATCGACTACGACCGGGTGGACGCCGTGACCGTGCCGCACACGGACGGCGTCTACCAGCTGTTCTCGTTTGCGGTGCGCGATGGTACGAACTACTACGTTCACCTGGTCAACCACAGCACGGGCGAGCTTGTTGGAAGCGAGGACGTGACATCCAAGATGGGTGGTCCCGTCGTCAGCATGGCGGCCTGATCATGGCTATCATCAGGATCTACATCGCCAGTTCTCTTGGGGTCGACTACGCCGAGTTCGACGTGGAGGTCTCACCACCCCCGCCGGTACCGTATGACCCGGGCGACAGTTCGTGCCGATATGGACGGAGCCCCTACGGGCAGGTTCGGTACGGAAACTGCGCGGTGCTGGCGCCGGAGCTGCTGGTCTATCCCCAGATCATTTCCGACGCCGGAGGAGATCCCATCACAATTCGCGGGCCATGGAGTTCATCGGACACCGTGCGCTTCCACTTCGGCGCGCTCCACACGGTAGATGACCCGCTGTGCTACTGCGGACAGGGGTATGGTTACGAGCGGATTGCCCCCACGGCCGAGGTCACGATCTGGACCCCGCCAACGCCGGTGGGACAGGCATACGTGACGCTGGAGGTCGGTGACATCGTAATCCCGCTCGACGCCGAGATCGCCGTGGTAGAGCGCACCAGGCGCTCGCGGATGCGGTCGATGCTGGCCAACTTCGCCCCGTGGTACGCTCGCCAGGGGGTGCTCCGATGATCCGCATCGACGCCTGTTCTCCCAGCGCGTTCTCGATGGCCGGCGGCGATCTGATCGTCGTTTCCGGTGAATTCCCGGTCTCCACCCCCTTGACGGTCGAGCTCTCTGGTCAGCGATGTCACGGCGGGACTGGCCGAGGATATGCTCCCATGTCCGATGATGGGGCGGTTCTGCTGTGCGTGGCGCCCCCGGTGCCAAAGGGAGAGGTGTCCCTGGAGATCACAGACGGAGTGGACTCCGACAGCATCCTCGTCGATGTCTGCGAGAGATCCTGGCCAGTCAAGCTCCAGCGCATCCGCAGATCGTTTCCGCCGGAGTTTGGGGTGGGAGCACGGAACTTCAACAGCGAGCCACGACAATGACGACCAAAAACCTTCTGCCGGCAACCATCGAAGCCGTCGCCGAGTCGGACAACGAGATCGGCGGGATGTTGGTCACCCGGCTGCGCAAGGCGACCAATTACGGGGGGGACGACGCAGAGCTCTCGGCGATCACGCCCGGGCACCTGCAAAGCCGAACCATCAACGCTTTCGCAGCCAGCGACGTGGGTCGCCTGTTGGACATCTTGACCCTGCCCAACCGCGGGACCTTCCGGGTGGCCACGTTCAACGATCCGGGGTCGGTGGAGGTCGTGGACGTTGCTGGTACCGCGCCGGTCTGGATTGGCAGCACCGACGTGCGCTGGCGATGGTCTAGCATTCAGGTTGAGAGCGCGCTCGACTTCGCGACTCGCGACCGAAACCTTCGGCTGTGGATCGACAACGAGAGCTTGTCCACGCCCTACTGCGGAACGGTCGTGCTTCCCGGGGCGCAGGAGTTCATTGGCCTTGGGCCGGACGTTAGCGGGGTGGATGGCGAGATCGACCCCGCGTCACCCCAGCGCCTGGTGGTGAAGGCCGCAGGCACCTTCGCGTCTGGCGACACGGGGAAGTCCTTGTGGATCTTGCCCATGGCGAACGGGGCGGTGGACAACGCCGGCTGGCGCGTGATCGCTACCGTCGTGGATGACAAAACCGTCGACCTGGCCGGGCCGGCCTTCGTGACCAGCGAGAGCGGCGTGTGGTGGCGGATGAAGACCTACGACGAGGACGGCTACCTCGCGCGGCTGCATCCGGAGGACGCCGAGGTCTACGACGGAGGCGAAGGCTACTCCGGCCTGGATAGGCTGCGCCGGGCGCTTCAAGTCGACTATGCCGAGGGCGAGGAGCTCGACCGCATCGCCCGTCGCCACGGGCTCTCCAGGCCGCGCGGCTGCCCGGATGAGACCTGGCGTCGACTGCTGATGGTGCTGCCCTACCTGGCGAAGACGCCGGTCTACGCGCTGGAGCTCGCGATGGCCGCGTTGTTCCCAGAGGGAGGATGGTCGGTCTACGAGGATCTGGTGGGGCATCCATGTGAGGTGTTCATCGATACCCCGGTCATGGAGGTGTCTGAGGTCTACGAGGGCAAAGCATTCCTGGAAGAGGTGCTGTGGCCGACCAGCTCCGACGCCAACACCATCCCCGTGACATCCGACCCGACCACCATCTGTTCGATCAGGGTCGGTGATGTCCTGCAGGAGCTGGCGATGACGGTCCTGCCCAGCGCCGCGGATCCCGCGTGGGCCTACCAAAACGAGGGGGCTGCCGAGGGGTCAGTGTTCTCTGTGTCGGGTGGCCTGCTCGTGCAGGCTCAGGCGGGCGGGACGGCGAACGGCGGTCGGTACGAGCGGGAGATCGCGTGGATCGGTCCTGGTCAGTGGAAGCTCGGCGTTTGGTGGCGCATCGACTCTCACACGGCCTCGGCCGGGGCGCCCTGGAAGCTGATCGTGTGCGACGGCGAGCGCGAGGTGTGCCTGTTCTGGGACTTCGAGAACGAGGTATCTCTGGGCAGCGTGGCCGAGGTGGCGCTGGACACCGTTGACTGGACGTGGGGTGATGCCACCGACTGGCATCGGATCGAAATCGAGTGCGCCAAGGGCGTGGTGCGGGCGAACATCGATGGCCGGACGGCCCTGTCTGTCCCGTGGGATGACTTTGGGGCTTCCTCGGACACGCTGTTCAGCTTCGGCTACGTCAACAACGGCGACAACCAGACGTGGACCTGCCAGTGGGATGGTCTGCGAATCTGGTCAGCAAACGACCGCGAGTGGACGAACGTCCGGCGCGCCGATGGAGTGATCGGGATGCCCGGGTCATCTCTTTCCAGCGCGTCCAGCCCGTTCACCGCCGACGATGATGGCCGGCGTGTGGCGGTGTACTCCCAGGACTGGAACCAGAACGATGGGGTGTGGCTGGCCAGTTACGTGGGGGCCGGCCAGCTGGATCTTGTCGGGGAAGTCCGGGCGGACGAGGCCAAGGTCGAGACCGGGGACGACACGATCAGCCGGATCATCCTACGTCACCCGCGGCTGACCGACAGGGACGCGAATAAGTACATCAAGATCGCCGGCAGCAGTGCCACGCCGTCGAACAACGGCAGCTATTGGGTGGTGGCAATCCAGGACGAGTACACGGCCGTGGTGTTCAAGGCCGGCGGGTTCGTCACCGAGACCGGGCTTGACTGGTCGTTCGACGAATCGCAGATGGTGGCAGAATCGGGTCTGATGTTCGAGGTGGTCGGTACGGCATCCTACGCCACATCGAACATCACCGTGCGCGATGCCTTGCCGGCGGCGGCCACTCCCGTGCGAGTGGCCTACACGACCATCCCATCAGCGCAGGTGCTGCTCGACGAGTTTGTTCACAACGACGGAGCGGGCGGGACCGTCGGAGAAATCTACTACCCCATGTACCTGGCGGACGTGGATCGGCTGACCAGGGAGATCATTGACGCTATCGTGGCTGCTGGGGTTATTCCGCGGTACGGCATCACCCAGCGCGGCGACGAGGGATAAGAGGAGCATCCATGGACCACATCCAATGGTACCCAAACGAGCGAGTGCAGCTGTCCGACCTGGAGCTCGCGACCGGCCAGCTGGTGGAGCAGGATATGGCCCGGGCGACCCGGTGTCTGATCCTTCCCCGAGGGCGTTCCACCGGAAGCGCCGCGGCTCACGAGGCGAGGGTTCTCTCCGGGTTCTCCGGGACCGTGCCCGGCGGGCTTGGGACCGGCACGACGCTGGTGCTGTCTTCGGGCAAGGCGATCCTGGGGCTGTTGAACGGGGCGGACCTGGAGTTTGGGGTGGTCCATGGCGACTCCAGCCCCGATAGCTACACCCTGGACTTTTCCACGGCCAGCGTCGGCAACTACGATGTCTACGTCCGCTACGTCCAGGCCGATTCCAGCCGCGAAAACCGCATTTTCTGGAACCCCGTGGGATCGCCCGCGGCTGAAGAGGTGGACACGGTCTACACCCAGAAGGAAGCAACGTGGGAGGCAGTCTATCAGGCAGCGGCGCTGGCCCCGCCGGGCAACGGCGAGTGGTTCCGCGTCTACCGCGTCACAATTGCATCCGGTCCCGTGATCAGCGCCCTGGCGGACTACCGGCACTTCTTCTTCGAGGGCAGTGCCGCGACGGCCGATGGCCCTTATGAGCAGGAGTGGGGCGACGGGACGAACGACCGGAATGCCGACCGGGCGACCTACGGCCTGGGCGACCTGCACCTGTGGTCCCAGATGGTCCGTCGCCAGCTCGGGGAGATTATCGACAACGGCAGCAACGTCTCGCATGTGAAGCTGCCGGCCATCGACCTCGAAAGCGCTGGAGTGGAACATTTCGGGCCGGGGGCCGCGGTGCCGGGCGCGCACAAGCAGGTGACGCTGCACAACACGGTCGACTCGGTGAAGATGCAGGCCACGGCCAATCTCCACCTGGCCTATGCCCCAGCGATAGCATTCTGGGGCAGTGACTACGTGACTGACACGCCCGTGGCCAAGTTCGCGTTCTACGAGGACGCTGGGAAGCGCTACGGGTACCTGGTGATGGATCCTCGCGGGGATGACGAGGGGTTCGGGGCCAATGGCGACACGATGTCCTTGACCTACTTCGGCAACTCCTTTATCGACGCGACCGAGCTGTCGAACACCAACTTCGGGAAACGCACGTTGAACTGGGGAGGCACGGACGAGGTGGTGATCCGCATGGGCTCATCGGCTATCGCCCGGGGGATCGCGGCCGAGCAGGGGGCGGTGTTCGCAAAAAATGGGTTCTCGCTGTGGGAAACCAAGACCGTCACGACCGTGATCCCGCTGCAATGGGCTGCCGATGTCCGGTCCAGCGCCGACGGGTGGGTGCTGCTCAGCGACACGTCTCCCACCGACAGCGAGGCCGAGCTCTACAACTGCAACGTCATGTCCAAAGCCTGTCGGTTCTTCATCAACTTGCCCGACGGAGCGATCATCAACTACATCGATGTCATGTGGACCCAGGACGGGGGGGAAGTCAGCAGCGGCAACAACATGCGAATGCACGCCCAGCTGCACCGGATGGGGTTCACGGCCGTCGGAGATAAGCCCGCGCTGTCAGATGTCACGGACTTCAAGAATCTCAACTCCACACAGCAGTTCATAGAGTGGGCCTACGGCTCTATCTCGAACACGAACATCATGCGCTTCACCTGTGACGCAGACGCCGCGGATCGAACGATGGATCAACACACGGACCAGCTGGTACTCTCTTTTGTCAGCCCGACGGCCGAGGCCAAGGACTGCCGCATCCACTGGATCAGGGTCAATTTCACCTACCAGTGGGCTCAACCCTATCCGGTGGTGTAGACGATGAAAAACGCAGACAACATCCACATGATCGACAGCCTCGGGGCCTTTGGCGTTGGGGTAGACCGACGGACGCACGAGATAGTCGTGATCGTCAGGACTCCTGTCGGCGCCATCCACGCTTCTGTCACTCCCACGCGAGCGACCGAGCTCGGTCTGGTGCTGGTCAGAGCATCGGGGCGAGCGTGGGACTTCACTGCCGATGACTCGGCAAAGGAGAACGAGCATGTTCCTGGGGAGACAAATCAGCTGCGCGGTCCTGGCGTTGCTTCTGGTGTCGCCGGCTTTCCGCTCGGCTCCGGCAATGGCCGCTGCCGATGCGAGGCTGTCCCCGACCAGCCAGCCGGTGACGAAGCCGGTTCCGGCCAGCCAGCCAAGTGAGCCCAAAGACATCGGCGAGGCCACGGGCGCGGTCAAGGACGCTATCGCCGCGGCCAAAGGCGGCCAATGGTGGTATCTCTCGGCGGTGATCATCATGCTCGCGATGTTCGGGCTGAAGACTACCAAGCTCTTGGAGAAGATGGGCCGCTGGAAGTACGTCGTCTCGCCCGTGCTGTCGCTGACGGCGGCTCTCCTGGCGACGTTCCAGGGGGGCTTGACTTTCGAGGCCGCGGCCGGTGTGTTCGCCACGGGCTGGGCCACGGGGATGCTTGAGGAGCTGGTCAACCACGGAATCCTCGGCAAGCCGCACACGACAAACGGATAGAGGGAGGGAGGACCATGTGGTACGCGGTGATCGGGGGCGCGGGCTTGATCGTGGGGCTGGTGCTGATGATCTGGGCGCTGGATGAGCGCGCGGACAAGCAGCGCGCCGAGAATGATGCGAAGGACGCCGGTGAGCGTGAGCGCGAGTGTCGCAAGATCGCCGATGCCAACCGCGAGCGGGTGTTCGAGCTGGAGCGCCAGATCAAGACCATGGACGACCAGGCGGCCGTTCTCCGCGGACAGTTGCAAGAGACGCGCGACCGACTGGCCAAATGCGGCGATCCCGAGGCGGTTCGGCAGTGGCTCGACCACGAGCTCGAAGGGGGTGAGGTGTGACCGCCAAGCTGATCGTTACGTGTCACGCGGTTCTGCTTTCTGGTTGCTGCTGGCTCTCGAAGCGAGAGTGCTTCGCCCCATGCCCAGCGTGCCCGCCGGCAGCGGTGGTCAAGGTGGAAGTGCCCTGCAAGCTCCCACCGAAGGTGCTGATCGAGACGGTCAAGCGCCAGACCATGGGATGTCCGGAGAAGATGGTCTGCTACGACACTCCCAATGCCGCGATCTTGGCCAAGAACGTCTCGGCTCTCCGGGCGTGGATCCTTGAAGTTCGGGCTCGTTGCGAGAATGCAGTTGACAGCGGCATTCCACTTAGGCTAACGCCCGATGCCGGGATGGGCCCTCGGGCCCCGGGAGACCTCGGCGGTGAGCGATAGCTAGGCTCACCGTCCACTTGGCGAGCCAAACGAGCCCGATCGCATCCTAGCGCTGTCCAGCGCGTGGTCTCCGGCGATCGGGCCACTTTTTCTCTTCTTCAGGAGACCGCCCATGCTTCTCGGAATAGACGATCCAGCCAGGCTGCGCAAGTTCTTCGAGGCCAAAGCCCACCGATCATTGGTCGTTCGCGTCGCGGATGCGATGGAGATGGGGGCCGACGATCAGGCGCTGTTGCTTGAGCTATTGGATCGCCTTGGGCGTTCCGCGCCACCGCACGACACCGTCACCGGCCGGATCCAGCGAGCCGGACAAGATGGATACATCCTGCTGCCGATGGCCCATGTCTGTCAGATGTCGCTTGAGGATCTCCAGGCTGTGCAGGTGATGCTTTGCGGCTACCACGAAGTTAGGGAGCGCAAGGGCGAGCCGTCGGCGCAAGAGACGTGCGACTGCACGGACGGTGGCCAGCGCAGACCAGACCCGCAGTGCAACTCCTGTTCGGGCACTGGATTGCTGTGGGTGCTTCAGGAGATGAGTGCCGAGGAAGTGGCACTGGCAGAGGGGGCGGCCAATGGGTGAATCGGCGGCCGGCCCCAATCGGGTCCAGGATGATTGGTTTCGCGAGCACCTCGGGAAAACCATCACCGCGTTTTCCCAGCATGACGAGATTACCGGGGCACTGATCCGGTGGGATCACTACTCGCTTACCCTCCGCGTCGGAGGGGGCGCGCAGCTGCTGCTGAAAGCGCACTTCGGGCGCTTCCGCGGCGAAGAAAAAGGAGACCGCAATGGATAACCAGAACCAGAGGGCCCTGTCCAGATTCAAGGGAGCGATCCAGTCGGCGCATCCCGAGTCCGCATCCGAGGCAGCGATTATGTCCGGCTCGACCATGATGGCCGTCCAGACCGACCACGTCACGGCCCTGTCCGTCCAGCAACCTCGGGATCTGCCGCTCGTCGCCAAGCGGGTCGAGCAGGAGTGCGGGATGTTCCCGGAGGGCCTGGTCTATGCGTGGCAGACGAAGAACAAGGACGGTAGCCGCGGGCAGATCGAGGGACCGTCGATCAAGATGGCGATGATCCTCGCGAGGTCGTGGGGCAACTGCTTCGCCTCGTCTGACACCGTGGGCGAGAGCGTCAGCCACTGGCGCATCCGGGGCAAGTTCGTGGACTACGAGACCGGCTTCAACCTCGCGCGTGAGTACCTCCAGAGGAAGCCGTCGAAGGGCATGGGTCGCATGGACGAGGATCGCGTGATCGACATCAACTTCCAGGTCGGCCAGTCCAAGGCCCAGCGGAATGCCATCGTCAACGCCATGCCCGCGGGGCTGGTCAAGATGGCGATGGACGCGGCGAAGAAGGCCATCGCCCAGGGGGTCAAGAAAGAGGGAGGCGTCCACAAGGCGGTGGAGAAGGTGAAGAAAGCGTTTGCCAAGTACAGCGTCACCATCGAGATGCTTGAGCAGCGCGTGGGAAAGAAGGCGCCCGACTGGTCCGAGGAGGACGTGGCGGACATCCGCGCGATCTACACCGCGCTGGAGGATGGACAGACGACGGCGGCCAATGAGTTCGAGACGGTCGAGCAGGGAAAGGCTGCCCTGCTGCCGGGCGGCGCTCCGGCTGCCACCAGCGGCGACGAGCCCCCGCCCTTGGACGACGATGGGATGGGGGTGTGACGTGGTGGTGCAGGATCTGTGCGGGATCAAGGGGCGCGCGCTCTCGTCGATCATGAAAGTGCTAGCCAAAGAGGGCGCAGTCAACGACGCGGAGGAGATCCGGAAGCGAGGTAGGCAATTCTGGCAGCTTTGCATGGGGATTGGCCAGGGAACCCTGAGCAAGCTCGACGTGGCTTTGGAGTCCGCGGGCATGCCGTGGGCCGAGGTGGCGATGGTTCCGGCGCAGCCCAAGCGCGAGGGCCCGACCATCCGGGCTTCGGCGCTCAATCTCGGCCTCACCTGCCCGGGATCGATTTTTCTGTCGGCCCGGCTCAAGCGGCGCGATGTCGATACGTCGACATCCTACACCAGTGTCGGCACCCTGGGACACGCGGCTCTGGAGCTGGCCTTCACCCAGGGCTCGGCCGCCATGCGACAGTACCTCGAAACCCAGGAGGCCGGCCTGGGCTTCATCCAGGAGATCGTCGAGTTTCTGGGCTTCCTGGCCACCGAGGGCAAGATCTCGCTGGCAGGGGCGATGAGCACCCGATGCGAGGCGCCGATGCAGTACCAAGCTGGCGAGGTACTGGTCACTGGCACGCGGGATCTGGTGCAGGTCCAGGGAGACCGGGCGGTGGTGGCCGACTGGAAGTTCTACAACGACCCGAGTATGCTACCGGACATCGCCGAGGACATCCAGATGATCGCCTACGGCGTGGGTACGGCCGCCGAGCTAAACCTGGCAAGGGTGGATGTCCGACGCTATCTGGTTTACTACCGGCGCGCGGAGGTGATCGAGCTTGAGGGGACGGTGCTGGAGCTGGCCAAGAAGGTCGTCCAGGACGAGGCCGAGACCGCCTGGGCCGGGCGGGCCACGTTCAACGTCGGGGCCCAGTGCCGCACCTGTCTCGTACGTCAACACTGCACGGCCTATCGCAATCATGGCCGCGACATCTCCACCGCCGAGATCGCTCCCTATGTCGAGGGGACCTTCACCGCGCCCGAGCAGGTGCTGCGGTTCCTGCTGGCGGTGCCATTGGTGGAGGAGCGGCTCGAAGCCGGGATGGCCGCGGCCAAGGCATGGATCCTGGAGAACGGATCTGTGGCAGACCCGGTGTCGGGTCACTCGTGGGGTCCACAACAGCGCGACCGGGATGAGATCGTGGATGCCGCGGGGTGCCTGGCTGAACTGATGAAGCTGACCGACCAGAAGACGGCTTTGGCCGCGGCCAAGACCACCAAGAGCGGCATCGAAGACGGACTCAAGGGCAAGGGCGTAGCTCCCGATGGACGGCGGGCGTTTCTGGACCGCCTGCGCGAGCTGGGGCTGATCCGCAAGAAGCGGGTTGAACGCTGGGAGTGGAGATGAGGCGCGACGGCATCGCCCTCCGTTACGTGCAATCTGGGCAGATCCGCATCTACTGGTCCGCTGTCCAGATTCCGTCCGGGTGTCGCACTTGGCTGGAGAAGCGTGGACTGGCCGAGTTTAGGCGGGTTTTCTGTGAGCGGGCAGGTGGGCAGAAGACCAGAACCCGGGCCGAGAGCCGAGAGCAGCTGGCGGTGTGGTTTGCGCGACTGACTTGCGAGGGCGTTCGCATGCGCGATGCCTACGACCGGCGAGAGGCCGTGCGTAAAGACAAGCGCATCCGGCGAGGACAGAAGGTGCGGCATGATCGTCACGTTTCCAAGCGCGCCGATGGGCCCCAACGGCAAGACCCCCAGGCCGATGGGGATCCTGCTGGGTAGCTACGGCAACTGGCAGCTGCGGGCCGCCGAAGAACTAGAGCCGCGCGCCGGCTGCATCGTCTGCGGGGCATGGCCGGAGGGGGCCGAGCCGGAGGTGTTCCTGCGATGGCTTGTGCCCATGATCGAGGTTGCCGATGCGTCCCTGATCTGGATCGACAGCCCCTCGTGGTCTGAGTGGGAGTTCGGCTATCTCCTGGGCCTGTGCCGCAACAATCGAGCGCGTTCTCCGGTGGTGGGGGTGTCCGGCACCTTTCCCTCGGCAGCCCCTGCTCTCGCCGGAGCCCTCCGAGCCACGGGTATCAACCTGGACATCCACGCGGACCTGGGCATGGCCTGCAGCGCCATGGAAGCGGAGCTGCGGTGCATCCGGTGATCGAGGTGTTGCAGGTGGGAGTTGACGAGCTGCACCGGCGGCACGTCCGCCTGCGGGAACTGCGCCAGTACCCTCGTGCGCAGGGGCGGGATGACGAGATCCGTTTGCTGTACGACCAGACCATGCCCCTGCTCAGTAGGACAGGGGCCAAAGACTTGCTTGCGCTCGCTTGGTGGTCCGAGCGGGTCATAGCCGAGTACGCCGCCTGGTTCGAGCAGAACAGCCAGCCGTTCGAGATCCGGCTAGAGAGGATAGGATGAAGCAAACGAGGATCATCAACCTGACCGACCAGCAGCTGTTCGACTGGGCCTGCACCTTCGACAGGGAGGAGATCGCGGCCTTGGCTCCGTGGTTGCCCGAGTTCGATTACGAGCAGCCGGCTGGGCGACCGCGCCGGAGCATCACCCCGTTGCAGTTGCTGGAGCTCTACATCGCCTGGGCCGAGGCCGTCGGATGGCGGCTGGTCAGCTGGGCGTCACTGGAACACTATGACCGCTGGGCTGTCACGCTCTCGGGCGAGAGCCTGGTCGACCCGGCCATATCGAAAGGAGACAGGCCATGACGCCGCAGAACATCACCCCCGGAAGAATCGTTCGCTATGTTCTACCCAACGGCGAGGAGCGCCCCGCTATCGTAACCCGCGTGCTGGAGGATGGGCGAGCGGTGGGTCTGCACCTGTTTCTCGACGCCAACGACGCGCCGATGCAGCCGATTGATCCCGTGACCGGCCAGGCAGGGGTCGTGCGCTACAGCGACGATCCCGCGGTCAACACCTGGCACTGGCCCCCGAGGTAGCAACCATGGGCATGCTGACCACGTTCGGAGCTGGAGAAGTTGTCGAGGTGTCGCTTGATGGAGAGACCTGGCAGGCTGCTACGATCTACAAGTGCTGCGGGATCCGCCTGTATCAGGTCCTTCTGGCCATCGGAGGTTACCACTACGCGCCGGAACAGCGAATCCGGCGCGCGACTCCACCTGAGCCGGTGGCAGGATAGGAGAGGCCGATGGGCGAGGTTGTGCAGCTGGGCCAGGTGGGTGCTCGGGAGATGACGCTGCGACCCTATCAGCAGCAGGCGCTCTCCGAGATAGAGCGGCACCTGCGGCTGGGAAAGAATCGGCTACTGGTGGCCATGCCCACTGGCACGGGCAAGACCGTGACCTTTGCCCAGCTGCCATCGCGCTTGGCTCCCGCCAAGCGCACGCTGATCATCGCCCACCGGGAGGAGCTGCTCGACCAGGCCGCGCGCAAGATCGCGGCCATCAGCCCAGACCTCACGGTGGGTGTCGAGCAGGCCGACCGGCGTGCCGGAGACGCCCAGGTGATGATCGCGAGCATCCAGACGTTGCAAGGACGGCGTCTGGCAGACTTGAACCCCGAGGACTTCGGGCTGGTGATCATCGACGAGTGTCATCATTCTACTGCCAAAACCTTCACCAACGTATTGGGACATATGGGGTTTCTTTCCGGAGGCGTTGCTCCGATGCCCTTGATCGGATGGACCGCCACGCCTAACCGTGCCGACCAGGTGGGCCTGGGAGCGGTGTTCGAGGAGATCGCCTACGACTACCCGCTGCTGCAGGCCATGCGCGACGGGTGGCTGGCCCCGATCAGGGGTCTGCAGGTCAAGACCGGGATCGACCTGTCGGAGGTGTCCACCCGTGCTGGCGACTTCGCGGTGGCCGAGCTGGCGAAGGTGGTGAACCAGGAGGAACGCCATCGGGAGGTGCTGGCCGGCTATCTCCAGCAGGCGCAAGACCGGACCCGCACCGTCGCCTTCTGCGTCGACGTAGCACATGCCGAGCAGCTGTGCGCGAGCTTCAGGGCCGTCGGCCGGAGCTCGGAGGTGCTGACCGGAGCCACACCGCGAGATGAGCGCCGGGAGATCCTGGCCAGGTTCGCCGCCGGCGATCTGCAGGTGCTCACCAACTGCATGGTGCTGACCGAGGGGTTTGACGAGCCGCGCGTGGACTGCATCCTCATGTGCCGTCCAACCAAGTCCAGCCTGCTCTACATGCAAATGATTGGCCGCGGTATTCGGCGGTCTCCGGGCAAGTCCGATTGTCTGGTGCTGGACTTCACTGGCCAGGCCGGGCGCCACAAGTTGATCACGCTCAACACCCTGTTCGGGTTGCCTCCGCGCATGCGGAAAGTGGACCGCCCCGAGCGAGTTCTGGAACAGCTGCAGCTGTTCGAGGAGAAATTCCCCTGGATCGACACGTCGAAGATCGAGACCTTGGAAAACCTGGCGCTGGCCGTGACCGAGATCCAGTTTTTCGCCGCAGACGTTCCGCCGGAGTTGTCGAGCTGGACCACGCTCCAGTGGACGCCGACCACAGACGGCGAAGGGTACGTCCTGGCGATGACCAAACGCCGGCGGATGGTAGTGCGGCAGGATCGCCTCGGGCGGTGGAGCGTGCGGTTCCTGGCACCACCGGCTGCCTCCCTGGATCGACCGCCGATGGATACCCTGCGCGGGGCGCTCAAGGAGGCCGAGGCCATGGCCGAGGAACAAGACCCCCAATGCAAGAAGCTCTTGGATACCCGGGCAGCCTGGCGAAACGGGCCGGCTACGGACAAGCAGTTGGAGTTGCTCAAGCGCATGCGGATACCGCACCCGCCGGCCATCACCAAGGGCCAGGCGGCGATGATCTTGACACGGGCATTCAACAGGAAGGGATGAACATGGGAAAGTACGACACGATCAAGGTATTCAGCGCGACCAAGGCCAGAGACCGCGAGCAGCTTGGGCAGCGGGTGGCCGACTGGCTCGGCAGCTGGGGAGGTAGCATCGTCGACACGCGAGTGCTCCAGAGCTCGGACCGCGAGTTCCACTGCCTGTCGATCATCGTCTTCGGACTGGAGGCCCGGGCCGATGGCTGATGACGCCGATCCCAAGTTCGAGTTCGAGTTCAGCAACGAGATCGAGGCCGCGATCCGTGCGCTGGTCGTCACGCTCCAGATCTGCGGCCTGTCCCTGCCGCAAGCGGCTGCGGCGCTGATGGGCGCGTTTGTGGGGCTGATCAACTGGGCCAACTTCTCCGGTCCGACAGCGTCGGATATGTTGGGATCGGCTCTTTTGTCCATAACCCATCGCGAGTACCTCGTGCGGCTGGTCTCCGAGGGGATGAAGATGGAGATCGTGCCCGTGTCTGAGATCGTGGACGCGAGCGGGTCGTTGCCAGGGAAGGTCGTACACTGATGTTGCCAATCATCCCACACGTTGACTGGGATTGCGGACCGACCGAGCCAACGGCAGCTCCGGCAATCCTGCCGCCCCATTGGCAGCGTCGCGACGCCTTCAGCTATACCTACCGCGACGGCTTGGCCGTGATCTTGAGTGAGGCGCTTGAGCGCGATGGCAACCGCTGGCGGCATGTCAGCGTGAGCGCCCGCGGGCGGCTGCCGACGTGGGATGAGCTGGTAGCGGTCAAGGAGATTTTCCTTGGCACCGACAGCTGCGCGGTGCAGGTGCTCCCCCCGCGGCGAGAGTGGGTGAACCACCATCCGAATGTGCTTCACCTGTTTGTGCGAGTGGACCAGCGGGCGGTGCCGGACTTCCGGAGAGGGGGAACCCTGTGAGCAACAAGAAAGGGGGGCCCACCATGCAACAGACAGAGCTGTTCGACGCGGTCGCGGGAAAGAATCTCAGGGACCGGGCTATCGAGCAGGTTGGAGAGCATGCGCCGGACGATTGGATGACCGAAGCCAGGTCGGTTGTTGAGTTTCTGGCCAGAAAACATCTGGCATTCACGACCGATGACGTGTGGGCACAGCTGACGGCCATCGCCCCACGGGAGCCCCGGGCGATGGGCGCGGTGATGAAGGAAGCCGAGCGGGACCAGATTATCGAGCCCACTGGCAACTGGGTGATGAGCCAGCGACTGCTGTGCCACCGTCGGCCGTTGCGCCAATGGATCGGGCGATGACCGAGGCGGACCTCTGCCAGCAGTTCATCGACGCCTGCTCGGGCTGGACCGCCTATCCCGAGACCGCCGGCTGGGACATCCTGATGGTTCGTGGCCAGGTCCAGGTAGGTGTCCAGTCCAAGCTCCAGGCCGACCAATGGGGGATGATCCAGGCGATGCCCGACATGGGCACCTACCTGAGCGTCCGGAGGCGCAATGCCCTGGCCCGAGGCCCCCACTATCGGCTGGTCCTGGTCGGCGGTTGGCCCGGGCGAACCGAGAATGCCCGCCGCGGCAACCGCGCCCACTTCTGCCTCGTCGCCCAGCACCTGCGACTCCTGGTCGCGCGACCACCCGAGAACGAGTACCAGACGTGGCTCGGCGGCGTCCACCCGCCGCTGAACCTCGCGACGACCTACGGCTGGAACGGTGCCAGGCCAGCGCCGATTTGGTGGCGCTGGTACCGCTGGCAGACGCGGAGGCCAGAGACTCTGCCGATGGTGGTACCGCAGGTGCCCGCCGGCGTACCCAGCCCCGAGCGGGTGACCCCCTGGTCGGTCGCGGCGGTGTTACTCGAACGGCGCTGCCTGGAGCTTGGGCAGGTGACAGTTGCCGATGCCCGTGCGGTTCGCGACCAGGCCAACGGCCGGTGGAACCCATCGACCATGTTGTCACGGTACTTCGAGCATGCGCCCCCGCCCAAGGGGCGCTGGGTCTTCCACAGTCGCTGGCCCCGGCCCAGCGCACGACACCCGGGCACTGCCCGGTCGTTGGAGGTAGGATGCTGACAATCAGAATCGAGAGTGAGGCCAAGGGCGGCCACGTCCACATGCGTGTCCGCGCGGGTGAGACCCCGGGACAGCTGGCCCTGTGCGGGCTGGTGATAATGACCGTCGGCGAGTGGCAGCTGTTTGGGGCGGCCCTGTTGCTGGGGGCCGAGCGCATGTGCGGCCACCTGGGGGTTGAGCTCCCAGACCAGGACGTGGTGGTCAAGGCCCTGGTCGAGCAGTCGCACGCGGCTGATCAGGACGCTCGCCAGCGGGAGATGCTCCTGTCCGAGCTGGCCTCACCAGAGGCGGTGCTTCGATGAAGATGATGCCCGACAGCAGCCGCTGGGATGTTCCGGCCCAGATCGTGATTGACGACTTCGAGCGCCAGTATGGACATGCTCCGGAAGATGATCACGACCTGATCGACTGGGCCGCGGGGAACATGGACTGGAAGGACGTGGTGGAGCACGCGCCCAAGGTCATCGACCGCGCGCCCATGTCCGCCGACGAGTTCCAGGAGGGCTGGGTCAACGGGCCGAAGGAGGTGGTGGACGTGCAGGTGGTCGAGGGAGTCGCGTTCGTACCGCTGACCGACGTGGACCCGCCCGGCCACTTCGAGGGCATCGTCGATGCCCCTGGCGAGGGGGTATGCGATGGCTGCGAGGAGGTGTGCGAAGGCTGCGAGCACGACAACGGAGAACGCCCATGACCAACCGCGAGCTGGCCGCGGCGATACTGGACGCGATCTTCAAGGACGCGCCCGAGCGGGTGACCGAGATGTTGGACGTGGAGTGGCGCGAGCGACATCATGGGGTGTCGCGCTTGCCCTCGCGCGCGGACCGCCTGGCGGCGCTGCTGCGCGAGTGGAGGCGGACGCCGTTCTTCGAGGACCGTGCCCGATGGGAACGGTGGGCTACCGAGTTCGGCTGTCGCGTGGATGCCGAGCTTGGTCACGCCACCGCCGACGAGCTGGAGCGGATGATCTCGGCGCTTCCCTCGGCCGTTGGCCCACGTCCGGACGGCTACGTCGACGTGCCGATGGTCGTGCGGCTGCCCGATGCGCTTGCACGCAAGCTCCAGCTCGGACAGCACAGCGGCATCCTCGATCAGCACATGCAAGATCGGGTTGGTCGGCAGTTGGATGAGACCGACGAGCAGTTCCGCGAGCGCCTGCTGCGCGTGGGCAAGAGCATCACCATCGGCTCGGAGATGGGATCATGGGTCGACCCGACGGACGGCATCCCCAAGAGGCGCCCATGAAGGCGTGGCGCATCACCTGGAACGGCATCACCGGCGTCTACGCCGCGCGCTCCCGCGGGCGAGCTCGCTACCTGGTAGCGATGGTCCTCGACGAGTGCTGGGAGACCCCGCCGGCCAAGGCGTTCCGGGAGATGACCTGTCGGAGAGCCCCGGAGTTCGACAGCGAGGCCGCGAAGATGGAGCGCGAGGGGGGGGATCGTGGTGAGATGAGCCCAAGCGACCTCGAACGGGAGTATCTCAGCTGGAAACGCTGGTTGCAGACGGCTGAGCTCGACGAGAACGAGCGCCGGTGGCTCGCGGCCTGGGACTGCCTCGACCTCGCGTGGTCACCCATGGAGGATGAACGACGCCGGGTCATGCGGCTGGGGCACTACATGGGCTGGCAAGCCCGAAGGAGACTGCCATGACCGATGAGCGAGATACGGTGGCAAACCCACGAGCCTGGGATGCTCTTTACAGCGTGTGGCGCACCCTGCGCGATGACTGCAGCCCTCCACAGCTGGCATGCGCGGGGGCGATCATCAACTTTGCCCAGGCGGCCGACCTGCTTACTCCACAGCAGGCCGAGCTCTGGCTGCGCCGCTTTACCACATGCCCGGGACACGCTGACGAGGGCGGTCGCGCGTGGTGCGCCTACTGCGGGGACTTACAGCCATGATCAACGACCGAATCAGCGCAGCCGAGCTCCGCGCCCTGGGCTGCGACATCTCCGCGGACATCCCCGATTGTGCCTCGGTCCCGAGGGCGGCCCTGGTGTTCGAGGAGTGCGAGTGCGACTTCGAGGGAGAAGTGCTCCGCTGCCAAATACCCATTCGAGTCAATGCCCCGTTCGAGTGGGTAGAGGCAGAGTTTGAAGTGAACGACCATGGACAATGACTTCGATAACGACGACGGACCTCAGCTGCCGGAGAAACCCCCGCCACGGCGTCGTGGGCAGAAGACCCGCGAGGAGAAGGCTGCCATCCGACGGGCCGAGCGCGAGCAGGAGATCATCGACCTCAAGGCCAAGCGCGACGAGCTCGACGCCCTTCGCCGGGAGGCCCTGAGCTACGGCTATGCGCTGGAGGGCGAGACCCTGCCGGAGCTGCGCCAGGCGGTCGAGCGCATGCGCGCCGAGCGCCAGGGCAAGCCACCGTGCTTCCGCCGGAGCTACCTCACGAACGCCCCCCAGTGCCGCATCTGTGACCTGCGCGGCGACTGCGCGGGTAGGGGCGAGGACATCCCCGCACATGTGGAACCCGGGGACCTCACGCCCGTGGCATGCCGCCAGTGCGACCAGGGGCTACTGCGGGTCGAGCTCGTGGACGAGGCCACCGGGACCATCCGCGACTACGCCTGTAGCAGCACCGGCTGTCAGAACACGCTGCTGAGACAAAGCCGGTGGATCGATCCCAGGGCACC
The DNA here is from genome assembly GCA_025459125.1 of Planctomycetota bacterium. GTDB lineage: Bacteria > Planctomycetota > Phycisphaerae > Sedimentisphaerales > Anaerobacaceae > PLanc-01. The sequence goes on along the minus strand of JALORE010000001.1, from coordinate 62,993 downwards.
CGCGCCCGGGCAGCAGAAGCCGGCCACGGTCTACGACCTGGAGATCGAGCCCGACAAGCGCGACCCCGAGGCCGAGGCCCAGGACAAGACCGCCCACGAGCTCCACCGCGAGCGCAGCCAGAAGTATAAGGACGCCTGCGCCAAGAAAAGCGAGGAGCGCGCGTCGGGTGTGCAGGTGAAAGTCACCCGGTCACCCGTGCCGGTGGAGATCATGGACAAGACCATCATCGACTACGTTCGCCAGCACCAGCCGGTGTGGGGCATGCAGGATATCGTTCGCGCCTGCAGCGGCTGCACACGCTCGCGGGTCATGACCCGGATCGACTGGATGGTCAAACAGGGGATCCTCCGGAGGCGTAAGCGCGTCTATCGATTGGTCGCCGAAGACGATGGGGGCTGTTGATAGGATCCGGACATCCCGCGGGTATCTTGTGAAAAAGTGTTGTATTGGGGAAGCCCAGAAAGAGAGCGGAGTAGAATGATTACCGTAACTCTGGACATCGAAACCATTTGTCCACAGTGGGAACCACCTGAAGATGATCCGGCGCGGTTTCCGCCCCTGCCCGAACACCGGCCGTGCGTGATCAGCTGGCTGACCCGGGCCAAGGACGTGTTCGATCTGCACACCTGGACCATGGGGGACGACTTCATCTACGCCTCCGAGGCCGAGGCCCTCGAAGCGCTCGGGCGCGATCTGCGCCAAGCCCATCGGGTTATCACCTGGAACGGGCGCGGGTTCGACATGCCCTTGCTGTCCTTGCGCGCCATGGCCAATGGCATCGACTGGAGCTTCTGGCGCGGCATGAGCCACCGGTACGCCAACTTCAAGCAGGTGCTCGTCCATTACGACCTGATGGACCTCCTTGGTGACCAGGGGGGTGTCAGGGCGATGCCCATGGACGGCGTGGCCAGGGTGCTGGGCCTGCCCGGCAAGCACGACATCTCGGGCGCGGATGTAGCGCGCGTGTGGGCCGAGGAGGGAGGGCCCGAGCGGGTCGCACGCTATTGCGAGGAGGACGTGGTGAGCGCCCATCTGATCTATCTCCACTGGGCGCTGTCGCTTGAGGGGGCCGCCCAGGCCAAGACCGCGATCGTCGATGCCAGACGCTGGGCGGCCGACCACTTTGGTGGGCCATGGCAGGAGGTATCCAAGTGAAAAACGAAGAGTTCGACTCCCGCATTGTCCAGGTTGTGCAGAACAACCAGGGGGTGACGTTCGCTGAAGTCTGCTGGGCTCTGAGCATCAACCCCCAAGGCCCCCAGTTCCGCGAAGTGGATCGTTCTCTGCAGCGCCTGCGGAAGAATGGGCGCGTCGTCTACGTGAAAGGCCAGGGGTGGATGTCCAAATGAGCAGCCAGATGGAACAGCTAAGAGAAGATCTGGTTCGAGCCGTTTGCCCCAAGTGTGGCATCACGAACGCCGAGCCATTCCAGAACGCCCATTCGCCGCGCTTGGGTGGCGAGTCCGAGTGGGAGTCCGTGTGCCCCGGCTGTGGAACCACCTACATCATCACCATCCACACCAGGCTACCCCAAGTCCGGTCCTGGGTGTGGAGTCCGGTCCTGGGTGTGCGACGAGTGCGGAACCAGGGTCATTGACTCCGACGAACATGGATGCTGGCGCGTGGGGCTGGTGATCCGCCGGCCGCCCGAGCCGGTAGAGCAGGAGGTGCGTAGATGAAGATCGTCTACATCGCCGGTCCGTTCCGGGGTGACAACTCCTGGGCGGTCGAGACCAATATCCGTCGCGCGGAAGAGGCGGCGTTGGAGGTGGCTACCGTCGCCGGGATGGTTCCGCTGTGCTCTCACACGATGTACCGATACTTCAACGGCACCATCAACGACGGATTCTGGCTCAAAGCCACGGCCGAGCTCTTGGGCCGGTGTGATGCGGTGCTGATGGTTGGTACGTGGACGATGAGCGACGGGGCAATGGCCGAGCGGGAGTTGGCGGTCGATCTGGGGATTCCGGTGTTCTCCCGCGTGTCGGACCTGGCCACCTGGCTGGAGGGGGGGGTGCCCCGTGAGTGACAGGGTCTGGTTCGGAGAGGGTGGCCCGCTCAATCAGCGGTGCCTACCGCGGGGCCGCTGGGGTAGGGTCAAGTTCTCGGCAGACATTGTCGGGGAGATGGTACAGGGCCGGCGATGGGGGGACATCGCGGCCCTGGTACCGCACCTGTTCGTGGTGGCCACGGTCCAAGGCTGGGGCGAGCTGGAGGTGCTGGCCGTGAGCCCCGACTTCGACGAGATCTCCGACGGCGAGACCGCGCCGCTGTACGACATGTGGATGGAGAAGCTGGCGTCGGGCGAGGTGCGGTGGGCACGGCTTGAGAGGCTGGCATGAGAGCACTTTCCATCTGGCAGCCGTGGGCCTGGCTGATCATCCACGGGGGCAAGGACATTGAAAACCGCAGCTGGCCGACCTACTACCGCGGTCCGCTGCTCATCCACGCGAGCAAGAAGCCGCCCCGCTCGCAGGATCTCGACGCCATCGCCCTGTGGATGCGCGAGCGGGGACTGGACCAGGCGGCCGAGGCGATGCTCAGGGTAGGCCAGTGGGACTTCGGCGGAATCATTGGGAAGGTCGACCTTGTGGACTGCGTGCGCGGCCACCGGTCGGTTTGGGCCGAGCAGGATAGCGAGACCTGGCACTTTGTGCTCGCGAACCCGATGGAGCTGCCCTTCGAGGCGATGCGCGGTGAACGCGGGGTGTTCGAGGTGAACGCCGGGCCCGAGATCGTGAACGGAACCCCATCGGGTATGAACACCCGGGCGCAGGAATCGAACACCTGTGGGCGGTGCCACTGGTGTGAGGTGAAGATGCTGACCATCGACCAACAGGGTTTGGCGAGCGAGCTGTGCTGCGCGGCCGACCCGCCTGACGCCAAGAGGCGATGGACCCACCCCGTGGTTGCGGCCAGCCAGCGGGCCTGTCCGAGGTTCGCCAGGAAGGAGACCCCATGAGGGTGCAGCTGGTGTGGTCCGACGGCTGGATCGAGTTCCTGGACCTGCCTGACAGGTGTCCGCCGCCGGTCGTGGTGGTGGCACTGATGAAACCGGCAACTTCCGAGTGGAAGGATCCGCCGCTACCCGGACCCGACGAGGTTGTGGCCGAACGCTTCTTGTTCGAGCTCGACGGCCGTGGAGTCTACCGGCAGCCGGCCCAGGGTGAGGGGCTGGCACCATGGGCGCTCTACGCCCGGGCGGTCCGGGTGCTCAAGCCAGGGGTCGAGGTGGAGATTCTGACCGCGAGCGAGCCACGGGCGGTCGTGGAGTTCCCGCCCGAGCTCCATGGCGCCCACTGGGCCGGCGTTTGGGTGACCGACTTCCGGCGGCAACGGTTCTTGGTCGACCTTCGTCTGGTGCGCCCGCTCCCCGCGCCGTGGGAGTTTCCAAGGAGGACCGAATGCCAGACAGAGTGACCTGCACGACCTGTGGCAGGACCAAAGCCCCGCGAGGCCGGAGCGTGCCCCTGGCGATGGCTGGAGGGCTCTGTGACAGCGACTGCCGGGGCTACTACAGCGACCCGAAGCCGGGCGTGCTCTGGCCAGAAGAAGACCGGTGCGGGACCTGCCGGTGGTGCGAGAAGAGGATGCTGACCGTAACCGACGATGCCGTGACCGAGGGTCTGGTGTGCGTCTTCCCGCGGCAGAATGAGAAGCCCACGGTGGTTACCGACAACTATCCCGCCTGCCTCCAATGGTCCGGCCGGGCGGAAGGCCCAGAGGAAACGGGAAACGATGGGGGCGACCGTGATAACCCGGACGGTGTTCCATGAGGTGCATCAGCTGCGGCGCGCCGACGGCCTGGCCGGTCAACCGCACCTGCCCCTACTGCCATCGGGAGTGGCTGCTGTCACGGATCGTGTGGCGGTGGTTCCCGAGGGTGATGGCGGCCTGGCGGTGGAGGCAAAACCTGCGGGACATGGGGTATCGATGAGCTACCAATGTGGAGCGGGACAGAGCATGGCCCGGTTTGGGCTGGAGCCCGGGCCGCCTCATATCCGGTGCGACAACTGTGGCATGAAGCTCGAAGCCCGTGCCAAGGGTGGTTGCGCCCCAACGTGGTTGTTGGATGAAAAAGCACCCAGGGGATGGCTGCTGATCCTCCGTCCGTCGGGGGTGGAGGGGGTGCGTCTGAGGGAGGACTACTGCCCTGCCTGCAGGGTGGGTGTGGCGGTGGTCTCCGGGCTGAAACGGCTGGATCCCTAGTCAGCAGAATGAACAACCGATCGGGTTGGCTACATTTCCGAAAATGAGAGTGATAACCAGGATCTACAACAGAATCAGGAGAGCAATTATGAGCCCCGAAGCACCAACCGTTTTGCCACCTGGATCGTGGGGAGGAGACGCGGATCCGTCAACGGCGACCAGGCGCCTGGCGTTCGAGCGAGACCTCGCCCGGCAGACCGAAGCGCGTCAGGCGGCGTTGGCCGGTCAGCCGCTGATCGCGCCCGCGGGCGCCCCCATGCCAGCCGTGCCAACACAGCAGCCGCGCGGAGGTGGATTGTACATCCCGCCCGAGATCGGGGTGGGAGGCGACCTGATCAGCGCCCAGGGGGAGGAGGAGCTCCGGAGCGCCAACGACGCCCGCCGAGCGATGGGTCAACCGACCGAACAGGCGGTGGCGCCAACTGCGGCAGACACCGTTGGGCTGAACGCGGGGGTCATGGCCGACCATCCGGAGACGCCCGCAGGAGGCGAGGAAGGGATGGTGGTAAGGGATGCGGCTGGGGTGCTCCAGAAGATCGCCCAGGCGGTCGAGCAGGGCCTTCCAGCGCTGATGCGGGCGACCGCCACGAGGATCGCCCAAGGCCGGGTGCCTCGGGCCCAGCTGGCGGGGTACCTCGAAGCCGCATCGCAGATCGTGACTGCCGCGGTCAAGGTCATGGCCGGGTAGAGTCGGTCAGGGTCGGTCAGGCGATCCGAACTATTCGGAGTTTTCAAACAGTTCAGTGTGCTGAAAGGACAAAGGAAAATGCAGGACAACGACAGGCGGCCACCGCGGCTGCGCGTGATGGGACTGTGGCTCAACGAGACCAAGGACGGGAAGAAGTACATGGCCGGGAACATCGGGCGTTTGAGGGTGGAGGTGTGGAAAAACGACCGACCGGGGGAGGGAGAGAACCCGCCGGACTACCACGTCACGATCACCGAGGCGATGCAGAAGCCGAGGGACGGCCGATGAACTACAGCGAGCAGTTGAAATTGTGCCGAGACCTCCACAATTTCACGTCGATTAACTACGACGACCCCGACAACCTGTTGCCCATTCGCAAGGCGGCCAAGATGAAGTGCATGGACTGCTGCAGCGGTGACACGAAGATGGCCCAGGAGTGCGGTGTCAAGACCTGTGCCCTGTACCCGTACCGGGCAGGCAGGAATCCAAACCCCCCTCGCATGCGGACGGAGATCCAGATCGCCGCGGATAGGGCCGCGGGGGATCGCCTACGACGCGCGAGAGCGTCGCGGAGCCTTTAGTTCCCTGGGCGCCGGCGAGATGAAACCCCGTCCGAGGGGTAGGGGTGCACCCCCCCCCCTGGCATCTCCGTTTCTAAAGGCTCCAGAAGCCCCTGGCGAGGCTCCGGCGATTCGACGATTCCCCGCTGCGTCACCGTGCGTAACGGTTTGTCACCGTGCGTCACCAAATGGCAGGCCCGCATCACTGGGTTCTGCAGGGGTTGACATCGTGAGTTTATTGTGCCTATTGTTCGCGCGTTCCCACCAAGGAGAGTACCGTGTCCGAGGGGCATCTTCACCTGCGCGTGTCGTCAACCGTGCTTGAGAGGCTGGACCGCATCAAAAACACGGCCCGTTTGCCTGGCGGAACACCCGTCAGGATGACCCGCCATTCCCTGGCCCTCTGTCTGCTTGAGCGAGCCCTTGCGGAGTTCGAGAAAGATCAGGAAGAGGCCCATGACCTGGCTCAAGGATGACATAAACCACAGAGATCACTTCAAATTTCAAGAGGCAGGGTTTTGGGCGGCCAATGTCGTCGAGACAATATGGCGGCTGTCGATGCGCCACAGCCCGGAAACCGGAGACGTAACCAGAATGTGGAAACCCCACATCATCGCGCGAGCGGCTCTGTGGCCACCGGAGCACATGGAACAGCTGCCGCCGGCCATGGAGCGAGCAATCGAAGTCGGTCTGATAGACCGCACCGAAGACGGCCGCCTTCTGGTGCATGATTGGATGGACCATCAGACAAGAATCCCATCCTCGGCCGAGCGCGTGCGGCGACACCGGGCGGCGAAAAAAAACCTCCCCTCTGCACTCCCCTCCAGAGGAGATCAGATAAGAGAAGATAAGATAAGAGGAGAGGAGAGGAGAGGAGAGGGTAACGTTACAGAAAGTTACACGGTAGCGTTACATCCCGTTACCGAAACAGACTGTAACGTTACAAGCGCTTCACCACCGCGCGCACACACCCACCTTTTTCTTTCTTCTTTCAACAATCTTCTAGGGATAGCGGGAGAACCCGAGGCTCTGGACCTGACAACCTCGGATGCCGGAATCGAGCGACTGGCGGCCCGACGAAAGACGGACCTGCTTTCGTCCGCCACCTACGCTCAGGAGGTTGCCCGCTGGGCGATCATGTCAAGCCCCCGGTGGAAGGACGGAGGCCATTGGTCGGAGGTGGTGACCGGGGCCGCGCGATTCTGGGAGTTTTTCGACAAGATCGAGCGCCAGTTCAAGAGACAAAAGTCCGGCAATTCCAACGGTGTGCACAAGGTGGAGACCACCAAAGAGATGATCGAGGCCATCGAACGAAAAGCGATCCGGCTATAAGCGAGATCATCGAACGGGCTCAGGAGGAGCTGCTGCGCATGCGCAAGGTGCTGGCCATCGACAGCGGGCCGGTCAAGGCCGGAGAGCTCATCGGGTCGCGGCTGAAGGAGATTGCCAATCGCGCCATGGCCGCGGTCGACCCCGAGACCGCCGCCGAGCGAGCGCGCGAGTGGCGCGACTTCCAGTTGCGGCAGGCGGAAGCCCGGCGACAGGCGTGGCTGACCAGCGGCTCGCGGATCCCCCCGGCCATCCTGGAGACGATCCAACGAATCGACCGCAAGCGCTTGGTGACTTCGTCGACCAACCAGGCGGTGGTCGATGGCAAGCGCCTGGTGATGATCGCCGGACCCCCGGGGACCGGCAAGACCGTCGCCGCCTGCTGGGCCCTGGCCGAGCGCCATCGTCGGCGCGACCAGCTGGTGATCGATGACCAGCCGGACATCGGAGCCGGGGGGCTGTTCGTCACGGCCTGGGACTTCTGCCAGATTCCCGCTCGCGAACAGCGAGACTGTTCCGAGGCCCGCTGTGTCGCCCTGGTTCTGGACGACCTCGGCCGAGAGCGCGAGCAAGACACGACCAACGTCGAGGAGCTGTTGTTGCGCCGGTGGGATGCCGGGCGGCTGACGATCTGCACCACCAACCTCGGGCCCGAGGACATCGGGCAGAGGTACGACGCGCGCCTGATGTCTCGCATCCAGGCTGAGGGCGCGGCGCTGGTCGTGCCGAGGGAGACCATCCGATGACCAGGACGTTCGAGGAGATGCTCAACTCCCCTCAGAACCCGTTTGAGGAGTCCATGAGCAGGGCGGTGAAGAAGCGCGACGAGGTTGAGCGAGCGTCTCTGAAAGGCCAGCGTCTGCTGTTCGACCGGCGGGGCAAGGTCGCCGGTCCGGACGAGGTGGAACCGCGGCCCAATGGGCCGGAGGACGTGGGATACCGCCGGCAGATTCAGACGCCAGCAACCGAGGCTCGCGACCGCCAGGTGTACGGGCAGAGCATCACGCGCTTGACCCAGGAGGGGCCGCCCGAGCGGGTTGATCCGCGGGATGTGGAGCTGATCGTGGGGGTTGACCCCGCGGTTCCCGAGGGCGATCACAGCCGGAAGCTGGCGGTGATCGACGGGATGGTCATGGACGTGACGCCGCTGTCCGAGCGGCAGGAGAACGTGGGTGAGACCGGCTGGCCCACGCTAATGCGCCAGGATGGCCAGCTGTTCGGGCTGGATCCCATCAGCCACCAGATTCTGGACCTCGTGCGCGGTCGGGATTCTTCCACCCAGGGGCTGCGCGAGCTCGTGAGCCGCCTGTGGCGTCCCGAGGACGGGGTGATTGCCGGTTTGACCAGCGGCATGCGCTGCCCGGGCTTCCCGGACAAGGGGCTGATGCTGGCCGACGACGCCGGGGTTGCGCTCTTGCGCGGGAAGCTCCCGCAGAAGCCGGATATCCCGGTCGAGGGCACCGGCTGGGAGGGTAAGCTCAAGGCGTCACCCTGGTCGGACATCCGCTGGATCGCCGTGGCCGTCGGGCTGGAGGAGCTCTGTTGGGCGAGCCACTGGGCGAACAAGCTCGCGACCATCGAGAAGTGGAGCGCGGTTCCGGTGCTGGGACTGATGGCCGGCGACTTCGACGGGCTGGCCCGGGTGAAGCGGCCGAAGGGCTCGGGGCTGTTGGTGGCGAACAAGGAACTGCGCGCATGGATCGACGACGAGATGTGGGGCACCAAAACGAGCCAGCCGGAATGGTAGCTTGTCGACGGTGCGGAGAGTTTTTGCCTGAACGGGACCTGCGGCTGACTGGCCGCGGGTTCGTTTGTCGGATGGCCTTGGTTTGTCGCTGGCGGCGCGAGCGGGCAATGGCCGCGCAACAACTGACATTCGGCTGCTGCCGATGAAAGGAAGATGACCATGAAATGCGAAGATTGCCGGTATTTCTATTTCAATCAGCACGACGAGGAAGAAGAGATTTCCGAGTGTCGGAGGCGGGCGCCACAAGTGGTGTGCAACCCTGTCGAAAGGGTCCTTGATTCATATTGGCCAGATGTGATGTCAGACGACTGGTGCGGAGAGTACGCGGGGAAGACCCAAAAGAGTCAGGAGCCAGCGTGTAAGGCGCGCCATGACAAGCGCGAGGGGCGCGCCATGCCGCACAACCTCGAAGCCGAGAAAAGCGTTCTTTCGATCATCGCCAACGGCCCTGTTGACGCGGCGGAATATCTAGTCGGCGCTCTTTCCCGGCAGGACTTCTACCATCCCGGGCATGCCAGCATCTTCGCTGCTCTCCAGGAGGCGTGCCACAGTGGCAAGCCCCCGCCGGATGAGGCCGCTACGGTTATGCTTCACCGAGCCGATCCGAAGAAGGCCGCTTTCTGGGCGCGCGTTGTTCTGGACAAGGCCCTGTTGCGACGGATGATCGCCACCTGTTCCGAGCTCGCAGCCGCGGCGTTCGGGCGGCCGTCTGGACGTGACGATTTGCCCCCCATCTTAGAGTGAAGGAGGCGTGCAGCAATGGAAGAGTTGTTACGAGAGCGCATGAACAAGGCCATGAACAAGGCCATCAGCGAAACCTGCGCTTCGTTGTTGGTTGCGCGAGAGGATAGGCGGGTATTTATCGCGGCCGAGAAGGTTGAGCGCCAATGCCGCGAAACCGGCGACATCGTGGTGGACTTGCCGGAATACGGGAACCCCACAATCACCCCCGATCACGAGCGGTCAACGCCTGATACCATGGCCTATCGCGTGAACATGCAGCCCACCGGCAGGATCGTCCGCTACACGATCCCGCGTCCGGTGTTCGCAATGTGGAGGGCCAAGTGGGGCCAGTAGTTGCTGATAGGTTTTCGGTCAAGGTCAAGGTTTCGGCCCTCGGCCCAGGTGGGTTGCCCGTGGCTACGGTCATTGGTGCGAGGGTCCTGACATCGTCAGTCCCGTGCCAGCCACAAGAGGCCCTGGCTAACGAGGCCGCCAACGCCGCGCGTGAGGCGATGTCCAGAGAGTGGGGGCAGACCGTCACAACCATACCAACGCCCATGGTGGAAGGCCAGTCGGTCGCTTACGACTGGATGGACCTCGTGCGCAGGGTCTCGGACCTGGAGGAAGAGAATCGGTCCCTGCGTCGACAGGTCTACGTCGGAGAGCACGAGTTCCCGGACCTCACCTGGAAGGCCCGGTGCGAGGAGCTGATCGGCGAGCGGCTGAAGCTCCAGGACCTGGTCTCCGAGCTCCGCGAGAACATCCGGAGGTTGTTGGACGTGGTGGGTGACCGCCTGCCCTGCAAGGGACCGACTTGCACGGCCACGATCTGGTTTGTTCGGACGAAGCGCGGGAAGATCACGCCCTACGACGGAGACGCCTGCAACCACTTCGCCACCTGTCCCGATGCGGCGAAGTTCAAGAGAAAGGGAGACGACAAGTGAGTGGTGAGTTCGAGAAGATCGGCACCGAGATCGGCCAGCTGGTCGAGACGAAGAACAGGCAGTACGGCGAGTCGTTCCGGCTGAGCTGCAAGGTGCTTGAGGCGCTCTACCCCAACGGCGTCGCGGTCTGTCAGTTCCGCACGCTCTTGGCGGTCACGCGCTTGATCGACAAGCTGTTCCGGCTGGCCACAGGCACAGACCATCTGGCCGGCCACATTCCATGCCCCCATTGTGGACGGGCCTTCGAGTCGCCCGGACTGGACATCGCCGGCTACGGCATTCTGATCGAGGCGGCGGCCCGGGCCGGGCGCGAGGAGCTGGCCGAGCAGGCGGTCCCTGGCAACGGCGGGAAGGTCGTGTCATGACCGTCGAGGACCATCTGATCGTCGATCCGCGAGTGGTGGCCGGGCAACTGGCGACGCCCGAGCAGGCGCAGAACTACGTGCTTGAGCGGATCCAGGCGGTGTATGAAACCATCCGCCGACAACCACCGCCACCGACTGATCAGCTGACGAGCGTGGCGTACCTGCGCTGGGAGAGAAAGCTCATGCTCTACCATGGCCAGGCCATCGGGACGCTGATGGCCCTGCAGGCATTCGGGCATGTACCGATCCCGATGTTCGAGACCCTGAAACGCCAACTACTCTCGGCCCTGCTGCATCGCACGGCCGAGGCGGCCCTGGGGGTGCAACCATGAAAGATGCCCTGCGAAAGCCCACCTGGTACAAGATGACCCAGTTGTTCGATGGGGTGGCCAAGCGGATCGCCGAGGTGGGGGAGCACAACATCCTGGTGCGCGGCGTTCGCTACGCGGCTTCGATCAAGTGCCAGCAGTGTGGCCACAGGATCCATTTGAACAACCTCCGCGTGGGGGCCCAGGGTGACCAGCTGGACCTGTCGCCCGAGCTGGCGATCTGTGTCGTGCCAATGGGGTTGCCCGACGCCATGGGCGAGGACCTGCGCCGGATGAGTGAGGCCAACTTGCGCATGCCGGTGTTGCTGGTGACATCGAACGTCCACTACGTCCAGCTGCGGCCGTTGCATGTGGCCGAGGCCAAGCGTCTGATGACCGAGGGGGTAGAACATGCCGAGCAGCGAGAAGCTGGCCAAGGATCCCAAACGCCAGGCGGCGGGCCGGCGCTCGCGTAGGAAGGGCAAGGCGTTCGAGCAGCAGGTGGCGCGGGACCTCCGGGAAATCTACGACGCGCCGGAGGTGCTGGCCGCGATTGCCGCGGCTGACAGGAAGACGCTCAAGGCCGCGATGGCCGGCACGACCGTGCGCCGCGGGGAGCAGGGTCGGAATGCTCACGAGCCGGACGTGATTGCCCCCTGTTCCTGGTGGATGGAGCTCCAGGACTCGGCAACCATCTCGCCCGAGGCCAAGCTCCGTCAGGCCGAGCGCGATCTGGCAATGCACTGGCGGCGGGCCGATGGACCGTCGGAGCGGAGATGGACCCGGCCAGTGGCCATCTGTCACCAGCGGGGAGCTCGATCTGCCGTGGCGTGCATGCGATTGGCCGACCTTGTGCGCTGCTGCGGAGGGGAGTTCCCGGAGACCAAAGACCAGGGGTATTTGCCGGTGAGGATCGAGTACGAGGACTTTCTGAAGATCCTGCGGAGCGCTTGACATGGCCAAGCCGAGCATGTGCTACTGTGGGGCGGCCGAGTGAAGGAAACCTGATGAAGCGGAAGTTGCTGTTGGCGTTGAGTGGCGTGCGTGACGATGATCGGCACATGCAGGACATCGCCGCGCGTCTGTCCGCGTGGCTTCGCAAGGACAACAACGAAGCGGCGGTGCTGGTGTTGCCCCGGGGAGCTACCGTGCGTGGCGTGTGGATTGATCCCGACCTGAGCACCATCGGCGATCTGCCGGAGGTGATCGTGCGATACGAGGATGCCGCCAATGGCCAATGAATCGCTTGACGCCCTGACCGAGGGCTATCGCGCTTACCGCGAGTGGGCCGAGGCCATGGCCAGCGCGGGTTTCCCCCTCCCACCGGGGGGCACCTGCATGATCACGCGGCGGGGGGTGTTCCTGACCCGGCTGCTGGATCTTCGCCTGGCCATCGCCCGCGAGCTGCAGCTGCCGGTCGAGGCGATCAAGGTCGAGCTCGACACCCACCCGCTGACACAGCATTTGGTTCCCAGGATCGACGTGGATTTCCCTCCGGGGTACATGGCCGTCCCCCATCCGTCGATCCAGGACTCCGCGGGCAAGTCGCCCGAGCAGCTGGGGCAAGAACATGCCAAGGCGGTGATCGGGACCTTCTATCAGCGGTTCCTGGCCGACGTGAACGACCGGATCGCGGCGTTCGCCCGAAGCGAGAGGCCGGACCTGGACACCCAACAGTGGGAGGACCTGCTTGGCCAGGGACGTGACATCCGAGGACACGCAGATCCTTTTGCTGCGGACTGAGTCGGAGTTCATTGCCGACCCCAACCGCCGTTCACTGGAGTGGTGGTGGGATCGGATGCTCTCGAAGCACTTGGTGCTTCCGACCTTCCAGGAACATGCACGGACCCATCATTGGGTAGAGCGCCGTCTGGCGTTCTGGCGTGGGGTGCAGGCCGCCTGGCTTAGGCAGAAGCATGTCTCTCTGGTTCAAGCTCGGGTGGCCGAGCTGGCCGAGGCATCGGAGCTCAAGGGCAAGGTCTTCCAGTTCATCCGGCCAAAGGTCGACGAGCGAGGGATCGAGCGCTTCCCCATCGCCCCCCGCTCGTGGGAGGGCATGATCAAGGCTTACGCCATCCTCGATGATCTGGTAGAGACCAAGCGCGCGGCGATCCTGACCTCAATCGAGCCAATGCTGGCCGCGAGTGAGCAGGAGATAGCTGGCGCTGCCTCCGAGGGTAGGGAGCTGCCGTTCAACAAGGATGAGATGCGCCGCCTGGCGCACAACCTCCTGCGCGAGCGCCGCAAGCGGCGGCGGGAGGAACTAGGGATCGATGATGATGACGACCGAGAAGACGACGAACAAGAACCCGGTGCTATCTCTGGATCCGGGGACGATCAAGGTGGGATGGCGGGCCCGGTCTGACGCTGGTGACATCAACGCCCTCTGTTCGAGCATTGCCAAGCAGGGCCAGATCCAACCCATCGCCGTGCGCAAAATCGAAGGCGAGTGGGAGGTGGTTGCCGGCGTTCGGCGGATGACCGCCTGCCAGCGGCTGGGGCGGCCGGTCCTGGCGGTGGAAGTCTCGGCCGAGACCGAGCTGTCTGCCCTGCACGCGCAGCTGGCCGAAAACGTCGCGCGCAAGGACTTCGACGTGCTCGAACTGGGCCGCGGGTTCCAGCGACAGAAGGTGCTGCATGAGCAGCTGTACCCCGGGACGAAAGTCGGGGCGACCGGAGGGCGCGGTTCGGGCAAGGGCAAGTCCGTCCGCACCAAAGCAGACTTTGCGAAGGGTGCGAATCCTGATCCCGCGCCGGAGAGAGCGACGAAGATCATCGCCCGCGAGATTGGCAAGGGCGAGCGGTTCGTGCAGGAGTGCATCGAGGTAGCGAATCTGCCGCGGGGGGACTTGGCAGAGATTGAGAAATCAGACACCGCCAGCAAGCGCAACCAGGCCGTTCGCAAGGTGCTGCGGAAGGTGCGCGTCGAGCGCAAGCGGTCCAAGCTCGAAGCCCGGGCCAAGGAGGCCGAGGCGAAGCGCCAGGAAAAGGTCGAGGAACTCGGGCCCGAGGCGCGCCGGATTCTGCACATGGAGGACAACCGCCAGTTCTTTGGGCGGACCGAGAACGGGACCTTCCAGCTGATCTTGACCGACCCTCCATACGGCCAGCGGCAGAGCCTGGTCGCGCACGTTGCGCGCGGGAACATCTCCTCGAACTTCGGCGCGTGGGACAAGCTCGACGTGGGGTGGGTTGTCCAGGCGGCGCCACTGTTGGTCGACGGCGGTCAGCTTCTGGTGTTTGCTCCGCTGGAGGCCATCGGCGAGTACAAGTTCATCTGCGAGAACATCGGGCTAACGTGGCGCGGGGCGATCATCTGGAAGAAGACCAACCCCGGTACGGCCCACCGGAACGTCTACCTGTCGTCGGTCGAGGCCGTCTGCTGGGCAACCCGCGGCGACCGCTACCACTTCATGCCCTGGGAGAACGCCGGCGCGCCCGAGGCGCACAACCTGATCGAGGGGCCAGTGTGCGGCGGGAACGAGCGGCTCGACCATCCGACGCAGAAGCCCGAGTGGTTGCTTGAGCGGCTGCTTCGGCGACACGCGCCACCCGGGGCGCTGGTGCTGGATCCGTTCGCGGGCGTGGGCTCGACCCTGGCCGTCTGCCGGCGCCTGGGCCTGGATTGCGTAGGGGTCGAGATAGATCCCAATTACGTCCATCTGGCGCGACTGCGGCTACAGGCCGGTTGACGTTGCGATCAGGATCTGATTTGTATTTGATCTGGATCTACCGGGCGGGCATTGCCCGCCAACCACCACTGAAGAAACGGGGAGCATCATGCGACTGAGCAAGACCCAGAAGGACATTCTGACCAGCATCGGCGCTGGCGCCACGGCCAAGACCATGGCCGAGAAGCTCGGCAGTCGCCCGGGCCCGATAGCCAGATCGATGATCAGCCTGAAGGGCAAAGGATTCCTGGACGCCGAGTCGACCAAGGCCGGGGATACCCGATACCTTCTCACCGCCGACGGCAAAGCCGCCCGCCGGGGTTGACCGGCAATCCCGGATCGGCCTACTCTAAGTAGCCTTCCTTCGCCCGGCCGCGTCCTTCTCTCCTTCGCGCGTCCGGGCTTTTTTTCATCACCCCCCCCTTGACCGGCGCCAGTGCTTGGTTATACTCTTGAGTAGAACCTTCGGGTTCGAGAGCCTTCGGGCAGAAGGAGACCGGATGATCGTTCAGACCTGGAATGGTCCCCAGCAGGTCACGGAAGACGAGGCGCGCCTGCTCGGCTGCGCTCTCTTTGGCGAGACCCCCGCGGAACTGGCGGCCTGGACTGCGTTGCCCGTGAGCCGGGTGCGGCGCCTGATCAAGGGCCTGGTCGCGCGGCAGTTGATGGACCGCCTTACCATCCGCGACCACGAGAGCGGTCGGGAGTACAAGATCTACAGGCGCGTCGGCCCGGAAGACTGACCGCCATCTGAACAACCCGCGCCTTCGGGCGCAAAGGAGACCAGCATGTGCAACTGCGTGTTTCACCGGTACGATGTTGTCCACGCGCTTCAGGACGAACAGGAGGTGTTCGACCACAGCCAAGGTACCTGGGATTCCGTGTTGGCCCCTGCTCATCGCCAGGGGGTGGTGGTCGAGAGTTTCCCGTCGGCAGACTACGAGCACGGGGACACCGCCGATGACCTGCGATTCAAGCTCGCCCGGGCCAGGGCCCCCAGGATGTCGGGCAAGCTGGTGTACCGCGTGCAGGGCGCGGTGAAGGGGGGCTGCTGATGGACACCATGATCGGTCCGTTTCTGTCGGCGCTTGTCGGTCTGAAGGTTCTGTGGGCGGTGCTGATGGTGGTTCTGTTCTTGTCCCCGATCTTCATCTGGATCCACACGCGCAGGACCGCCAAGAACACCGCGGCGATGCTGGCGGCGTTCGAGCGGATGGTGCAGATGAGGGAGTGGGTGTCACGGCCGGCAGTGAACCCCCCGAGGGCCAAGGACTGCCCCAAGTGCGGGCGCACGAGTCCGGCATCGGCGATGATCTGCGACTGCGGGCACGGGTGGCAGGCATGAACCAGAAATCGCTGTTGAAGGCGCTTCGGCTTCTCGTCGGAGCGAAAATCGTGGACGTTGGGTTAGATGACGACATGCCGTGGGTTGAACTCCACATGCCAGACGACAGCGCGCTGGTGCTGGGCATCTCGGCCGATGAAGAGGGCAACGGCCCGGGCGCTCTGCTTGGGTTGTGGGAACTGGCCCGAGCGAAGGGGCAGATTCGATGACGTGACAATGGCTGGAGGGACGGGGCGGTAGGAAGAAGGCGCGAGGCCGAGGAGGATGGGGCGATCTGAGGGACGGAGGGATGGATGATGGGACGATGGTCGGAAGGGATGGTTGGAAGGCGAGGGGCAACGGAGGTACGGCTGGCTGCAGGTCGGGCGGCACGAGAGAAGGCGGGCAGGACGGATAGCTCGTCCGTTGGTCCGATAGGCGGTAGGGCTGTGTGGAGGCAAGCAAGCACGCGCGAAGGGTTGAGTGACTGAATGAGGTGTTCGCTTTTTGAAGCGGGCACAAAAGGAGAGCGGGAGAATGCGAATCCAGAAGGAAACCGAGAAACAGGAGGCGCCGCCAAAGATCCCGACAAAGGGCAATGGCGAGAGCGCCAAGACAGTCGAAGAACTTGAGGGTCGGCGCTTCACCAAGGACAACTGGGAGCAGCTCTGGCTGCTCGGCCTCTATGGTGTGCAGGCTCGCGGGGCGCAGACCTGCATCGAGATCGTGCAGATGATTAAGGACCAGCTCAACAGCGTGGTTCACCCGGGGACGATGAGCCGGGTTCTGGAGGCGCTCCGTAAGAAAGACTTTCTGGCCGCAAACAGAGAGGGCAAGGATCGTGTCTACTCGACGAAGAAGCTGCAGTACAACTGTTCTCTGGAGATTGCGCAGGTGGACAAACTCCTGGCGCGCCTGAAGGAGGATCCGGCGGGCATGGCCTTGGCATACGCCCTGGAGGCCCAGCCTGGCGGTCGAGACACGGGGAAGGAGATTAGCCACCCGGACAACTGGGCCACGTTCAGAATCACAGTCAAGCTCATCAGCGAGATCCGTGGCGGATATCCGTATTCGGCCGGATTGATCGAGCAGATCAAGGAATCCAAGTTCAACAAGACCTTCGATGCCAGCGACTGGGATCCCGCCGACTATCCCCTGTGCTTTGACCGCGGGCCAAACGGCGGGATCATGATCGGGTCGAGGAACTTCACCGGCTTTCTGGAGTGGCATCTCAACTCAGCCCACTATGGATCGCGCGACAAGATTCTCAAGTGCAACCCCTGGATGACCAACTTGTTCTATGTCGAGCCGACCGAGCTGCTGCCGCCTGTCAAGGTGGTCATGCAGCACCGGCCTGCAGTGCAGATCGCTGGTAGCCCCAAGAATGGAGCGGGCACCAGGTCAGGTGGGTTTGGTCTCAAGTGGTTCGAGACGCTTCCGCCCGGCACTGAGATCCCATTTGTCTTTAGCGCTCCGACCGTGAACTTCATGACCCCCGCGGAATTGGAGCGGTGGCTACGCAGGTGCTTGCGTATGGCGCGGAGTTCTTTCTCCCCCGCGGCTGGTCGACAGACCGGACAATCGGAGTTGATCAAATTCGAGTTGGTCGAATACTGGGATCCGCAGCCCGAGAAGTGACGCATGACAAAGCCACAGGAAATGCTCAAGCTCTACGGCGGGCGTCCATAGGAGGGGACTGTGAGCGGGTTCAATACGGGAGACAGGGTATTTGCCTACGTCGGTGACCGCTGGCGCGCGGCGACAGTCAACTACCGCAGGATGCTCAGCCCGACGTACTTGGACGTGGCCGCCTACAGCGTGCGGCTGGACGATCAGCTGCATCGCCCGGACTACGTTGGAACCGTGGTCCACGCGGGCTTCGTGATCTCCCCCGAGCAGCACGCCCAGATCGAGGAGCTTGAGCGGGTCGAGCGGGCTCTGAACCGCAAGGGCTGGAGCATGGAGGAAACATGAGGACCCAGTTGGTGGTCGAGTCCTGGGATCGGAGTGAGACGTTCGGTGTCATTCGCGAGGAGCGCACCAAGCGCCTGCTGGGTAGCTTCTCTCTTGGTGCCAACGGCGAGGCCCATGTGGCACGGATGGATGGCGAGGAATGGCGCGCTGACTCCCTGGCGTCGGCGCTGGATCTGGCGTTCGGCGAGCGGCCATGAGCGACTTCAGCTACACCGCCCGGTGCCCCGGCTGTGGCCAAACCTACGCGCCCGACGACGGCATGTGCTGTACTCCCTGCCCTGGCTGCGGGGCCTGGGGCCGGTGGCAAAGGTGCGTTGTCTGCGACGAACACCACTGCCGAGGATGTCCGTGCTGGGGCGAGGAAGATCGGGACCGGGATGAAGTCGATTAGCCGCTTTGACTACGGCCGCAACCGCGGCTGGTTCGTCCGGGTGCGCTGGCGAGGACGCACCCACTCCAAGCTGTTCTCCGACCGGCTGCACGGCGGGAAGCGCAAGGCGTTGGACGCGTCCGTCGCCTGGCGCGACCAGACGGAGGCCGACTTGGGGAAGCCCCGGACAGAGGCTGTGGTTCAGGCCGACCCCGCAGACCTCGGCGGCGTCTGGCGAGTCGAGCGTCGCGGGAGAGCCACGGTGTGGGTTGCGGCCTGGCCCGGGGGGCGCGTGTCGTTCTCGGTTTCCATCCACGGCGAGCTCGGGGCAGAAAGCCTCGCGCGCCAGGCCCGAGCCCAGGGGCTGGCGGATTACTACGGCAGCAGCTAATCTGGTCGCCATCAGCCGATGGAGGCCGGCCCATGGTGCTCGTATCGTTTGACCACATCGCGGGAGTCCCGATTCACTACGCCAGGCAGCCGGTGGCGCCCTACGGGACGCAGGGCAAGGGCCCTCGCACCGTGAGGCTGGAGCAGAACTTCCACGCCACGCTCGAACGGTGCTTGCTCGACCTGTGGAAGCGGTCGCAGCTGGGCGCGCCCGAGTGCCTGGTGTCCGGCGGCTGCTATGTCGAGAAGGCCGGGCGCCACGGCGAGGGTCGCGCCATCGACATTGACGCAATCTGGTGGAAGGACCAGCCACCGTTGATCACGCGCAATGCCCCGTTTGACGCTCGCCGGTATCTTGGGGTCGAGGCCGTGCTGCGCATGCACCTGGGGATGGTGCTCAATTTCTGGTACAACCAAGCTCACGAGGATCACTGGCATTGCGACGACGGCACTGCGACCGACTGGGCCTATGGCTCTCGGTCTCGCACGCTGTTCATGCAGGCGGCTCTGAGCTACGTGTTCGGGCATGCGCTGCCGGGCGGCATCGATGGAGACCTCGGCCCGGCCACCCGGAGAGCGCTCACGGACGTGATCTTTTCGCCCTCAGAGAAGACCATTCGTGCGATGGACTCTGCCAAATGGCTGACCTTTCTGGAGAGGGTTGTAACAGCGGCTTTCGGCGGCTAATCTGGGAAGCATGACACCCTCGGAAGAATTGCCGCAGCTGGAAGAATCGCAGGACCCGGTAACGGCGGCGCTGCATCGGATAGAAAGGCGTCTGCGTGGGGTCGAAGCCAATACCTCCGCGCTCCAGACTTCCTACAGCCAGATGGCCCAGGCCATGGGATGGATTGCCCAGTCGATCCTGCGCTGTCCGCCCGACTGCCCGTTGCGCGTGGCCTGGGAGCTCGCGCAGAAGGATCTCGTCAAATGAAGGTGGTGACAGTGGCCATGGCCCTCCTCGGAGCCGCCTGCGGGGCCCCGTGTCAGATGCCCAATTCCACCCGATGCAACGGCAGCGTTCTTGAGCTGTGCGGCTCAAACAGCAAGTGGCAGCGGGCCATGGATTGTTCCAAGGTCCGTCCCGCCAGGGATGCCGTGCCCGTCCGATGGTCGTGCGGTGAGACCGACGCCGGTTGTCGGTGTGTGAGCGGAAAATGATCGAGATCGGCTCACAGATGGTTACGGGCCTGTGGGGGCATATGCAGCAGCGCTTTGGGAGTCAAGTCTCTCCCAAGAACACGTCCGAAATGATGCGCGCGGCGGCGGCCCTGCTGGACACGCTGGACATCCAGGAGCGCGACCAGTTCATGGAGCGCTTTGTCACGACCGTCGGCAGGACCATCTACACCCCGTTCTCGGTCGGCCAGGCGACGCCGATCTGGACGTTGCCAGAACAACTCCGGGTGGCGGTCCACGAGCACACGCATGTGGTGCAGGGCGACCGCGAGGGATGGGTGGTCTACGACACGCGCTACCTGGCTTCGAGCTCCCACCGCGCCGGATACGAGGCTGAAGCCTATGGCTCGGACATGGAGATCGAGTGGTGGATGTCCAACGGCAAGTTCAACCCCTACGACTTCGCTTTGTCCCGGGCCAGGTCGCTCAAGAGCTACGCCTGTTCGGAAGCGGACATCTGCCAGGCTGCGGCGACCATGGCGCTGCGGGCCGGGCTTGTGATACAGGGGTACGTCGAGTCCGAGGCGGCGAAGGTGGCAATTGAGTGGTTGGGGCGCTGGCAGACGTAGGCCCCCCTGATTTCTATCCCGAGGTGCTCCGTGGATGGCATTTTCTCGACGTTGCTCGGCAAGATGATCGCCACCGGCGGCGGGTATTTGGTGGCGGCGATCATGGTTGTTCTCTACTGGCTTGAACGCCGAGAGACGGCCAAGCTACAGGACACGGTGATCGGACTGGCGGTGGGGCAGACGGAGGCCGCGACCAAGACCGAGGTGGTGCTGTCGCGGATGGAGGAGCTGATCCAGGAGATTGCCAGGAGCCTGCGATGATGAAAGATAAAGATCCGGATCGGACCAACATCGGGAACGTCCTGTTGGCCCTTGGCATGATCAACGAAGCCCAGCTGTCAGAGGCCATAGGACAGCAACGCGGAGATCCAGACGCCTTGCTCGGACGCCTGTTGATCGCCATGGGCGTGATCTCCGAGGCAGACCTGGAGACCGCGTTGTCCGCACAGGACGGATTGCGCAGTCGCCGACGAGGGCCGCGGGTGATGGCCGAGGCCAAGATCGCCCGCCATCGCGTAAAGCGTGTGATGGACATCGCCGGGCGCGTGGCCGAGCGGGGGCACCGGGTGACCCAGGCTCTCAGCGAAAAGCGCCGGAGCGGAGAGTTTCTGTCGGTGGCTCCGTTTCTGGAGAAGGGGAAGTGACAATCGATGCCGTTGTACGACTACCGATGTCCAACGTGTGGCCATGTGAGTGAGCACCACGTCGCTTTTGACGGGCCCGCGCCAACGTGCCGCTGCGGGTCTGGCATGGAGCGTCTGATGAGCGCCCCCGCCCTGGTTCGGGTGGCTGGCCCCTCTGGAGCCATCATTGGCGGGCCCGACAGGATCGAGCGCGAGTTCGGTCGCGATTGGCGAGACCGCGGGACCACCGGGCGCGAGGGCGGGGCAGGCAAGCGCATCTACAGCAGATGATCGAAGCACTTGTCCTGGTCGGGGCCCTGAGCGTCTATCACCCGGGCGACGGCCACAACCATGGAGAGCTCGCGTGCGGCGGCCGGCTGACGTGGCAGTCCGAGCACATCGCCATCCGTCGCTGGCGTGGCCGGTGCGGTGCTCGCGTTCGCGTGTGCGTGGGCGGCGGGCGACGGTGCGTTTGGTCGACAGTCCGCGACTCCGGGCCGTGGGGGGCCACCGACGGCCGGCGGTGGGAGGTGCAGATCAGGTTGAAGCGCGGCTGGCGGCGGCGCGCCGTGGTTGATTTGAGCTGGGCCCTCTGGGTGAAGCTAGGGCGTCCCCCGTTTTTGTCGCGCGTGACGCTGGAGATCGTGCGCGAGGCGCCGTTGATCTCGTGATCATCGAGCGCACACCCGTAGCCGAGCACGTTCCGCCGGCGTTGCTACGCAACCAGCCTCACGACCGGACCCCCATCCTTGGCGGAATCCGGGCGCTGCCGCTGTCCGAGCTCATCTTCTCAGCCGATGTTTCGTCTGATCAGGTGGAGTCCAGCCTCAAGCTCGCGGAGGTGGCTCCCGAAGACGACAGGATCTGGAACGTAGCGCAGCGCGAGTTGCTGTCCACTTCCCTGGCCTACTTTTTCTCGGAGGTAATCACCGCCCCGCAGGAGCCGCCCTACAATGGGAAGTCGTTGGTCGGACGGCATCATGAAGAGTGGGACGAGCTGGTCACCACCCATGATCGAGTCCTAGTTGAAGCTGCCCGCGACCACGGTAAGTCGCATTTCTTCAGCCTCGCCTATCCCATCTGGATGGGTGGCTACCGCAAGCCCAAGAGCCTGGGCTACATCTTCTCATCGACCCAGGACACCGCGAATGCACTGCTGGCGCTGGTCAAAGAGGAGCTGCTGACCAACCCCAAGCTCCGGCACCTGGTTCCAGTCACCGAGGATCGCCTGTGGAGCAAGAAAGAGATCACGCTCCGCAACGGCACGATCATTCGCGCTCGCGGCATGGGCGTGAAGATCCGCGGTGGTCACCCGAGCTGGATTGTCGTCGACGACTGCCTCACGGATGAGGACATCTACTCCGAGACGATCCGCCGGAGGAACATCGATTACTTCTTGTCGGCCATCTCGAACATGGTCACGCCCGGTGGCCAGATCGTGGTGGTCGGCACGCCGATGCACTACGCCGACCTCTACGGGCACATCGAGGGGACCGGCAGGTACACGGTCCGGAAGTATCCCGCGATTGACAAGTTCGGACGGGTGCTGTTTCCGGAGCGCTACAACCGCGACCGGTTGGAGGCGAAGCGCCAGGAACTCGGCCCGGCGCGGTTCGCCCGGGAGTTTCTGTGTCAGCCGCTGTCGGACGAGGCGTCGCTGTTCCCGAGCAAGCTGTTCGAGGGCGGGGACGTGCGCCTGCCGTACATCTTGGGGTTGCCTGGGGGCTACTGGCGCGAGCGTGGCTGCATGATCTACACGGGCATCGACTTTGCCATGAGCGCCTCAAGTTCTGCCGACTGGACCGTGATCTTCACGACCGCCGTCGACGAGCAGCGCAACCGCTGGTTGGTGGACTGCCGGCGCGGTCGCGGATGGGGGTTTCAGAAGCAGTTGGACGAGATCAAGGAAGTCTACGTGATCTACGGCTTCGAGGTGGCGCACGCGGAGAGCAACCAGTTCCAGAGGATCTTCACCGACGAGCTCCGACGCGACACCGACATCCCGATCCGCAAGTTCTTCACCTCGGGCGTCCAGCCCAAGCAGCCCTGGCGGAAGGGGATGACCTCGCTCACCATGGGCAAGCACAACCTCGACCGCGGCGTGCCCTCGCTCAGGATGACCTTGGAGAATCGCAAGTGGCGTTGGCCCCGTGGCGATCAGCGCAGTATCGAGGTAACTGACATCATCATGGGCGAGCTGATGGCCATGAGCTGGCAGAATGGACAGGTGGTCAGCGTCGGCGAGCACGATGACTGTGTCATGGCAATGTGGATGGCTGACACGGCCATCCGCGCCGGCGGATTCCAGTTTAGTTTCGGGGACGCGCAACAGGCACAGATTAACGCTCTGCCGCAAGAAGTAGCCGCCCTTCCAGGCCCGGCGCGGGCGGCGCTTCCTGCCCATGTCGTGCAACCTCCCGCAAATACAGTTGCTCCGCTTGATCCCCCAGAG
The DNA here is from genome assembly GCA_025459125.1 of Planctomycetota bacterium. Taxonomy (GTDB): domain Bacteria; phylum Planctomycetota; class Phycisphaerae; order Sedimentisphaerales; family Anaerobacaceae; genus PLanc-01. The sequence continues at coordinate 39,567 of JALORE010000001.1, read as the reverse complement.
TATCGTCAGGAGCATGACACCCCTGCGCGTTGCGATCCTTCGCTCGACGAGAGATCGCCGACTGCTGCCGATCTGGGATTTGGATACGGCATCGGCGGGGGCTTCTGACATGGTCAGGAGTGTTCCGGTGCCGAGGTTCTGAGGGTTCCCGCTCTCCTTCCTCTGCATCGGAGGGACCGAGGCGGTCAGGTGGGGGGCCGCCTCTCTTTCAAGCGGAGGTACCTCGGATGATCGGATCATTGCCGGGCGCCCTGGGCGCAGGAACCGCTGGCCAGGGACCGCGATTGATCTTCGGCTTGCGCCGGCCGGTGATGATCGATCAGTCGGCGCTTACCCGGCTGACCGAGGTGTCTCGCGAGCCCGAGGCGATCTTGCCCGGAGGCTTTCCCGTTCGCTCTCCGGATGACGTGAGTCGAGGGCTGGGCCTGTCCATCGCTGCCGAGCAGGCGCTGGGCGAGGCTGTTAGGGATTGGGTGACAGCGCCAGACCCGATCACGTTCCGTCGGCACCTGCTCACCGGGCTGCGCGGGATGGCGCCCCGGGACCTGCAGCTGCGGTCCGAGATCGCCAGGCGGTGCGTTGAGCTCTACCGGTCGAGCGCGCCACCGCGGCCGGATCGGTGGGGTGGACGTGTCGACCGGGTGATGGTGCAGAAGTCGACCGAGGGCGAGTTGCTTACCTGGGACATCCCCGGGGCCTACGCCGGGCCCTCCCTCCGGGCCGAGCGCCTGGCGCTCCGTCTCCGGTCCGAGCCTGTGCCGCCGGAGTTGGTGTGGATGGTCGCCGAGGGTGATGACTTGGAGGCCCGAGAAGCCATCGGCGAGGAGCTAGTGGGCAAGGCCGCAGGGCACAAGTACCTGAAGCGCGTCCCCACCGGCAAGCCCAGGCCGCGGTGGCGCTACTTCTATCGCTTGCCGTCCAAGGGCCGGCTCACGTCGTCCGAGGATCTGGCGACGGGCGCGAAGTTCAAAGTCAAGCACGAGGGGAAAGAAGGGCACTTCGAGGTGCTCGCGCACGACAAGAAACGCGGGATCGTCCACGTCAAGCACGACGAGAGTGGTCGAGAGGCGCACGTCCACGAGCGAGACCTCCACCGGATGGTCCAGAGCTACCACCGCCAGGCGACCGCGGAGAAGGCCCCCGAGGGCAAGGCCCAGGCGGCGCCGCTGGCGCGGATCAGCATGGCCGATTTGGCCCGCGGCGAGTACGACAACATCGAAGGGTTCTCGCCCGACGCGGCCGAGCTGGAGGCCCAGGCGGCGGCCATGGGCGGGGACCGCGAGTGGGCGGTGATGAAGCAGCCCAACGGCTTCTGCCTTGTGAGCAAGCGCAAGCGCGAGGCCGGCCGCCAGCGGGAAGTGAAGGGGGAGGAAACCTCGGTCAAGCTGCGTTCTGCTGACGGCAAGGGAATCGACAACGTCCAGGCCGAGTACGTGCTGATGGACGCCTCGGATCTGATCGCCAGCCACAAGCCCGAGGCCCTCGGGCACTTCCCCCAGAATCCGGCCTATCCCGAAAACGTCCAGGAGCGCCGCTACCACGCGATCACGGCCGAGCAGGAGAAGGTGGACCGGATCGCCAAGAACCTGGACCCGGCGATCATGATCAACACCAACCCCGATGCCGTGAACGGTCCGCCGATCATCACCCAGGACCGCGTGGTTCTTGGCGGCAACGGCCGGGCGATGGCGATCCAACGCTCCTACCGCGAGTACCCCGACAGCGCCGAGAAGCTCCGGTCGTACCTCGTGGCCAACGCCCGGAAGTACGGCGTGAGCGCCGCGGACGTGCGGGCGATGAAGCAACCGATGATTGTCAGGAGGATGACGGTCAAGGACCCCGGGGAGAAGAACGCCAAGCTCAAGCTCTTGGGCCGGCGGATGAACGAGGCGCTGACCCAGGGGCTTGACCCGCGCAGCGAGGAGGTGGCGGTCGCGCAGTTCGTAACCTCGCACGTCACGGACGCGCTGGTCGGAGCAATCGAGCCAGACCAGACGCTCTCGGAGTTCCTGTACTCCAAGGCGAGCGAGGACTTCGTCAGGTCACTGCGTCAGGCCGGAATCATCGACGACTACAACAAGGCCCAGTACATCGAAAACGGTGGCAGGGGGACGCTACTGAACGAGGACGGTCGCCGGCGGGTCGAGCGGGTGATGGCCGCGAGGCTGGTGCCCGACGCGGATATCCTGGAGCGCATGAATCCCACGCTCCGCGAGTCGCTCGCGCTATCAACTCCCAGCCTGGTGGTTGCCGAGCAGCATGGCTGGCCCATCGCCGAGTCCTTGAAGCTTGCCGTCGAGGCCGACCTGCACATCCGGGCCACGTCGGACAAGGGCGCGAAGGTCGCGCATCGGGAGTTCCTGCAGCAGACGGAGATCGGCAGCTCGGGGCTGGACCTGTCCAAGCGCATCCACGCGGACCCCGTGGCCAAGGCCCTCCTGACCATCATCCGCGAACACGTCGGCACGACCAAGATGCCGGCGGCTTTCCGCGGCTTTGCCCTGCGCTCTGTCCAGGACCATGAGGATCATGCGTTCTCCGAGGGGGCCCGGGGGGGCGTGGGAGTGCTGGCCGGGTTCGGGCGGACTCGCGTGACGCCGGCCGAGGCGCTGGACATCGAGTTCGGTATGTCTCCCGCGCGGGCGGCAGAGAAGCGAGAACGGGAAACCGCGGCAAAGGAAGCTGCCCGGGCCGAGAAGGACGCCGAGCGCGAGCGCAAGCGATTGGACAAGCTCCAGGCAGAGGCCGACCGAGACCAGGGGGCGCTGTTCGCGGCGTCCGACCGTTCGCGCCCGACCTTGATCAAGGCCGTTGGAGGGAACGCCCTGCTGAACCGTGCCATCCACCACGCCCGATGGCTGGTGCAGGCCGAGGTGCATCGGGCGACCCTGGCCGGCCGGGCGCCGGCGGTGCGCCTGGATCAGGTGGTGCGACGGGTGCTGGACGATGCCCAGCAGGCCGCGCTTGCCGATCCGCAGCTGGCCGCGGGTCTGGCGGCCGTGAACGAAAAGTCCGTGCGCGGGATCGTCAAGGCGCTGGTCGCGATGACGGCCGGGGAGGTTCGCCAGTGATGCGTCTGTTGCTGGATCTGATCAAGGCCGAGCAACTCAGTCTGTTCGGCCGAGCAAAGGCACCGGCTGGTTTCTCTCCCATTCCCGGATCGAAGCGCGGTGGCTACCACAAGCGCCATGGGGCGGGGTACATCTACTGGTATTTCGATACCGGAACGACCAGCGTCCCGCACCCAGGGGATGCCGGATCCGGGTCGGCGGCGCCCAAGGAACCGGTTGTGGTGCAGGAGTCGAATCCGCCTCCCGCACCGCCAGCGGGGCCACCGACTCCGGCGGCGATCCCGCGAGCGGAGCTCAAGCGGACGCATCGGGCGGTGAGCAAGTTCTCTGACCTTGCGCCTCACGGTTACCAGATCGTCCAGTGGGTCAATCCCAAAGAGCTCGCGGCGGCCACGCTGGAGGACCGGGAGATGGCGCCCGGTGGCCAGGTGTTCGAGTACGTGCCCGTGGGTGAGTCGGTCACGACCTACACGGACAAGGGGCCCAAGAACAAGATCCGGCCGACTTCCAAGCCCCGCTACACCGCCACGACCTACGAAGAACAGGTGGAGGTCCACCGCGCCATTGGCGCCCCGGTCAAGCCTCGCGGCGGCGGCCATAGCGGCCAGCAGATGATGCTTGGAGAAAAAGGGCCGACGCTCTACCGGGTGCAGAGCGAGCACATCCCAGGCTCGGGCGCGCCCAAGAGCTTCCGACTGGATGCCAGGCCGCCCGGAGGAAACTGGGGGAAGGTGGAAGGCGGGTTCTCATCCTACGCTGCCGCTGTTGATCGAGCCCGTCAGCTGCGAGAGCCGCCCGCCGCAGTTCCGGAGAGCTTGACTGACGAAGAGAAGAAGACGCTGTTCGACTTTGCCAACTGGGGACAGGTCAACGTGGAGGAGCGGAAGTACGCGCGGCTGATCGACCAGGGGTACCTGCGCGTCACCGAGAGGGGCACCACCGGGCGGGCTCACTTTGGTCCGGGCAATGTGATGGTGGTCGTGTCGGACAAGGGACGTCAGCACATCCGCGAGCATCGGCTTGCCCGAGTGAGGACGATGGTGGAGGCCGGCAAGCTCAAGCACGAGGACGTTGGCATGGCCCGCGGGGCGGTTGTGGATGCTTTTGCTTCGAGGATGTCGGGAAGTCCGGAGGAGATGAAGGACAGGTTCGCGGCGGCGGTGGAGGCGCTCTACCAGGCCGAAAAACTGCACGGAGAGATTCCGACTACCGCCCAGGGACTGCGCGAGGCACTGAACATCCCAGCGCACTGGCGTGTGGTCGAAAGGACCGACAAGCACGCCGACACGATCTTCACCCAGGGGCGGGATCGCCGGATGATCATCAGCTGGAAGGATCGGCAGCCGATGGCCTACCGCCAGTGGTGGAACCACACCCAGGACGGGCATTGGGTCAATGTCGACAAGAAGAAACATCCAGCATCGGAGATCATCGCCAAGGAAGTAGAAGTGGAGCGAAAGCATCGTGAGAAGGCTTCCAAGGGAGAAGACCAGATTCCGACGGTGATCAAGAGCATGCTCCACGGCGGCATGCGCCTGGTGCTTGACCTCCACGGACCGCGTCTGATCCTGGACCTTGAAAAGGCCCGGCGGGCAGCCAACCCACGTCAGCTGGGGATGTTCGGGTTCGGCGCCGCGCGCCCCCCCGGGGGGGGATGGGAGATGATCCCCCGCGGCAAGCACGGCGGGTACCGCCGACGGCACGGGGACCACTACGAGTATTGGTATCCCGACAAGCAGGCAATCCAGCACGCGCCCGAGCCGGGCGACCCCGAGGAAGCGCCTAAGCCCGTTCCCGCGCCCCAGCCGGCTCAGGAGAAACAGGAGGAGCAGGTCGCGGAGGCCATGTCCAAGGACCGGACCAAGGGCCAGCGCCGTGAAGCCAATGACGAGGCGGTCAAGATCGTGATGAAGGCCCGGGCCGAGGGCCGCGGGTTGACCGATGCCGAGGCGGTGAAGGTCGCGAGCTACACGGGCAAGGGCGGCATCAGCGGTGACCTAAACCAGTTCTACACCCGGACGGACATCGCCGAGGCCATGTGGGACGTGATGGGGGCCTACCAGCAGAACGTGCAGACGGTGCTTGAGCCATCGTGCGGCAGCGGAGTGTTTCTGCAGACCGCGCCCAAGGGGGTCAAGGTCACGGGCGTCGAGCTCGACGACCAGGCTGCGGCCGTGGCCGAGGTGCTCCACGCGCACAAGGGCCATACGATAGAGAGCAAGGCGTTCGAGCAGTTCACCATCGAGCGCATGGGCACCCCACCCCAGTTCGATGCCGTGATCGCCAACCCCCCCTACTGCACCCGGACCGGGGACATCCCGCGGCACAAGCCCGAGTACAAGAGCGCCGATCAGTATTTCATCGACACCAGCCTCGACCACATGAAGGACGGCGGTGTGGCGGTGCTGCTGATCCATGGCGGGGTGATGGGAAACCGGTCTCCAGGAGCCTGCGACTTCCGCGAGCGCCTGCTCGCCCGGGCCGAGGTACTGGACGCTTTCAGGCTGCCCAACGACATCTTCGCTCATGTCCACTGTGGCATTGGCGCGGACGTGCTGGTAGTGCGCAAGCGCGACGATCTGGCGGGGAGGGCCCTGGCCTACTCCCAAGCCCGCGGGGAGCTGCAGGGGGTGATGGAGGGTCTGGGATGCTGGGATCAGCAGCTAGTAGACGGGGACTACTTCGAGAAGCATCCGGATCGGATTCTGGGCAAGGCCCTGACCGCGGACGAAACCGGGTGGCGTGCGACCGTGATCGGAGACGCGGACAAGGTCCCGGCGGCGCTGCGCGACCTAACCAAGGCCAAGATCGACAGCAAGTACGTCGACCCCGCGGCCAAGCCAGTCACCGCCGATCAGCTGGGCGAGATCGAGCAGATGAAAGTCTCGCTCCAGGCCGCCCAGGCGGACATCGACGTGGCGGCCGTGCCGCCGGCGCTGGGGAACACCCAGACCATCGACAGCAGACGCTACATCTACATCGGCGAACCGCCGAAGTGGACGCTGATGGAGTCGGTGGACGATGTCAGTCAGATAATCACCAAGAGCGGTGACGCCGCAATCAAACAGGCGCACGAGATCGCGGTTGAGCTTCAGGAGCTTATCCGCGCCCGCGACGCGGGAGAGTTCTACAAGTCCCGCGCAATTCGGCGTCGGGTGGCGGATAAGGTGCGAGCGTGGGTGAAGGAGAACGGTATCCCCGGTTCTCATCGAGCCCTGGGCGTGCTCTCCAAGAGCGCCCCGACGCTGATCGACTTCATGGCCTGCGTCGATTCCAACGGCGAGCTATCGGATCTGCTCTCGAAGGACGCGGCCGTGACGCTCAAGGCCGCGGAAGTGGACAAAGCCGACCTCTTGTCGGTAGCCGCCTACACCGCGCGCCGCAACCGCGGGTATGTCCCGTTCGAGGATCTGCAGCACAACTGGGAAGGGTGGGAAAGCGAAGACGACGCGCGTTCGCGGTTGCTCAAGTCGGGCGACTACGCCACCGATGGCACGGCCGACGGCGCGATCCAGCACATGGAGGATTACCTCACGGGGAACCTCTACGAGAAGCTGGACCGCGAGACCACCCGTATGGCCGGGTTGGAGGGATCTGAACGGGCTCAGGTAGAACGACAGGTGGACCTTATCCGGAAGCGGCTGGATACCAGGCGTCGCTCCATCGATGACATCCCCCTCCAGCTGCGGGTCATGGGCTGGATGCCCCTGGACTGGTTCAACCGCTGGCTGAACACGCCCGAGGGGAAAAAGCAGGCCCTGGGATGGCGCGAGGAAGGCAAGCGAGTGCGTCTGGTCTATGACCAGGGGGTCTACACGCTCGAAGTCCTGAACGCCGCGGGAGACGTAGCCAGACATTCCTCGGATGGTACCGACTGGCTCAAGTACATGAACCGGCTTTCGCTCAAGAAAGAGAAATGCCGGGACGTGGAGGAGCATGTTGAAAAGGGCTTCAATGAGTGGATCAAGGCCAGCGACCTCCGGGGAAAACTGGAGGAGCTCTACAACCGGACGTTCAACGCCGAGTTCAGGCGCGAGTACAGCGGCGACCCCCTGGGGCTTGAGGGAATAGCCACGGGCGTGGTGCCGCACGACTACCAGAACACCGCTGTCCGTTGGGCGGCCGAGACCGGCAGGGGGATCCTCGGTCAGGACGTGGGCCTGGGAAAGACCTTCATCGCGATTTTGCTCGCGCGTTTGCGCAAGCAGCAGGGGCTCGCCCGCCGGCCGATGGTAGTGGTGCCGAAAAGCGTCGCCACCAACTGGAAGGAAGAGATCGAGACCCTGTTTCCTGGCTCGCGCGTGCTGGTCATAGGCGAGCATCGCGCGCAGTCACGGGCGGCGAAAAAGAAGGCCGAGACCGAAGCCCGGGCTCAGGGCCTATCCGGGGAAGCGTTTGACAAGTACGTCGAGGCCAACAGCTGGTCGACCGCCTCGGACGATGATACCGAGCGCAACCGCAAGCTGGCCTCGGTCAAGCAGAACGAGTATGACCTGATCGTCTGCACCAAGCCCGCTTTCGAGCGAATCCCGCTCAAGCACGACACCATCGAACGCTATGAGAAAGAGGACTTCTGGTACCAGCGCGGCGCTCGCATTGACAAGATCGTCGAGGGCTCGAAGCAGCAGCAGACGGCCGACAAGCGGATCGAGAAGCTCAAGGCGTCCTGGGCCCAGGACAAGCTCCAGCAGAAGTTCCAGCACCAGATGGACATGGTGTTCTGGGAGGATCTGGGGGTCGACACCCTGATCGCAGATGAGGCTCATTGCTTTCCTTCCGGCACCCTGATCGACGGCCGACCAATCGAGACGCTGCGCCGCGGGGATCTTGTGAGTGCATTCGATCACGCCACGGGCCGCGTTGTCATGGCTCGCGTTGCCAACGTCCAAATTCAGGTTCCCGACAGCTTGCGGCGCTTGACGCTCGACGATGGGACAACCGTGATTTGCACGGGAGCACATCCGATCTTCACGCCCGATGGATACGTTCTTGCTCGGGATGTTCTTGTAGGGGATAGTCTCTACAAAAACAGGTGTAGCTATGAAGGCCCGATGCGAATGGTGCAAGGAGATGCTGGTCCTGACGCGAGTCCAGGAATGGCACCGCCAGCGGGGACGGATCGACATCGCTCATCCGGGGCTGATGATCGCCGTGGAAGTGGACGGAGAATCGCATCGATCCCATATCCGGCGGGCCCAAGACCAGAAGAAGGACAGGTTCTTGAGCCAAGGCGGGTGGCGAGTGTTGAGGTTCTCGAACCGACAGGTGATGGAACGTTTGGAGGGCTGTGCCCAGGCGGTGTGGTTTTCAACCTAGAAGTAGATGACCATCGCACCTATTTTGCCGAGGGAGTGCTGGTCCACAACTGCTACAAGAATTTGTACGCCGCGCGGTCCAGGTTCGGGAAGAACCCCAAGTTCCTTGGCGGCTCGGGCCAGTCCAAGCAAGCCCGCAAGATGCAGCACATGGCGCACAATGTCCGGGAGCAGGACCCGTCGAACGGGGTGTACCTGCTGACTGCGACGCCGACCAAAAACTCTCCGCTGGAGGTGTTCAACATGCTCCAGCACATCGACCCCCAGGCGTTCATCGACATCGGCGTGCGCAACAGCGAAGAGTTCATCGACCGCTTCTGCAAGCTCGAAGACCGGCTGATTCTCACGCCCCCGGGCAGGGGCCCGAAGAAGAAGGGCGAAGACGAGGAGGACGAGGACGAGACCCAGTTCCACGATGACTTCGAGGGCGCGGGCAATCTGGAGGAGGCTCAGTGCGTCGTTGGGTTCACCAACCTCAAGGAGCTTGAGGGGATCATGGACAAGTACATGATGCTCCAGACGGCCACCGACGTTGGGTTGAAGATCCCGGACGCCAAGCAGGAGATGCACCTGGTCGACATGACGCCCACGCAGAAGGCTGTCTATTTCGACCTCCGGGCGAAAGCTCAGACTGCGGACAGCCGCAAGGACCCGGGCGGGATGTTCCGGATGCTGGACCAGATGAAAAAGGCTGCCCAGGATCTGTCGCTCTACGATCCCGAGGAGTACCCCGACGGCTGGACCGAGAGCCCAAAGTACCTGGCCTGTGCGGATGAGGCTTCCAAGGGAGTGCGCGAGCGCGGAGGGCAGATCATCTTCTGCGACCACAACGCCAGCCACGAGCGTCTGAAAAAGCTGCTGATGGAGCGCGGGCTGCGCGAGGACCAGATCGGCATCATCAACGCCCAGGTCGCGCCTGACTCCGAGGCGCGCCAGCGAGTGGGGGACCGCTTCAACCGTGGTGAAATCAAGGTCGTGATCGGAAACACCGGAACCATGGGCGAGGGGGTCAACCTCCAGGGCAAGAAACATGCGGCCGGGACGACGGACATCCACCATCTGGATCAGCCGTGGGATCCCGGGACGCTGCACCAGCGCAATGGCCGCGGGGTGCGTCAGGGTAACCGGGCCGAGCAGGTCAACGTCCACACCTACCTCGCCAAAGGCAGCTTCGATGGCTTCCGCCATTCGACGCTCATGGGCAAGGAACGATGGCTCGACAAGCTCCGGAGTGGGGCTAATGACATTGACAACGACATGGACGGCCAGGGGCTGGACGAGGTGGAAATGCTGGCCATGCTTTCGGACAACCCCGACGAGGCCCTGCGCCTGATCAAGGAAAAGCGGGCCAGCGCCGAGAGCGCCTGGTACACCAGGCAAGCGCAGCTGGCGGTGGACGGGTTCTACAGCTACCAGCGGAAGATCGAGCGCATGGGGAAGATGCGAGAGGGAGAGACCCGTGACCGCCTGGTCGAGGAGTCCAGTCGGCTCAAGCGGCAGTTGCTTCGGAACGAGTTGCTGCCGCTGGAGATCAAGGCCCTGCTCAACTCCGGGGACACCGCGCCGGTGGCGGTCAATACCTACCTCACGGGAGAAGGAGACGCCCGGCGTCTGGCGGCCGGCCTCATTCGCGCGGGAACGGTGATTCAGGAGAAGGACACCGGCTACGGCCAGCCCGGGCGGATGGTGGTTGAGAAGGTCGACCTTGGTGAGCGAAAGCTCACGGTGCGCAGCTGGGGATACCCCCACAGCCACACCATCGACGTGGACAAGATCGCCGAGCACGGGTACACCGTCAGCAAGTACACCGCGGTCGACGAGCTGCGCGAGGCGCTCGGAAAGAATGCCGACGTGTCGTACCTCACGCCGCTGGAAGCCATCACCCACATCTCACCGGACGTGCTGGCGGCCAACCAGGACATGGTGGACGGGGCCGTGCGGGAATGGCTGTCAAAGCACGGTCGTGGCCGGGAAATGCTGGTTCGAGATGCTGGGGGAGACATCGTGGTCGCGCCAACGGACAAGATCGGCGGCCTCAAGATCGTCTACCCCTGGGGCAAGGATCGCCAGGATCTGGTGCGGGCGCTGGCCGAGGCGAACAAGGGACCATCGTGGCGCGAGTGGGAGAACCCGCTGCTCAAGGTCGGACGGCAGAACTACGGGGGCGGCGGCTATGGCTACAGTCGCTCTGAGGGGCTGTTCAGCGCCGTGGCAAAAGAGGCAGAATCGGCCTGGGAAGAAAGGCGTTCGGCATGACCAAGGAACAAGCGCAGAACGTGGTGGCGATCCTGCAGAAGGTGCCGCTCTACTACCGCAACTTCGGCATCTGGTGGTGGCACGTCAAGAGCGAGCTCAAGCGCAACGGCTTCGGGCCCGACCAGCTGTTTCACCTGGGCCCCTTTACCGACCCCTCGGCCACCCCCTATTACGCGGGGATATCACCGGCCGAGCTGGACCGCCGGGCCTACTCTTTCCAGTACGCGCATGCTTTCTCGAAGTACAACTCGAACATGACCAGCTCTCCCGATGGGGAGCTCTATCTCATCCACGACCAGGACGTGGAATAGGAGGCACCAATGAGCAGCCGATCTGTCGTCGCTGAAAGCCGCAAGAGCCACAAGTACCAGCCCGAGGACATCGAGGAGATCAGCGACATCATCGCCAGGTGGTTCGAGGCCATCCGCGCGCACGAGACCAACAAGGTGCTGTTCGGCGTTCTGACCGACGATCCGACCACGCCCAGCGATCAGGCCACCGGCACGGGCGACACGCTCTGGAACATCAACTACGCACTCGGACAGGTGGTCGTGGACGGGGTGGTCAAGGACATCGACGCCCTGGCCGACTTCGCCATCCACAGTGGGAGCTTCCTGACGGGGCTGACATCGGGCAAGAGCTGCCGCGCGAGGATCGTGGCCAAGAACGTCGCCGGCACGATCACAGTCGTGGCGGTCAAGGGCACGCCCGCCACCACCGGCTCGGAGAAAGCGCCATCAGACGCGGACGTGCAGGCGGCCGTTGGGGCGAACAACCAGTGGATCGAGCTGGCCCAGGCGGTCCTGAATCGCACCGGGGACACCAGCGTGACGCAGGCGCAGTACAACCAGTTCCGTCCCATCCTCGGCGTGACCGTCGACGAGACCTTTGGCGACCTGTAGGCAAGGAGGGAGAGCCATGCCAGTCGGAGCCGTGAAGACCAAGCGCGACGAGCACCTGTGGTCGCTGGCCAAGCGTCGCGCTAAGGAAGAGGGTCGGTCGGGGGACTACGCTTACATCATGGGAATCTACCAGCACGCGAAGGGCGCGAAGTCCGAGAGACTGGTATTGGACCTGGTGAAAGCCGACTCGACCTCCAAGGCTCCGGCTGGCTTTTCTCCCATCGCCAACAGCAAGCACGGCGGGTACCACAAGAAGCATGGGGCCGGGTACATCTACTGGTATCCGGGCGTGGGGATCACGAGCAAGCCCCAGGAGGGAGGCGCGGGCGAGGGCAAGACAGCGCCCGAGAAAGAACCTGCCAAGCCCGAGCCAGAGGCGAAGAAAGAGGACAAGCCACCCAAGGCCGAGGTGATCATCGACCCTAGTCAGCTGCCCCCGGGCTTCAACGACTTGGACAAGAAGACCCGGGCGGTGATGACCGCCGATTGGGAGAACGTCCAGAAGCAGATCGAGGACCGCCAGGGCCCGCCCAGGGAGTACAAGGGAGACCTCGGCAAGGCCGTCGACGCTCACATCGAGCACCTCGGCCGGCAGGGCTACATCATCCCCTCGAACGTCGAGAAGGCGAAGGAGATGATGGGCCAGATGGTCAAGCATGGTCAGGCCGCGGGCATCGACAGGCAGAAGCTGACGGAGGTGATGGAAGAGAACGTCCGAAAGCTCGCGCAGCAGGAAACCGAGAGCGCCCGGCGGACCCTGGGCGACCATGGCGTGCGGCACCTGGCGTCGAACGCCCGGATGTCCGACGCGATCTTCGACCAGCTGGAAAAGGGCGGGGTCGAGCTGGACCCGCGGGATCGATTCATGGCCTATCAGGCTTGGATCGATCATGACATGGGCTACACCACCCCAGCCATTGCCCAGGGTGGCTTTGCGGTGAAGGACAACTACCATCCCCAGGCGAGCGCGGTCCTGGTGATGCAACAGCGAAAGAAGTACGAGGAACTGTTCGGCGCCGACAAGTTCGAGACCTACGTCCAGGCGGTCGCCAACCATAGCGGCACGGCCGTCGATTGGAAGGGCGACCACTTCGGGAGCGCCATTCGGTTGGCCGACAACACCCACCTGTTCTCGGACAAGATGCCGGAGGTGATGTTCGACCGGCCCGAGGCGGTCGAGTGTCTGGTCAAGATCCGGCTGGCGCAGGAGATGTTTCCCAAGCCCAAGGACGGCGAGCGCAAGCCCGAGGATAAGGCCAAGGTCAAGGCCATGATCGGCGGCGTCAAACGGGCGCTTTCTGCCGAGATCGACCGCCGCGATGATCTGCCGCCGAGCTCGAAGGCTCTGCTCCAGCAGGCGGCACAGGAACTCGGGGAGATGACTCCTAAGTTCCTGATCAGCCGCCTCGCCGGCAGGAGCCCCGAGTTTTCCTTCAAGGGCGGCGACATGAACGTCGTGATCGAACAATCGGACGCGCGCCAGACCATCGGCGAGGTGTTCGGAGACGACGAGGAAGACAAGCAGTTCGCGAAGCTGCTCAAGGACTACGGAACCGATCCCCATAAGATTCTCGACGGCAAGCCCCCCCCAGAGGCTCACATCGGAGACAAGGGAAACGGCATCAACTTCAAGTGGGAGCCCGGTGGACAACCCGCGAAGGATCCGGCCGAGCGAAAACATGCGGAGATCATGAAGCGCGTGCGCAGCCAGTGGGATGAGATCCAGAAGATGCCCGAGGGCGAGGACCGCAACGCGGCGATGGACCGGTTCTTTGGGGTGGAGGTGGCCAAGGCCCTGCGGGCGATGATCGGCCTGACCTCGGAACTCGACGACTGGCTTGAGAAGGCTGAGCGCATCCCCGGAGGGGTGGCTGCGGGCAAGCGTCCGGAGGACTTCGACCAGGAACAGCTCCATGCCGGGATCAAGGTCGAGATGGAGCACACCCGCGACCGGAAGGTCGCACGGGAGATTGCGATGGACCACCTGACGGAGGACAGGCACTACTACATCAAGCTCCAGAGAATGGAGAAGTCGTCGAAAGCCCCCGCGGGATACGAGCCGGTGCCGAGGAGCGCCCACGGTGGATACCGCAAGCGCCATGGGTCCGGGTACATCTACTGGTATCCGGGGAAGGGCGTGACAACTACCGAGCCGCACGAGGCCGACCTGGCCGAGCACCATCGCGCAACGGCGGCGCTTCTCGCAGAGCCGAAGGACGTGCCTCGAAATCCGCACCATAAGGCCGCGGAGAAGCACATGGCCGCGATGATCGAACACGAGGAAGTCCTCAAGAAGCTGCCGGCGCAAAAGATGATGCGGGCCGATCCGCACAAGGAAGCGCGGGACTCCCACGGAGCGGCGTACATGGCCCACAAGAACGCCGCTATCGCTCACGAAAATGCGTCTCGGACGGGCAACGAGGAGGATGTTGCACACGCCGCCGAGAGAAGTCGCGTGGCCGAGGAAGCCTCGCAGAAAGCGGCCGGCGGTAGTGGAGGAACCTCGGAGGGTGAGGCAGAAGCAAACCGGTGGAAAGATACGGCCAAGAAGTTGTTGGACGCATCGAAGCACGAGGGGCAAGAGGGATTGCACTATCGGGCCTACCTGCGAGCGATCGTCTCTGGTTCGCCGTCACAGCACCTCACGGCCCAGTTCGAGGGTGCGAGAATGGCGAGGGCCGATCTGATCGACGAGCGGGGCAAGTTGGGCAAGTCGGCCATGACCGCCGTGGCCGAGCGAACGGGCAGGGAGAGACCAAGCCCGTACAAGCCGGTAGCAGGCGAGCACGCGGAGGAGAAAAAGCCCGGGCTGCTCCACCGCATCGCAGCCAAGCTCGGCAAGCGCCCCCCGGGGTCCGGTTGGTCCCCGATCCCAGGAGGGGCCAAGGGAGGGTTCCGGAAGATGGGGCCAGGTGGCTACGTCTACTGGTACCCTGGCATGGGAGCTCAAGGGGGAACCCAAGAGCAGGCAGAGCGACACGTCAAGACCGAGGCCGCGAAGAAGGAGATCCAGCACCACGACACCCAGAGTGACAAGTGGCGCGAGCGGTCGGCGAAGAGACAGGAACAGGGCCATCCGCACGAGGCCGTCGAAGCCGCTCGGTCCAAGATGCACGAGCACGCGAACCAGGCTGAGAAGCTCCGCAAGGAGCACAACCTTCAGCACTGGCGCCGAAGCGCGTCTGTTGCGTCACCGGAGGATGACCGCATCGAGAGGGGCACCGCCAGGAAGGCCAAGGCCCCTCTGATCAAGCTGGACAAGGAAGGAGTTGGAAAGATGCCGAAGCTGAAGCCGCATGTCGAGCCGGACAATCCGCCCCTGCCCGAGGCGCACAAGAGCGTCCGCATGGGCTCGGTCGACCTGGGACTGTCCTCGGACGAGTACGTTTGCAAGGCCATGGACGGTGGGATGGAACTCGGGGTCGGCGCCCGGCACTACGATCAGCCGCGGCGGCTGAACGTGGACATGATGAAGGGCACGATCTACCAGGGCGAGGCCGCGTTGCCCAACCAGGCGGACGACCGTGAGGCGTTCATGCGCCAGCAGGTGCTCGATCAGACGCTCGAAGACGACGCCGCGGGCAACCAGGGCAACGGGGGCGACCCCGCGTGGTTCGGTTTCATGGGGGCCGCCGTTCCTCCGACTACCGTGGTCGATGACAGTGACCCGATGGTGAGGCAGGCGTTCCGGAAGCGCGACTGACCGACCGAGGAGCGACCATGGGCTGGCAGGATCGACTGCGCGAGAGCGTGTCCAGCGCTCTCGGGGGGGCGCTGGGCTACATGGGTGGCCTGGCGTTCGACACGTTCGCCAAGGCCGCCCAGGCGGCGCCGGGCGCCAAGAACGACGGGCACCTGAACAACCCGCCGGACATGCCAGATCCTGCGGATCAGGGGGCCAAAGCCCTACTGTACGACCCATTCAGCGTGATCGATCAGCTGGGGTTCAAGGACCGCCCGTCGGGCATGACCTATGCCATGCTCGAAGACATCCACCGCAAGGTCCCGGTGGTCTCGGCGATCATCCAAACCCGCGTCAACCAGGTCGCCAACTTCTGCATCCCCCAGCTGAACGACCGGGAGCCGGGCTACCAGATCAAGCTCCGGGACGAAGAGAAGTCGCCGACCAAGAAAGAGATGGTCCGGGCGAAGGCCATTGAGGACTGGCTGCGCTACACCGGGAGCACCCGCGCCTATGGCAAGGACTCGCTGGAGTCCTTCGTTCGCAAGCTGATCCGGGACAGCCTCGTCTACGACCAGGGCTGTTTCGAGGTGGTCGACAACCGCAAGGGCGAGCCCAGCGACTTCTACGCCGTCGATGCCAGCACCATCCGCCTGGCTGACATCCCCACGGCCGCTGAACCGAGCGACGACCCCAAGCGCGTGCGCTATGTTCAGGTCTATGACGACGTGGTGATCGCCGAGTTCGCGGCGTCGGAGTTGTGCTTCGGCGTCCGCAACCCCCGCACGGGCATTCGTCTCAATGGCTATGGCATGAGTGAGATCGAGATGCTCATCCGCACGGTCACGGCGATGCTCTGGGCCTTCGAGTACAACGCCCGATTCTTCTCCCAGGGCAGCGTGACCAAGGGCCTGATCAACATCAAGGGCGCCATCCCCGACACCAAGCTCGAAGCCTTCCGTCGCCAGTGGTACCAGCAGATCGCCGGCGTGGCGAACGCCTGGCGGACGCCGGTGATCAACGCCGAGGATCTGCAGTACATCAACCTCCATAGCAGCAACCGGGACATGGAGTTCTCGGCGTTCCTGGACTGGCTGATCAAGATCGCCAGCGCCGTCTATCAGATTGATCCATCGGAGATCAACTTCCTGTTCGGCAACACCGGCCAGCAGCAGCAGATGTTCCAGGCGCCGGCCGAGGGGAGGATCAAGAGCTCGAAGGACCGCGGCCTGCGTCCGTTGTTGCGGGCACTCGGAGAGTGGCTCAACCGCTACTTGATCTGGCGTATCGACGAGGATTACCAGATCGTCTTCACCGGCCTGGACATGAGAAGCGGGGCCGAGATCGCTGACCTGCAGAAGAAACAGTCCACCTACCTCAAGACCGTAGACGAGATCCGGGCCGAGGACGATCTACCGCCGCTGCCAGACGGTAAGGGCGAGTGCATCCTCGACCCGACGTGGCTGCAGTTCTCGCAGGCAAAGGAGATGGCGGCCCAGCAGCAGCAGATGGGTCCAGCGGGAGCCGAGGGCGCCGCCCCGGAGGAGGGAGAAGGCGAACAGCCGCCGGAGTCCGAGGGCGGTCAGCCGCCGGGAGACGAGGGCCAGGAGGAGGGACAGCCGGGGCCCTGGGATGAGATGCTCTCTCAGTTCGATGAGTTCCCCGGCACCGAGGGCGAGCCGGAGGAGGAGCAGAAAAAGTCTATGCGCCACCGGCGCACCTACCGAATCGAGGTTTGACGATGGCGAGCACCTATCGAGTGAAGCACAGCATCGCGATCCTGGCGACCCTGGACTCGGACGAGAAGCTGGTCGGATTCGAGCGAGCGGAAAAGACCACGATCCAGACCATCCGCACGGATCTGGAGGTGGGCAAGAGCGACACGCGGGTGATCCCCAAATCCACAACCGACGCTGACTTGGACCTGGGTGGCGTGGGCACGGCGAACCTGCTGTACATGGAGACCGACCAGGAGTTGACGCTCAAGCTCAACGGCGGGACCGAGCAGTTCAAGCTCACTCCCACGAGCGGCGCCAAGGCCAAGCTGTTCTGGGAGGGCGAGATCACGGAGATCAAGGCCAGCAACGCCTCGACAACCGAGGACGCAATCGTGACCTACCTGGTCGCCGGCGTGCCATGAGGGTGTTGATTCAGGCGGATGAGGGGGAGCTGGCAGACAAGCTCGAACCGCTGATCGAAAAGTTACGATCTGAGGCCCACGATCATCTGTGCAAGGCCACCGCCGACGATCAGCAGCCGCGCAAGCTCGACGCCCGGGCGCTTCAGGAATCGATTGACCTGGCTGGTCCGGTGGTCGAGCGCATCCGCCAGGCGATGGTGCGCCGGATGGAAGAGACGCTCAAGGGATCGATTTGATGCCGCTGCTTACCCCCCAGCAACTTGAGGAGCTTCGCCAGATCGTCCGCGACGCCAGCACCGCGGTGTCGGTGGCCACCACTGGCTTGCGGGTGGGGCCAGATGAGCTCAAGCGCCTGGTCGACCTCGGATACCTCCGCGAAGAGGACATCCGCGACCTGACCCTGGACGCTTTCGAGTACGGTAGGCTGCTGGAAAAGCTGCCCGGCCTCGCGCAGATGAGCTACGAGGACTTCAAGCGATACCTCGAAAAGAACCCGGTCGAGATGAGCGAACAAGAGCGTCGAGCTTGGGAGCTCGCGCGAGATCGCGCTGGGCAGTTCTGCGTCGGCCTGGGCACCCGCTGGTCAGGCGAGGTGGGGCCGGCCGTGGTACCCATCGACGAAAAGCTGGCCCAGCAATTCCGCGAGGGCATCCGGGATGAGACCGCAGCCAATGTGGTCAGGCGGGAGGCCGTGGGGACGCTGACCACCAAGCTCCGGCAGATGAGCAGGGACTGGGCGCGCGACTGGGGGAGGATTGCGTCGACCGAGAGCCAGATGGCCTACCAGCAGGGGTTTCTGGAGTCGACCATGCGGCGGTATGGGTCGGAGGAGCTTCTGGCAAAAATGCCAGAACCGACTGCGTGCCCCGATTGCAAGCGGTTGTACCTCGACGAGGATGGCAAGCCCGAGGCCCATCCGGCGAGTTGGTGGGCCGAGCAGGGGGTCAACAACGTCGGGCGCAAGCGCGACGACTGGCTGCCGGTTATGGGCGCCGTTCATCCCTGGTGCCAGTGCGTCCTGACCCGCGTCCCCCGGGGCATGGCGTTCAACGATGACTGGGATCTCGTGCCCGAGAGCATGCTCACGGAGGAGTCGGAAAAGAGTGAAGCGCCCGTCGCCGCGGATGACCTGGTGGCGCGACTGTTGCGCGTGGTCGATCAGTTGCGGGTGATGGCCACCAAGGAAGAGGATCCCGAGCGACGCCGGGACATGTGGGAGCGTCGCAAGCTGGCGCTGAAGCTGATTCAGCACTACCAGCCACTGAGCAAGGCGCGCAAGCTCCACTACCGCACGATGTTCGCGGGCTTGCCGATCAGCGTCGAGAATCGGAAGGGCAGCATCCGTCGTTGGCATGACCAGGCCACTGGCACCGACGGCGAGACGCGCATGCGCGTGCCATACGGCTACATCCGCATGACCGAGGGGACCGACGGAGACCACCTGGACGTGTTCCTGGGCCCGGACGAGAACGCCAAACAGGTCTACGTGGTTCATCAGATGCGCGCTCCGGAGTTCACGGAGGTGGACGAGGACAAGATCATGCTTGGCTGGCCCGACCTGGCCAGCGCCAAGCACGCCTATCTGAGCCACTACGACAACCCCGGGTTCTGGGGATCGGCGACCACGATCCCGGTGGAGAAGTTCCGCGCCAACTGTCTCGCGGGCAAGTATCGAAAGGGTGAGCTGGTCAAGGCCCGGCAGCTCTACCTCGGCCCGCGCGGCGGACGCTGGGCGGATCCGCAGCACACGCGGTCCTATCAGCCAGAGGAGCCGAAGGGCGGGCCACGCCTGCATGAACGGTTCGGCCCCAGTGGAGCTCCGCAGGAAGGAGAGCGCGGCTACAAGGAACCGATCAAGCGCCCCGAGGGCGCGTGGGACGGCGAGGACCCGGACGTGCTGGCGCACGACATGATCGCCGCCGCGCGCAAGGTCTGGGAGGACGTGGACTACGGAATGATCGCCAAGCTGGGCGACCAGGAGCCGGAGGGGGGCGAGGAGCCCGAGTGGCAGGGCTTCACCTACTCCGACCTCCCCGATCTGCTCCACGTTCCCTACAAGGATGGCCAGGGCGAACCCTACACCGACGACCAGCGCCTGATGATCGCCGAGCGCTTGGTCCACATCGCCGGCGAGACCTACGCCCATGCGGCCCAGGGTGAGACCGGAATCGAGTTGCCCAAGGTCAAGCACCGCCGAGGGTGGATGGACGATTGGAACCCCGAGCGGTTCCGGGAGGGGATGGCGATCCCGACGTGGGTGGCCGCGGCCATCCTTGCCGACAGCATGGACCGCGAGCACCGCGAGCTACGCCTGGTCAACGTGCCCAAGACCGAGGCGGCGAAGTTCATCGCCGAGCACCACAAGACGCTGCCCTACCTCAACCCGCGCGGCCTCATGTACGCCATCGGCGTCAAGCGCGGCAATCGCCTGGTCGCGGTCGCCACCGCCGGCCATCCCACCGGCAGGGCTCTGCGCGGGCTGGATCCCCGCAACGTCGTCGAGCTCACCCGGGTCGCCAGCGACGGCACGACCAAGAACGCCGCGAGCATGCTGATCGCCCGGTTGCTCGACCTGCTGGAGACAAGCAAGCGCGGCGATCTCAGCAAGCCCGGGCTGTTCATCACCTACCAGCTTGCGACCGAGCAGGGGAACACCTACAGGGCGCTTGCGGACAAGGGCTTGCGACCAGTGGAGTACATCCGCGGTGACCGGCCCCACGGGGCTCGGGCTGGCGCTGGCGAGGAGAGCCTCACGCGGGTCGACAAGATCCGCTGGGAGGCCGGGCCCGCGGCGGCTTCGGCCGACTGGTCGCTGCTCGAACATCACGAGCAGCTCGACCTGTTCGGCAAGGCCGATGCCCTGGCGGTCGACATCAGCCACCGCTCTTCCGTCGGGACCATGGGCAACTACGGCGATCCCGCGCGTACTCCCGGACAGGTGGCGTTCGCGCCGAGGATGGCCGGTGACCATCCGGCGAGCGAGGAGCGGCGGAGAAAGAAGAAGCGCCGCGGGTTCACCGACGGTCCGAAGGAAAAACAGGATCGCATGCGAGCATTGGCCCCGCCCAATCAAAACTGGGCCCACCCGATGCCCGAGATGGAGGGCCGCGACGAGCGTGGCACCGAGGCCAACCGTGAGGTATTCGACCAAGAGGCCGAGCGTCGCGGTCGGCGGCTGCAAGCCGGTCGACTCACCCTTGGCCCTGGACAGCTGCGCCAATGACCAGGTGCCCATCCTGCTCGCACATGGTGGTCTACCACGCGGGAGAAAAGCTTAAGATTCGCACGTCCATGCTGCTGATCGACAAGGGCGCGGTACAGGTGATCTGTCGCCAATGCGGCGAGCCCGTGCCCATCGACTTGCAGGTAGGGTCAGAGCTATCAAAGGCGCTCGCCGACGATGCCCGTCGGCTGGTCATTGCGAAAAAGGTTGACAGCTAATCTCGGTCGCCCGTAGCGTTAGAGACACATCCGATCCAACCCCAGGGGCCTGACAAAGAGGCGGGGTGCCGATGAGGCGCGTATGGCCCCTGAGTATCCTGTCAGTCCCGAAATCCCGTTCCGGATCGACATTCCCATCGAGGTGTGGCACAAGGCCGGCGAGCCTGGCAAAGAACGCCGGATCGGCGGGGTAATCAGCACCGAGCACGAGGACAAGCAGGGCGAGGTGGTACTCCAGCGCGGCCTGGAGTTCTCGGACTTCATCCGGAACGGCTGGCTCAACGACAACCACAGCCGGGACACCGCCGGGGTCGTTGGCTATCCGCTCAAGGTCGAGCGCACGGTCGTAGACGGCAAGCCCGCGACGCGGATGGAGGGCTATCTCCTCGCAGGCACCACCCAGGCGGACAAGCTCTGGGAATTGGCCCAGGCGCTCCAGCAGACGGACCGGCGTCTGGGGTTCTCCATCGAGGGCAAGGTTCTCAGGCGCTCCGGTGATGACGGCAGGACAATCGCTTCGGCTCGCGTCACCAATGTAGCTGTAACTAACTGCCCCGTTAACACCAAAACCGGACTGGATGTCCTTGCCAAGAGCATGCTGGCGGTCGAGAAGATGCTCACCGCCGGAGCCGCCATATCCCCTCCAGCGACTCCGACCCCTGGCGATGGGTTTGCTCTGCGCACCGAATCACTGGAGGGCGTCAGTAGCCCGTCTCGTCCGCAGAAAAAGAAGCGCAAGCGACGGCTGACCAAGGCCGAGGCCATGCGCGTGATCCATGAACGGCACCCGCACATCACCGGGCGGGCCGCCGAACGAATCTGGCGATTCGCGGCCAGGATGACCAGGAAAGGAGCCTGAGAATGCAACACCTGATGACCGCCGACGAGGCCGCGACCGCTGCGGCCGAGAGGATGTTCGGCAAGAGCGAGGGAGGGATGCCCCAGTCTCAGCAGGCCGCCGATGGTGGTCTGTCGGACAAGGCTCCCGGCAAACCGATGGTCGGCAAGGCCAAGAAGGCCGAGGAGCAGGAGAAGGACAAGGACGAGGAGAAGAAGCCGGCTCCCCCTTGGGCCAAGACGCAGAAGTCGGTCGCCAAGGCCGAGGAAGAGGACGAGAAGGAAGAGGGCGAGGAGGAGGAGGAAGAGGGGGAGGAGGAGGAGGAGAAGAGGGCGAAGAAGGCCGAAGGCGAGGAGGATGGCGAGGACATGAAGAAGAAGAAAGCCTGCAAGTCCGACATCGCCGAGAGCGACCTCATGAAGGCCCTGGACGTGCTGGAAGCCACGGCCGCCGGGGCCGACGGCCCGGTGGACCGCCGCGCCGAGCTCGCGGCCAAGCTCGCCGACGGGACCATCGAGAAGGCCGAGCAGCAAGAGCTGGTGCAGCTGCTTGGCGGGACGGCCGAGCCCGAGGGCGAGGATCTGGACAAGTCCTTCAAAGAGCTGTTCGCGAACGATGACCAGCTCAAGCAGGACTACGAGATCAGCCCCTTCATCGAGCGGCACTCTCAGCTGATTGCCGAGGGTCTCGACTTCCTGCGCACGAGCATGGAAAAGTCGAGCGAGCGGCAGAGCAGCTTCAACGCGGCTCTCGCCAAGTCCTTCCGCAACATCGGCCAGACCGTGCTTGAGCAGGCGGACCTGATCAAGAGCCAGCAGACCCAGATCCGCGCGCTCTCCGAGCGCCTGGGGGTGGTCGAGTCGACGCCCATGCCGCGCAAGAGCGTGAGTGGCACCAGGGCGCTCGCCAAGTCCTTCGACGGCGGCCAGGCGGGGGATGCGCTCTCGCGCGAGCAGATCCTTGAGGGCATGGAGCGTCTCATGCAGAAGTCCCGCAACAACAACTTCATGGCCCCCTGCGGGGAGCCGCTTGAGCGCGCGGTCGCTCTGTACGAGACGACCGGGCACATCTCCAAGAGCATGCTCGGCGACATCAAGGCCGAGCTGGGCAAGTAGACAACCCGCCCGAGACGTTCGGGCGTCAACTCACACGAGCAGAGGAGAACATCATGCAAGGCAACGTGTCGTGGCGGGACTACGCCGGCGTCGAAGGGTACGGGGTGCCGTCTCCGGATGACCTGGCCGATCTGCGCAAGGCGCTCACCGCTGGTCAGTCGATCAACAACCCGGGCGTGTCCGCGGGCGAGGGCTTCCCGCTCAGGATCGAGTCCCTGGAGAACACGCTGAAGGTCGTCACCTACCGCATGGATGACGTGCGGCTGTGGCAGAGCGTGACCAAGCTGCCGGCGTTCAACACGGTCGAGGAGCACAACAGGTTGCGCGAGTACGGCTCGGGGGTCGCGGCGTTCATCGACGAGGGGGATCTCCCCGAGTCGGACGACTCGACCTACAGCCGTGAGTACAGCGTGGTCAAGTACATGGGTGTGACGCGGTCGGTGTCGCACGTCATGTCCTTGATCCGCCCGGCCCACGGCAACGTGATCGCGCAGGAGACCGTGAACGGCACCGCCTGGCTGCTGCGCCAGGTGGAGCGGGCGCTGTTCTTCGGTGACAGCACGATGATCCCCCAGCAGTGGGATGGCCTGGTCAAGCAGATCACCGCCGGCGCCCCGAATCCCACCCTGAACGTGATCGACATGCGTGGCCGCCCGCTGTCCGAGGATGCGCTCAACGACGGGTGCCTGATCGTCAAGACCGAGCCCAACTACGGGCGCGCTACCGACCTCTACCTGGCCGATGGCGCCTTCAGCGATCTGGCCAAGGGCTTCTACCCGGCCGAGCGCATCCCGCTCAATCCCGCTGGGTGGCAGAACGGGATGGTCGGTCTGAACATCCAGGGCTTCTACAGCCAGTTCGGACCGATCAAGTTCAGCCCCGACACCTTCATCCAGTTTGGCCCGGTGGCGCCATCGACCGCCGCGGGCCCCTCGGGCAAGCGCCCGAGCACCCCGACCGAGAGCGTGGCTCCGACGGAAGTGTCGCTTGGCGGGGGCGAGACCTCGTACTGGGTCGCCAGCGACAGCGGCGACTACTACTACAAGGTCTGCGCCATCAACCGCTACGGCCGGTCGGCCGCGGTGGCGATGACAGGTCCCTGCACTGTCAGCAGCGGCAAGAAGGTGACCATGACCGTCGCCGACGGCAGTGACGCCGGCACGGCCTTCGAGCTCTATCGCTCAACCAAGGATGGCCTGGCGACAACGTGCAAGCTGGCGAAGACCACGGCGCGCTCCGGCGCAACCACTGTGCTCACCGACTGGAACGCCGAGCTCCCCGGGACCTCCAAGGCGGTCCTGATCCAGCAGAACCTGGAGTTCTTCTCGTTCAAGCAGCTGGCGCCGTTCCTGAAGATCCCGCTCGCCACCATCTCCACCGCGATCCGGTGGATGCAGCTGATCTACGGGACGCCCGTGGTCTACGCCCCCGGGCGAGCCGTGATCTACAAGAACGTCGGTCGCGCCAGCGGAAGCGCTGGGCTCGACAACTCTCGGCTCTACGGCGTCTAGCCGTGACCGGATGAACGTAGGCTAGTGGGGGGGCCTGGGCGGTTGGCCCGGGCCCCCCGATAGCCAAGGGAGGTAGCATGCGAGTCCAGCATCGAGTCCGACGGCGCGGGGCAAACGACCCGGGTCTGATTCTGGTCGGCGGCGCGCGCTACGTGATCGACGAGATCGGGCAGGTGGACGTGTCCGACGAGCACGCGGCGATGATGCTCCAGGGCTCTGGTTGGGTGCAGGTGAAGCAAGCCGTTCGGCCGCCTCCCGCCCCCACCCCCGCTCCGGCTGCGCCGGATGTCGAGCGCGAGCGCCTGCTCGCCCGGGCCGAGACGCTTGGAATCAAGCTCGACCGTCGGTTGTCGACCAACAAGATCGCCGCGGCCGTTGAGGCCGAGGAGGAGAAGCGGAAATGAGCGTAGAACGTGTGACCCACCGCGACATCGAGCAGCTCGACGCCGATACGGTCGCGGGAGAGAAGATCCTGTCCTTCAAAGTGACCCTCGCGGGGTCGGCCCCGCATTCGATCCTCTTCAAAGACCAGGGGCTGCTCCCGATGGCCGATGCCAACTACCGCATCTTGGTCGGGGGCGAAACCGCGTCGGTGGTCCATGTCGACGAGTCCAGCATCACCGAGGCGGGATTCGATCTGCTCCACGGGGTGGCCGCCGAGATCGTTCACGTCCTGGTTCAGGGTGTCCAGGCGACGGAGTAGACCATGAGCGCCATGTACATCCGCGGAGGGATCCCGCGGTTTCTGGCGGGCGGGGCCGACGCCACGGCCTGGAGCAGGTTCGAGTTCCCAGACGGACCCTGCAATTCGCTGGTGTTCAAGAACACCGGTGCGAATCCATTGCTGTTGGCACTCTCGAAAGAGGACGCCGACGCGGGAGTTGGGTGGACGGTTGGAAACGGGGTCACCGTGGGCCCATGGCCGGCAGAGTCGGCGACCATCTGGGTAAAGGCCACGGTGAGCACGACAACATGGGAAGCCCTGGCCTTCATTCGCCGCGGGTAACGACGCAGCTTTGGGCCATGGACACGAGAGGTATCCATGGGGGTCACGCTACGACGATCCGGGGGAAGTCGCACTCTGGTTGTCGAATGCCCGGCGGGAGCGCTGGTCGGCGACATGGTCTACGTCGCCGGGGACAAGACCCCCGGGGGGTTGTATCTGGTCGACCTGTGCCACATAGACTTCCCGAACCGGCGACCCGTGGGCATGATACTGCAGAAGTCGACTTCCACCCTCGGGACGGTGTTGCTCGACGGTGAGGCTACCTCTGTCTATTCCGGTTTGACTCCGGGACATCATCTGTTTCTTGGATCTGGATCTGGAGCGCGTCTGACGCATTCTCCACCCGGGAGGCCACTGTCCGGGAAGAGGTGGCTGCAGGCTGCCGGTGTGGCATTGGCGACGGATGCGCTTTTGCTTCGGATTGATCAGCCTGTTGTTCTGCAGGCTTCATAGGAGAGCGGGAACGATGAAACGCAAGCGATGCGGCGTGAAGGGTTGCCGACGGCAACAGCAAGAGGGGATGGACGTGTGCCGGGAGCACTTCCGAGCTCCCGTACCGATCATCTATCCGGTCGACGAGGTGCTGAAGATGGAGCCGCTGGAGCGGCTGAACGTCGGCAAGGTCGAAGCCGAGCTGGCCAACCTCGCACAGGCGATTCGCATCCATGACCTGGAGACCAACCAGCTGGCCAGGGAGCACGCGGACGCGATGCAGGCCCGTGCCGCCCATCGGGCGCAGCTGATCTCTGCTTTCAGCGTGAAGAAGAAGGAGCAGGAGAGCACGATCCAAGAGGTGGCGCAAAAGTACGGACTTGACGCCACGAAGATGGCCTACGATCCCGACACTGGCATTCTGCGGGATCTCACCAAGGAAACGACCGAGTAGCTCGTCCGGCATGGTGTCGGCGTAGCACCTCGGCTTTCTGGACTTCGGAAGGGGACACGAAAATGGCAGCTCGCAAACCGTTGTTCATGGGGACCGAGGGTTTCAGCGAGGAGATGGCCACCGGCGACAGTATGACCCTGGGTGGACTCACCATGGGCGGCAACATCGCCATGGGGACCAACAAGGTCACCGGCATGGGAGCGGCGACCGGCTCGGGAGACGCTCTGGCGTATGGACAGTCGGGAGGCAGCCTGGCGGGGCTGGCCCTGACCGGCAACCTCACCATGGGCGACAACAAGATCACCGGGCTGGGGGCTCCGAGCGCTGCGGGGGACGCAGCCAGCAAGAGCTACGTCGACACCATGGTGGTCACCGGCGGCCAGTTCAAGGCGGCCCTGCTGACCACCGACCAGAAGTCGGACTCCCTGGGCATCAAGGCCGCGGAGGTGCTGTTCTTCGCAGCCCAGCCCGTCGCCACCGACACCGTGATCTTCAAGAACGGGACACTCACCAGGACCTACACCTTCGTCGCGAACCAGGGGGCAGAGTCGGCCGACACCGATGTGTCCATCGAGTCCGACGCCGTGACCGCCATGCAGCGCCTGGTGACGCGCGCCATGGCCGACACGGGCAACACCCAGTGGGACCTCTTCTGGGAGCCGGCCGATCAGGACCGCATCAACGCCGACGGCGTGATCGTGGTGGTCGAGCGGACGACCGCCTCGGGGGCCAGCGCCAGCCGCATCTACGGCGTGTGGGGAACGCAGACAAACTCGAAGGTCGTGCAGTACGCCAGCGGTGCTACCCCGACCGTGGCAAACGACTACACCGGCATCACCGCGGTGGACCTGCCGTCTTCGGACCCAGCGGCCGGCCGCTTCGGCTACCGGGCTCAGGCCGCGGCCCTGGTAGACGGCGAGCTGCACTACTTCCTGGGCGAGGACGAGATCTGGGGCTGGGACGCCGACACCGATGTCTGGCAGCAGTTCAGCGGCACCGGCTCGATCCCGGACGCGACCTCGGCCGCTGGCGGTGGGACCAAGGGCAAGATGACGGCTGACGAGGACTACGCGCTGTACCTCGCTACCGGCATCCTGCGGCTGAAACTGTCGACCTCGGGTGGCTTGCAGTTCGCCACCGGGACGCCCAAGGAGCTGGCCGTCAAGATCGAGGCCAGCAAGGGATTGACGGTCGGCGGTAACGGGCTGGCTGGCGTGGCCGATTCGTCCAAGGCCATGAGCGTCGGCGCCAGCGGCTTCGGTGTGGACATCGCGGCCAGCAACCCCGGCCTGCAGTACGACGGGTCCGGAGACCTGCAGGTCAAGCCGAACGGGAACAAGGGCGTGGCGGTGGACGGCGATGGCGTGCAGGTCAAGGTCGACGGCACGACCATCACCTTCAACGGCTCTGGCCAGATCCAAGCGGCCGAGACGGCCGAGGCCAAGCGCGTCGAGAACACCCTGACCACCGCGACCGACACGGTGGCCGTGGCCGACCCGGTGTACGCCAACGGCGACGAGACCATCGGCAAGGCCGACACGACCGACACCAAGGCCAGGGTTCTCGGCATCATCCGCAGTGGCTCGGGGGCTGCGCCGCAGGCGGTGCAAGTGGTCACCTGCGGCCGGTGCGATGGTGTTCTGTCGAGCGCCACGGCGAACACCCCGTACTACCTCCAGGACGGAGGTGGCATCGGAACGGGCCTGCCGGCGGCAGGCAAGCGCGTGATCCTGATCGGCTACGCCATCGGCGACACCGACCTGATGGTCGACATCAAGGACTACGGGAAGAAAGCAGCGTAGGTGAGCCATGGCAAAGCCTGACATCAAGATCACTCCCAAGAGGTTCGCTGACCGGGCTACCCGCATCTTGGTCCGAGGCAGCGCGCAGGTGGCGACCGGCTGCACGCGCACCAAGGACCGGTCCGGGTACGTGGTGGGTCACTTCACCACGCACGGCCAGGCCCAGCAGTGGAAGCATGACGTGGAGGCGCTTGGGTACCGAACGGACATCCCCGTGTCTGACAAGCACATCGTGCTGGCCACGGCGACCTAGCATGGCCCGCCGGACCAAAGCCAAGGCACCGGAGACGGTGGCTGACCTTCGCCGGTCGGCTGCCGTCTCCGGTGCAGTCCGGTGCAAATCCAGGCGCACTTACCTGGCTGCGCACTTCACCTCGGCCGCCCAGGCTTCTAAGTGGGCGGCCATGGTTCCACAGGCTGTGGTGGTAGACGGGAAGCCCACCATCGTCCTGGCCCGGTTGGAGGCGTAGTGGCGCCACCCCCCAACCTCGACCGCGTGCAGGCTGTCAAGTGGGAGGACCCTTCCCACGGTGGCACGCAGGAAGACGCCTACCCCACCGGCATCGACGAGACCGAGGATGCCTTGTCTGGTCGGGGGCTTTACGGGCAACCAGCCGGCGGGCCGGCTGACGAGGATGTTCTGATCTGGCGGGACGGGTCGGACTGGAAGTTCCAGGACCAGACCACCGGGCCGCACACCCTGCAAGACCTGGCTACCGGCGGGTCTGGCTTGACGGCCGATGGGCACAAGGTGCTGCGGCAGCTGATCCACTTCATCGATGAAGGTCCGGCCGAGGGGTTCGACAGCGGATCCTATCGGGAGGTGACCGGAACCGTCTTTCCCACCGCCATCGTCTGGTGGGAGTCGAGCTCTAAGCTGAAGAAGATCGTCGAGAAGTTGATCACCTGGACTGGAGCCTTTCCGACTACGGTCGTCTGGAAGGTCTACGATGTGGCTGGAGCACTGGTCGCGACCGTGACAGACAGCATCACCTACAGCGGTGCGTTCGAGACCAGCAGAACAAGGACCGTGTCATGAGCGACTCGCCGGTATCGATCATCTACGGCTCGGATGGCGTAGGCGGGTACGAGGAGAAGGGCACCAGCTCCAAGCCGTTCCGCACCGACCCGACGGGGGCGACGACGCAGCCCGTCTCGGCCTCGACGTTGCCGCTACCGGCTGGGGCGGCTCAGGAGTCAGGGAACCTCGCCACTCTGGCGGGAAAGGACTTCTCTACCCAGACGACTTTGGCCGCGGTTCTGGCCAAGCTGTCGAGCGACCCCGCGACTCAGACGACCCTGGCGGCGATCCTGGCCAAGTTGGACGTGGCCCTGTCCACTCGTGCGGCTGAGTCTGGCGGGAACCTGGCGACGCTTGCGGGCAAGGACTTCGCGACGCAGACCACGCTGGCTGCGGTGCTGGCGCAGCTGGACGTGGCCCTTTCTACCAGGGCCAGTGAAACCACGCTGGCCGCGATCAAGAGCACGGACGGGGTTAAGAAGATCACCGACCCACTACCCGCCGGCACGAACGAAGTGGGAAAAATCGCGCAGGGAACGGCCGCGGCCAATGCCTCGGCCTGGCCATCCAAGCTGGTCGACGGAGTGAACGCGGTTGAACTAGCTTGCGCCGACTCTACAAGCATTCCGGCGAACACCCGCGGGTTGCTTGCAATGGGGTCCTGCGCCGAGGGCGACGCTCACTTCCTACTGGTCGAAGAGGACGGAGTGCTCAGGGTGGCTGCCGCTCCACCCAAGCCGCCCGGAGCTTCGACTGAGGTGGTGCTCGCCTCGGATGACCCGCTGTCGATCACCAGTGACGACTACGACGAGTACACCATTCCAGATGGCAAGATCTTCCACCTGCAGAACATCTCCTGTGGAGCCGAGGGAGACCCATCCGAGAGGGGGTCTCGCATTGACGTGATCTTCAACGACAACGGCACCATGCGATATGTGGAACGGGTCTACATCGCTGGATCGAGCGTGTTTGAGACGCTGCCTGACACGAGCAAGTCCATAGACGGGACCACTATGCTGGGTGACGGCTCGACGAAGAAGATCCGGCTGCTGCGCCATCGTCTTTCAGGTGCGGCACAGGAGGTGTTCGCCGTGATTCGCGGGTACGTGGTGTGACATGCCAGTCAACTCGTTCAACCTCGCGTTCTGCGACCCACGGATGCTGCGCCGGTTCGGCAATCTCACAGCCGCGTCTGGGTCAGAGGTGCTACTGGCGGCCAGGGCCTACGTCGAGCAGAGCAGTGAGGCCCAGCGATCTGTCCAATCCACGTCTGCCCAGGACGCTGCCGGCGGGAGCGGAGCCAAGAAGGTCAGGATCGTGTACCTGACCAGCAACTACGTTCTCAAGTCCGAGGACGTGACGCTGAACGGCACGAGCAAGGTCAATACCGCGAACAGCGACATTCGCTTCGTGGAGAAGTTCCATGTGATCGAAGGTGCTGCGGCTGTGGGAGCGATCAAGCTGCTAAACGGTACGGGCGGTGAGGCCGCGGAGTTCTGCGGGATCGGCGTCGGCACCTATGACGCTTTCCTGTGCCACCACTACGTGCCAGCTGGAAAGTCTGGGTATGTGCACAGCTGGTGGGCGTGCGTGGACGATGAAGTGAAGTTCAAGCTCCTGGGTCGGTCTACCTACGGGTTGAACCTGGTCGACGAGCACTGGGACCTCCACAACCTCATGGGCATCGCCACACCGCCGGGCCACCTGGAGTTCGACAAGAAACTGCTGGGGGTGCCCTACTCGGAGAAGGCGTACATCAGAATCACCGTCGTGCCCAACCAAGCCACGTCCACTGTGATTCGTGGCGAACTTCGCATCTGGGAAGAATAGGAGAACCGATCATGAGAGTCTTTCTGCTGTCGCTGGTCCTGCTTGCATCGTCTCTCTCGCATGCGCAGACGTGTCCGACACCATCACAGTTGGCAACCGACCTGAACGCTGCCTCGCAGGCCGCGGTGATCTCGCTCAGTGGGGTCAACCCGCTCAACTGCCCTGAGATCAGCATGGGAGAAACATGGACCGGCGGGAAGTTGATTTTCGCCGATTCGCCCGAGACGCCGACCCAGCGGGGCAAGCTCTACGAGGACACCGGGCTGTCCTACACAAGCGGGACAACCTACAACCGCGTCTTCGTCTACCACGTCAACGGCTACAGCGGGTCGACCAAGATGAAGTTCGCGGTGCTGCTGAAGAACACCAGTGGATCGTCGGGTACCTTGACTGTGCAGAAGACAGGGACCGCCGGGCCGAGTACGAGTTACCTTTACGCGGGCAAGCTGGCGTTCCAGCGTTGGCTGCAGTCGACCGCGGAGACTCCGGTCACGGTCACGGCCGGGCAGACCGTGAGGTTGACGACCGCTATCGAGACACTGGCCTCGCCCGCGTATCTGATGCACGGAATCTACGACTACAGTTTCACCCAGACCCACCAGATCACGGTCTGCGCGCTGGACCGCAACGACGATCCGGTCTCCGTCTGCCCGGGCCTGTCAGTGCTCTCCAGAGACTCACACCAGCGGGGGACGTTCCCGTATGCCGACAAGGTCTACGACACGGCCAGCGGAATCCAGATCGACACAGCCGACGGGGTGCAACAGTTGCCAGTGGCAGCCGGCTCGACAAACGACACCAACGCCGTCGGTGTGGACGCCACCGACAGCTCGTCGCAGACGCTGACCGGCAACTACGGGGTGCTCTACAAGATGCACTTGAACACCAAGGCCAGCGACAGCAAGAAGCTGGGGTTCCTGCTCAACCCCCGAGGCGGCCAGTGGGGAGGTGCCCAGTGGGCTGTGGCTGGCATTACCTCCGGCGGCAAGATCCTGATCCCGGACGGATCGGCATCGACCGGGGACAACACCAAGGGCGCGGTTTCTGGCAAGTACGACCCGGGAAGCAGCTTCACGGTGTGGGTCCAGTGGATGCCCACGGGGGGGAGCGCCATGCCGCTGCGGTTCGTGGGAGTGCCGTACTGATGAATCTGTACGCCGCGGGCGAGATCGCCAGGCTCAGTTTGCAGCTGGAGGATGGGCTGTCCAACCGCTATCCAAGGGCATCGGCCTATCGTCTGGGGTCTCTCGAATCGGAAGTCGACCTGGCGCATGTGATCGACGGCCTGTACGAGGGCAGCTGGATCCCGGCGGCGTCTGACATCTACTCCGTGACGTACAGGGTGTTCTTGGATGCCGCGCGGACTGTCGAGGACCCGGCCTATGGGATTGGCATGGAAAGTTGGCGGTCCATCAACGGGCTGACTGGCCCCATCGCGGATGCGGTGCTTCGGGAGGTAGTTGCCGACCACTCGGGGGTTCCTGGGTCGCTCGCGGCCGTGGTCGCGACGCTGGAAGCGCGTCTGACAGCGGCCAGGGCTGCCAGCCTGGACTTGATCCCCAGCATCTCCGACCAGGCCACGCTCGCCAGAAAGATCATGCAGAACCGTCTAGAGCTCACTGAGGGCGCAGCCTCCAACTGGGTGCTCTACGACGACGACAGCGTTACGCCGCTGCTCACCTGGGACGTGCAAGACAAGGACGGCCAGGGCATCCGGATCGCTGGCTTCACGCCCGCTCGCAGGAGGCCCGCATGACCCTGGGAGCTATCGTCACTTTGGGACACGGGGCCGGGGCGATCACGACCTGGGGATGGGGTGGTGGTATGCCCGCGGTCTGGCCGGACAAGCCGCTGGAGCCGGTGATACGTGAGACGGTCGAGTTACGACCGCAGCTGGTGGATGGCAGCGAGTCTCCGCGGCGGTCTGGCGTCCGAGCCAAGGTGTTGCGACCGGCGGTCACGGACGGCGCGGAGAAGCCGCGCAGGCCCAGCGCTCGTTCGCGCGTGCTCAAGCCCGAGCTGACCGAAACCTCTGCCGGGCCCCGGCCGCGGGTGAGCGCGCGCAAGGGACCGCGTCCCAGCCTGGCTAAGGGCAAGGACTTGCGTCCCAGCGTCACGGACACGCAACAGGCGCCCAAACCGGCCGCCAAGCAGACCGAGGATCTGCGGCCCTTGATCGTCGACACCAAGAAGCAGGAGGACGAATAGATGGCCGCGATCAAGCTCAAGATCAGCGTCGCCGAGTTGGAGAACGTGCTCACGCTGTTCAATCGGATCAAGGTCTACCGCGCGGACGACGGCATCAGCGGCACCTACTCGGAGATCACCGACGAGGACAGTCGCATCCGCTTGCAACAGGGGATCACGCTCTACCTGTTCGACGATGCCGCGGGCCAAACGACCAGCTGGTACAAGACCAGCTACTACCACACCGACACCGCGCTAGAGAGCGGGCAGTCCGACCCCCGGCAGGGCGAGGACATGGAGCTCAACAGCCTGGTCATGAGCGTCCAGGATCTCAAGGACATCTACCTGTTCGGCGTGGACCTGACCAATGATCTCGGGGAGCCATTCCCGGACGTGATGTTCGAGTGGTCGATCAAGTTCGCCATCGACTGGTTGGAGCACGAGCTGGACATCCGGTTGCGCCCGACAACGATGGATGAGCGGTACGACTATTACCGAAGGGATTTCTCCGAGTGGATGTTCATCAAACTCCGGCAGAGCCCGGTCATCTCGGTCGAACAGGTAGCCCTTATGTGGCCGGCGAATACCGAGGTGATGGTATTCCCTGCCGAGTGGATCAGCCTGATCAAGGACTGTGGGCACATCAACATCGTCCCGACCTCGACCGGAATCAGCCAGGTGTTGTTTACGGCCGGCGGGACGTTCCTGCCCCTGCTGGCCCAGGGCCGGGACTACATCCCTAACGCCATCCGTGTGCAGTACACTGCGGGGTTCGAGGCTGGCAAGCTCCCGTTCGACCTCCGGGAGCTCATCGGGAAGAAGGCTGCGTGCGGACCCCTGAACGTCGCGGGTGACCTCATCGCAGGCGCTGGCATCGCCAGCCAGAGCGTGTCGCTAGATGGCGTGAGCCAGTCCATCAGCACCACGAGCTCCGCGACCAATGCCGGATACGGCGCGCGGATCATTCAGTACGAAAAGGAGATCAAAGCCTGGCTTCCGATGCTCAGAAACTTCTACAAGGGCGTCCGGCTGGCGGCGGTATGAGATGAGCGATCTGGATCTCAAGCCGCGCATCCTCACGGGCCTTCCGACAGGAAACAAGGGCCGGCCTCGGGCGGACATGCGCCCGGAGTTGATCGATGCGTTCCTGGACAGCAAGGGCTACCTCGTGTGGTGGTCCAGGGCGGCCGTCTGCCCCTGTCGCCAGAACGATCAGACCGAACAGCCCAAGCTCACCTGCCCCCTGTGCAAGGGCAGCGGATGGCACTTCTACCTGCCCGAGGTGGGCCTACAGAATTGCGCCGAGGACGCCGATGGAAACCCCATCGAAATCAACGCCGCTGGCGATGCGGTTCTGATCTCGGCGGTGATGACCCAGGCGACCCAGGACCCCCAGGTCTACGAGCGGTTCGGGGGGTTCATCTTCGGCACCTTCCGGGCGACGGTCCACAGCCGCAACCGCCTGGGCTACCGCGACCGCCTGGTGATGTCCGAGTCGCTGATGATGTTCGGGCAGCTGCTTCAGGCCGACGGCAGTGCGCGGATCTCGGTCAAAACCGCCGCGGCCGGGCAGAAGGCGCTCTGGTACCCGGTGGTATCGGTCAATCTGCTACGCAGCGAGTCACGGGTCTATGCCGAGGGCAGCGACTGGCAGCTGGACTTGGCGGACGGGTCGATCAAATGGTCGATCACACCGCCCGCGGCGGGGACGATACTGACCTGCAACTACGAGATCCATCCAGTCTACCGGGTAATGGACCACGTTCACGCGGTCCGGGATACAAATGTCGCCAAGAAAGCGAAAACCAAGCAAGAACAGCATCGGATGTTGCCGGTGAACGCGATGGTCAAGCTGGATTTCCTGCTGGGGGGAGGTGGCGAGTGATCGACGTGGACATCAGCGAGGCTCTGCCCGAATCCCTGATGCAGATGCTTGAGAGCCTCGATCTGGTCGAGGCCGTTCTCGACGACGTGGCCGCGTCCGCCCGGGCCAAGTGGCAAAGGCTGGCCCAGACGGAGTTGCATACGACCAGGCAAAGCTACATCGAGGGGATCCAGGAGGTGGAGAGCGAGCCCGGTCTGCGCTCGATCGCGCTGGTTGGTTGGCTCGCGAACGCGGTCGAGAACGGGATGGACTCGTTCGATCTGAGGGAGACGCTACTTGGGCCGAACGCTACCACCCGGCGTGCGTCGAGATCCGGGGGCTGGTACGCCAACGTGCCGTTCCGTCATGGCACACCCGGGTCGACCGGTCTGGCCGGTCAGCCAATGGGCTCCCCCTACGCTCCGGCGGGGGCGTTGTCGCGGGCCGGAGGGCCGCTCACGGCCGATGCCGCGAAGGCCCTGGGCAAGGCCGTCTATGCCGCGGCCAAGCGGTTATCCTCCCGCGGACCGCACGGGAAAGGACGCACGACGGTGCCGGCGAGCGAGGGCGGTCCTCTGCTACGGCCGCACCACGCGACGGGTATCTACACGGGCATGCGGCACGAGCGAAAGCCCTACGTCAATCCGACCACGGGCAAGACAACTGTGCAAAGCACTTACGGCACGTTTCGCCGGATTAGCACCGAGAACACCACGGGCTGGATCCATCCA
Organism: Planctomycetota bacterium; assembly: GCA_025459125.1. Lineage (GTDB taxonomy): Bacteria > Planctomycetota > Phycisphaerae > Sedimentisphaerales > Anaerobacaceae > PLanc-01. The sequence continues at coordinate 3,969 of JALORE010000001.1, read as the reverse complement.
GGCATCGAACCCCACCGATTTGTCGAGCAGGTCGCCGACCATGTTGGGGTCATTGTTCCGGCTGTGATCAACCAGGCCATCCAGGCTGCCATGAGTGGGAAATGAGCGCGTTTGTCGAAAGGATCATCTGGGAGCGGCTGCACAGCCAGGTCGAGGAGCTCAAGCTCGAACCCGTGCTCTACGAGAAGTTCCTGATCGGGTGTGGCCTGCCGGAAGAGGAAGCCAAGATCGGGCGCGAGCGCTGGGAGGAGCGCCCGGTTTCGGTGGTCCACGGTTACGCCCGTGGGGGAACTCCGTTCCCGGTGATTGCCCTGGTGCTGGGACAGGAGTCGACTGCCCAGGACTACATCGGCGAGGACGGGGAGATGCTGGACGAAGACGGCATGCCCTACCTTGACGACCATGGCAACGTCGAAGATCCGCACGTCCGTCGGTGGGAACAACGGTACGACGCCTATGTCTATGCGGACCACCCGGACGAATGCTTGTATCTCTACCAGCTCGCCAAGCACATCCTGGTCAGCGGCCGATCCGTGTTTCAGGCAGAGGGCCTGGACGAGATCACCTACAGCGGCGCCGAGCTGGCGCCCGACCCACGCTACATGCCGTCGGAAATGTTCACCCGGCGGTTCTCGATAACCCTTCGGGCCGATGAGGAGTACCATGACCCGATACCGCAGCGTGGGACCACGATCAGGGGCATGGTTGTCGCCGATGACGAACCGGTCGTGGCCCCGGGCATGACCGAGGCCGAACGGACAGAAGCCGAGTCGGTGGTCCGAGGCGTCACCGTCTACACGGAGGAACCCACATGAAGTTGACAGCCAGGCAATTCACGATTGCGCGAGGAGAACGCTGGGAACGATGCGGGGGGTTCCTTCATTGGGCTGCCGCGCAGTGCGGGAAGAACCATAGGGCTTCGATTCAGGAGTGGACCGTCCTATGGGACAGGTTCTGGTCCACCCCGGTAACCAACTAGAGGAGGCATCACATGGCCGCTACCACGATCTTTTTCAACGGCCGACTGATCTCTGTGCCCGGAAGCTACACCGAGGTGGATGCCTCCGGACTTGAGACCGTCGGGCTGACCGCCTCGGGCATTGTCGCCTGCCTGGGGACAGCCGTAGGGGGAAAGCCCTGGACGGAAGTCGGAGACAGCGATGTCAGGACTAACCTGCAAGTGGCTTCGTCTCCGGCGCAGCCGCCCAGGTTCTTCCGCGAGGGTGACCTCAAGGAAGCGGCCCCGTTGCTGTTCGGGCCGTCGGATGACGAGGACATCCCCGCGGGAGCCCAGGAGGTGGTGTTCGTCAAGACCAACCCCGCTGCGCCCTCGGTGGCGTCGTTCTCCAACAGCGGGGGGACGGCCTTGGAAACCGAGAGCCGCGACTACGGCTACTTCACGACCCAGATCAACCAGCAGATCGGAAACGGGACGAACAAGGGCAAGCTCTTGACCGTGATCTTCGAGGACGTGGAGGAGGTGTTTGACGACGTGGGCGGGGACGAGATGTTCAAGATCACGTTCGCGGCGACCACCCCGGCCGACGGGTACTCGACGCTGACGGCGACGGTCACCGCATCCGAGCTCTACAGCTCGTTCACGGTCGCCCGGGCCGGCCTGGACAGCGACATCAGCAACCAGGTGACGCCGGGTGCGAAGTTCGAGTTGGTGTCCAGCGACGCCGATGACGACCAGACGGTCACGGTCTACGGCCTGAGCGCGACCAACGCTGCCCAGTCCGAGGACGTGGTGGTCGACGGCACGAGCGTGGTGCAGAGCACCAAGACCTGGAACAAGGTCCACGGGGCCAAGATTGGCAGCGCTCCGGATGGGACCATCACCATCCGAAACCTGTCCGGAGGTTCCACGATCACGACCCTGACATCGGTGGCCCTCACGAAAGGGCTGCGCGTGCTGTCGGATGTCGCGGTGGCGAAGGTGGTCCTGTCGGCGGTCCGTTCGGCCTCTGGTACCGAGAGCCTGCTGGTGATCGGAAAGAACAACGGCGGGGCGGCCCAGATGGAGAAGGTGACCCTCACGGGAACGACCCCGGTGTCCACCACCGGCACCTGGTCGGCGCTGGACTACCTGGCCATGGGCGAGGTGGCTGCGGCCGGGACCGTGACGGTCTCGGCCAAGTCCGTCAGCGCCCCGTTCGCTGGTCTGCCGACGCTGCAGAAGCTGGCTGACCGCTTCAATGGCACGCCCGGCTACACGCTCACCCTCGTTACCGGGCGCACGACGTTCTTGGGGTCCGACCTCGACTATGCCGCGGCGACCAACGTGCTCGACCCGGCCGAGGCCACGTTCTACGCGAACCTGGCGTTGATCGTGGAGAAGCTGAACAACGAGTCGGCGCTCATCTCGGCAGCCCGGGCCACCGGCGGATCGGGAGCGCCCGACAACACCACGGGCCCGGTATACCTCGCCGGCGGGCACGAGGGGGACGACACGCCGGGCCAGGAGGGGGTGCCCACCACGACGTTCGCGGACTGGCAGGGAGCGCTGGACCTGCTCAAGAAGGTTCGGGTCAACACCATCGTCGCAATCACGGCTGATCCGGCTGTGCATGCGGCGGTGAAGGAACACTGCAAGTACATGGGTGGAGTCGGTCGTTCCGAACGTGACATGGTGGTGGGGGTGCTCAACACGGGCATGACCAGTTTGGCCACCAAGGCCGAGATCAAAGCCCAGATCGTGGACCTCAACACCCGTCACGCCCGCGTGTGGGCCCAGCAGGTGGAGCGGTACAACACAGTTGGCGAAAAGGAGCTGTTCGATCCCCCCTTTGGAGCGTGCATCATCGCGGGCATGCAAGCGGGTAGCCCCGTTGGCACGTCGCTGACCTGGAAGTACATGAACACGCTGTCGCTCAAGCAGCACAGCAGCTGGAACCCCAACGACGATGCCGAGGAGATGATCCAGGCTGGTCTGTGTTTCGGCGAGACCGTCGATGGCGTGGGGCGGCGGGTGGTCCGCAACGTCACGACCCACCTGTCGAGCTCGAACATCGCCTACACCGAGGCATCGGTGAACGAAGCCGTCAACTACGCGGTCTACAACTTCCGCGGGCAGATGGAGACGATGGTAGGCAAGAGCGGATTCGCCGGGTCGGTCACGGCCGCCTACGGCCTGGGCGTCAACATCCTCGGCCAGCTCGTCGGGGTAGCGTTGGTGGCATACCGCTCGCTCCAGATCTCGCTGATTCTCGACGTGCTGGAGGTGGCGGTCGAGATGGCACCGGTGTTGCCGATCAACTTCGTCAAGTCCACCGTCCACCTTGTTGCCGTGCCCCAGAGCGCGGCGACGGCATAGGAGAGAACCATGGCCGAGAAAGGGCGAGTTTTCACCGGAGCACGGGCCCGCTTTCTGCTGAACGGCAAGAAAGTCGGCTACGCGACCAACGTCTCGGGGTCCGAGGAGATCACCTACGAACCCATTGAAGTGCTGGACAACCTCCAGGTCGAGGAATACGCACCGACCGGCTATCGCGTAAGTTTCACCGCATCGATGGTGCGGATCGTCGGAGAGAGCGTCAAGAGCGCCGGCTGGTTCCCCAAGCTTGGTACCAGTCCCGAGGAACATCTCAAGAACGTGCTGCTGTCGGGTGACCTCGCGGCCACCATCGAAGACAACAAGACCAAAAAGATCCTGCTCACGGTCGAACAGGTGAAGCTCGCGAGCCACAACTTCACCATCAACGCCCGTGGTATCGTGGGCCAGGACATGACGTTCGTCGCAATTCGCATGCGCGACGAGTCTGACAGCTAGCATCCTCTACCGCAACCGGTGGGATGCGCAGAAAGGAGAGCGGGAACAATGGGCGGAATGACCCAGGCAATGAAGAGTCCGGAGGAGCTGAAAGAGGACCTCGACGGGAAGGACGAGGCGTCCGAGGACAAGTACGAGAAGATCGCATCTGACCCGAAGATGCAACCCGAGTACGAGTTCGAGATCGACTACACCGA
>JALORE010000188.1 GCA_025459125.1 Planctomycetota bacterium | reverse complement strand
GGCCTCGCGGCGTACTTCTGGCCCACGCCGCTCGCATCCCTCAAGGGCCGGGCGGTCAGCGGGGTCTTCGCGCTGACCATGTTCGGTATTGGGGCGGTCCTGCAGGCGGACGACTTTCGGCGCATCGTCCAGCGCCCGATCATCGTTCTGATCGGCACCATCACGCAGTACAGCCTGATGCCTCTGACGGCCTACGTGATCGCCAACGTCTTGCACCTCGATCCGCAAATCACGGTCGGTCTGATCCTGACGGCCTCCGCCCCGGGCGCGATGTCCAGCAGCGTCGTCAGCTACATCGCCAAGGCCGATCTGGCCTATTCGGTCTCGCTCACGACCGTCTCGACCCTGCTCGCTCCCGTGGCGACCCCCGGCCTGACGTATCTCCTGGCGCGATCGGTACTTAAGGTGCCGTTCCTGAACATGCTGATCGAGGTGGTCCTGCTGGTGGTGGCGCCCTTGCTGATCGGTTTTGCCGTGCGGCACTTCTTCGCCAAGAGGGTCGAAAAGATCTCCGCGGTCTTTCCGGCCATCTCGGTGACCTTCATCGTGCTGGTCTGCTCCCGGACGATCGCGGTCAACCGGGACAGTCTCCTGGAGGTGACCGGGCTGCTGCTGGTCATTGGCGTGCTGATGAATGTTATCGGGCTGGTGGGCGGCTACCTGATCGCCTGGGTGTCGCGCATGGATGTGCCCCAGCGGCGGTCCCTGGCCATCGAAGGCGGCATGCAGAATGCCGGCCTCGGGGCGGTCCTGGCCCTGGAGCACTTCAGCGACCGGGCGGCCATGCCCGCCGCGATTTTCGTGTTCATCTGCATCATCACCGCCTCGCTGCTGGCCGCCTGGTGGCAGCGCTCCGCCCGGCGGCCCATCCTGACGCCGGCAGCGGAATGAATACGAGATATTAGCGACACCCTCTTGACATTCTGCCGATAGAGGCTCTATACTTTCTGGTTCTATCGATTTCCGGTGAATCCCCTGGGCGGCCTTGGTTGGCTGTCCTTCTATCAAGCCGGATCGTGGTGAGGAGTTTCTGAGCATGGGTCATAGGGTAGCCGTCGCAGGCGTGACCGGCGCTGTCGGTCAGGAATTTCTGAGCATTATCGAAGAGCGGAGCTTCCCGTTCTCTTCGCTCAAGGTGCTGGCGAGCAGCCGCTCGGCCGGCAAGAAGGTTACGTTCCAGGGCAAGGAATACGTCGTCGAGCAGATGACGACGGACAGCTTCAAGGGGATCGACATCGCTCTGTTCAGCGCCGGCGCCTCGCGCAGCCGCGAGTTCGCCCCCGCGGCGGTCAAGGCCGGAGCGGTGGTTGTGGACAACTCCTCGGCCTATCGTATGGACCCCGAGGTTCCGCTGGTCGTGCCCGAGATCAACCCCCAGATGATCAAGAAGCACAAGGGCATCATCGCCAACCCGAACTGCTCGACGATCATCGGGATCGTGCCGGTCTGGCCGCTGCACAAGGTCAATCCGGTCAAGAGGATGGTCGTCAGCACGTACCAGGCTGCCAGCGGGGCGGGCATGTCCGCCATGCTGGAGTTGGAGAACCAGGCGCGGGAGATCCTCGCCGGCAAGCCGCCGACCCGAAACATCTTCCCGCACCAGATTGCGTTCAACTGCTTCAGCCACAACTCGCTGCTGGGCCCGAACGGCTACAACGAGGAAGAGATGAAGCTGGTCAAAGAGACCCGCAAGATCTTCGATTGTGCCGAGATCGCGATCACGGCGACCTGCATTCGCATCCCGGTGATGCGGGCCCACTGCGAGAGCATCAATCTCGAGTTCACCCGGCCGATCACGCCGGAGCAGGTGCGCGAGGTGCTCAAGACCGCCCCGGGCGTCAGCCTCCTGGACGACCGCGAGCATAACCGGTTCCCCATGCCCATCGACGCGACCGGGAAGGACGACATCTTCGTCGGGCGCATCCGCCAGGACGAGTCCCTGCCCAACAATCGCGGCATCAACCTGTGGGTCTCCGGCGATCAGCTCCGCAAGGGTGCGGCTCTGAACGCCATTCAGATCGCCGAGCTGCTCTGACAGAGCGTGTGAGAAGTGGCACAGGCATCTGGGCCCGTGCTTTTCGCGTTACAAGCTGTAGGGTGGGTTTGGGAGCCCAAATCCACCCTACAGTATTTTGGTCCGTGTGGCATGGCGCTTCGCAACATCAAACTGACGATTGCCTACGACGGCAGCGACTACCACGGCTGGCAGATCCAGCCGGGCTGCGTGACGATCCAGGGGGTCCTGACGGAGGCGCTCCGCAGCCTCCTGGGACCGCGGGCCCGGATCTGCGGGGCCAGCCGCACCGACGCCGGCGTCAGCGCCCTGGGGCAGGTCGGCCTGATCCAGATCGATACGCCCATCCCCACGGAGAACTTCCCGAAGGCGGTCACCGACCGGCTGCCGGAGAACATCGCGATTGTCAAGGCCCAGGATGTCCCGATGGGCTTCGACGTGATCGGCGATGTCCGGAGCAAACTATACCGCTACGCAATCTTCTGCGGACCGGTCCGCCCGGTGCTGCACATGCGGCAGTGCTGGCACGTCCCGGCGGACCTGGATGTTCCCGCGATGAATGCGGCGGCGAGCCTCCTGGTCGGTAAGAAGGATTTCAAATCCTTCGCGGCCGCCGCCGACCGGCGGGAGGATTCGGTACGTACGATATTCCGGTGCGACGTTACCGCGGCGCCCGCCCAGGACGGGCGCTGGGTGTACGTCGAGGCCGAGGGCGACGGCTTCCTGTACAACATGGTGCGCAATATCGTGGGAACCCTGGTCGAGGTGGGCGTGGGCCGCTGGCCACCCGGGAAGATCACCGAGATCCTGGAAGCCCGGGACCGGACGGCCGCCGGCCCGATCGCGCCCCCGAACGGTCTGTGCCTGATGTGGATCAAGTATTGAGGCCCGGTACCTGCGAGAGGGAACCGGGCTTCTGTTTCCGACGTAGGTATGGGTGGCGTTGGATGGCTGTGGAGATCACGATTCGTGCTGGTTGAGAGAGATCATATCGGCATCTTCGGCAAGATGAACTGCGGCAAGAGCAGCGTGATGAACCTGCTGACGCAGCAGCAGACGTCCCTCGTCGATCCGACCCCGGGGACGACGGCCGACACGAAGATCGCTCTCCAGGAGATCCACGGCCTGGGACCGGTCAAGCTGTTCGATACCGCCGGCCTGGATGAAGCCGGCACGCTGGGCGAGAAGAAACGCGCGAAGGTCCTGGCGGATCTCAAGGAATGCGACCTCGTGCTGCTGGTGATTGACCCGGACACGCAGGATTTCGCCACCGAGAACACAATCCTCCAGCAGGCCCGCGAACTGGATAAGCAGATCCTGGTGCTCTACAACCTGTTCCGCCCGTCGAGCGCGCAGCGCCTCGGAGTTGTTGAGGAGAGCGTGCCGCTGCTGCGGTTTCACCGGAAGCTCGCGCTGGCGGCCATCGATCCGGGCTGCCGGCAGCCGCTGCTGGAGTTCATCCTGGGCCATTTCGTCTCGAAGAACTGCCGGATGGAGCTGCTGCCCTTCGTCGCGCGGGACGAGTTCTATGTCCTGAACATCCCGATGGACGCCGAGACGCCGCCCGGCCGTTACCTGCGTCCGCAGGCGCTGGCCGAGGAGTACCTCACGCGCCACTGGGCCTATCCCGTCTCCTATCGCATGGACCTGGGCCGGGCCCGCCAGGGCGATCCGGGCGAAAGGCAGCGCTTCGAGGCCTTTCTCGGCAGCTTCCGCCGCCCGCCCCGGGCGATTATCACCGACTCGCAGGCGATGGACCTGATGCACCCCTGGACGCCGACTGAGATGATGCTCACGACGTTCTCGATCATGATGATCAACTATATCAGCCGCGGCCGGCTGGCCGCGTTCGCCCGGGGCATCCGGGCCCTGGACGGCCTCCGGGCCGGCGACAAGGTCCTGATCGCGGAGGCCTGCAATCACTCGCGGATCGCGGAAGATATCGGGACGGTCCAAATCCCCCGTTTTCTCGCGCAGCATTGGCCCGGCGTAGTGGTCGAGCACAACTTCGGCCGCGAGTTCCAGGAGAATAGCCGGCTCGCATCCTACAAGCTGGTCATCCACTGCGGCGGCTGCATGATCAGCGCCCAGAAGCTGCTGGCCCGTATCCGCGACCTCGATGCCATCGGCGTCCCATACACCAACTACGGCATCTTCCTGGCCTACACGCAGGGCCGCGCAGCGCTGGACCGGGTCCTGCGGCCCTTTGGATTGACGATTGACGATTGACGATTTATGATTGGGAAATGCGTACCGTATGGCAGGCCGACATCGAATCATCAATCGTAATTCGTCAATCATAAATTGAAAATCGTTCACATCATAACGCGGTTGATTCTGGGGGGAGCGCAGGAGAATACCCTCATCACCTGCAAGCTCCTGGCCGAGCGGGGGCATGAGGTCACGCTGATCACGGGTCCCGCCCTCGGTCCGGAAGGGCAGCTCTTCGATCAGACCCGGGGCCAGAAATACGAGACCGTGGTCGTCGCTGAGATGCGCCGGGCCATCCATCCGATCCGGGACTACGCCGCCTATGGCAGGATCAAGGCCCTGCTCCGCGAGCGCCGGCCGGACCTTGTCCACACCCACAGCGCCAAGGCCGGCATCCTGGGCCGCTTCGCCGCCTGGTCGCTCAAAGGCCAATGGGGTCCCCGGGGCGAGGGCGTCCCGCCCTCGAATCGTGGGCAAGATGCCCGCGCCGCGAAAGCGGTCCCGCGTCCGGCCGTGGTGCACACGATCCACGGGCTGCCGTTCCATCCTTACCAGGGCCCCTGGGCCAATCGGCTCTACATCAACATCGAGAAGGCCACCGCCCGGCGCACGGACTACTTCATCAGCGTCGCCGACGCGATGACCGAGCAGAACAAGGCCGAGGGCATCGGCGTGGACAAGCCCTATGTCACCGCCTACTCCGCCATCGACGAAGAGCAGTTCCTGACCCCGATTGCGCCGGAGAAGCTGCGGGAGTTCCGGCGCCGGCACGACATCCCGCCCGAGGCGGTGGTCCTGGTGACCATCGCCCGCCTGTTCATGCTCAAGGGCCACGATTACATCATCGAGTCGGCCCGCGAGCTGTCACAGCGTTTCCCCCACGTGATCTGGCTCTTCGTCGGCGACGGCAACTTGTCCGACCAGTACCAGGAGCAGATCCGCAATCTCGGCCTGGCCGACCGTTTCCGGTTCACGGGCCTCGTCCCGCCCGATCAAGTCCCGCTGACGATCCAGGCTTCCGACATCCTCGTCCACTGCTCTCTGCGCGAGGGGCTGGCCCGCACGCTGCCCCAGGCGCTGCTCTGCGGCCGGCCCGTGATTTCCTTCGATGTCGATGGCGCTCCCGAAGTCGTCAACGAGAACACCGGCCGGCTCGTCGAGCCGCAGGATGTCCCCGGGCTGATCGCCGCCTGCGCCGAGTTGATCCAGGACCAGGCCCTCCGCGAACGACTCGGCCGCACCGGCCGCGCATCCGTCCGCACGAAATTCGCCCCGGACACGATGGTGGACGCGATCGAGAGAGTCTACCGTGAACTTGTCACCTGAGCCTGTCGAAGATGCTGTTAACCCAGCCACGCGCGCTGACCATCCAGAAACCGGCCAGAAGCGGGGGGGAGACCGTTCAGAAGACGTTTCAAGTCGCCCTTCTTGCCGTTTTGGAGTCTCAGCAGTTCTTGTTTGTCCATGCTCAGAAAGCCAAGAAGGCAAAGCCTTGTGATTTCGTGAAGCTTTCCAAATGCCTCCGGCGCAGGCTCGGCATCTGGCTTCCACGGTTGGACGACATGCTGTTCGTGTGCGTACGCACTTCTTCTTCGATTGTATTCTGATTTGATCCACTCTTCAAGGTCAACCGAGAAGTCAAATCCCGATAGAAACGTCGAGACTCGTCTTGCGAGAGTCTTCCCCAGATCGTTGTCCGGGCGGAGCAGAGCCTCAAGGCTTGCCCACAAGCCAATGGAGGCAAGTTGCATGGATTGCACGAGCCCAACTGTGACTTGGGAGAAGTATACGACTGCGCTTGCGAGGTTGGGCCCACGCATGCTCTTCCGCTGTTGTGTCTCCAGGAGCCGGTCGACTATTTCCGAAGCTGCCGTGATGTCGTCCGAATCGCAGCGATCCAATGGCCCTGGTTGCCAAGCAGAGGTCAGGTCAAATGGTCGTGGGTTTTCAATGAGATCATCATCTTTGCCCAGCCTGAACTGACCCGCCACTGTCACTGGCAACGGTTTCCGGAGGCGCAACGCGGTGATTGACTGAAAGAACGGGGGGCTAGTGGTGCGCATTGATGACTGACTTGTCTCATTGCTGGCGAACCGCAGGCAGCAGTTGACCATGCCCATGCCAGGAAGGTCAAAACCTGGCAGAACGAAACCGACAAGTTCGCGTGGCGCACTAAGAAGAACCTCTTGGGGCGTCAGGTCAAGAAACATGTTCGGCAATAGCCGAATGGGCAGGTGACTGCTGAAGTCGAAGGGAAGCCGGAGGAGTAGCTGGAATTCGTCGCCTATTTTGGGTTCATCTTCCGCGGATTCTCTCCGGATCTGCATCAAGGAGTACTGTGTTCTATCCCTGCGAACGAGCTTATGCGTTCCACCAGGAAAGTCAGGCTTCTGATGGACTATGTGGAATCGACCGCCACTTGATCGATGAGCGCGGTGTCCATTGTCAAATAGGGCAGTCTATGAACTCGGCAGAGTAATTGGCGACACCAGACTCTTATCCCCCTGCGAATTGCAGGTGGGCCACGTGGAGCTGCCGGGTGCCGGCGGGGTCGAGGGCGTCGAAACAGATGGCATCCCCTCCGCGGCTCCAGCGCGGGTGGAAGTCGCAGCGCAGGTCACCACTGAGGAAGCGTTTCTCCTTCATGTCGAGCTCGGCCAGGGTGGTGCATTCCTCCCGCTGCAGGTCGTAGAGGAGGAGGGACCGCGTCAATTTCTGACCGTTGCCGCGATCGGTGGCAAGCCACCGCTGGTCGGGGGAGAAGGTGCAGTGCCCGTCGAAGTCGAGCCGGCCGCCGCCGAGATGCCGGTAGCCGTCCTGACCGTCCGTGAAAAGCACGTGAACCGCGCCGCGGCCCTGCAGATTGAACGTGGCGACGATCTCCCGGTCATTGCGCCAGTCGAAGTGCGAGACGCTCTTGCCATAGGGAATGACCTGGCGCAGGTCCGAGCCGTCGAGGTTGGCCGTGAACATGCCGGTCTGGAGCCGGCCATCCGGGCCCCAGGTCCGGGCGAGAAAGAGAAACCGTGTATCGCTGCGGTTGAAGACCGCGTGCTCGGACCACAGGTGCTTGTCGGCCAACTCCGGATGATCGGCCTGGAGCATATCGTACACCTGCTGGAACGACACGATCAGCCTGGCTTGGCCCGTGGTCAGGTCCATGAGGAAGATGCCGTCGTTGTCGGGGTGGGGCGCCTCGGGATTCGGGTCCCTGGTTCCTGCGTAGCTGACGACCTTGCGCAAGCGGCCCACCCGGCCATATGTCATGCTCAGGGCGTAGCGCCCGTTGTGACTGACGGCGCTGACCGCCCGGGGCAGTCGACGCTTCCTGCCGGTGTTGATATCGAAGATAACGGAGATAACCTCGTCTCCGTCGTGATCGTTGTGGATGATCTCGGTCTCGGGTTGGAGCGGGTTCCAGTGCAGCATGGCGCCCTGCTGGAAGTTCCACGCCCCGGTCTTGGTCACGCCGGAGAACGTGCCGGTCTTGGCATCGACCAGGCCGATCACGGCGGGCTCCTCGGGGCCCGGCAGATGGTCCTGGAAGGGGCTTTCCAGGCACAGGAGACGCCGGCCGGATCGGTCCCACGGGCAAATTCCGTAATAGCCAAAGAAATGATGGCGCGGCCCTTGCGTCAAGCGCTCGATCGTGCCGACCGGGCGGTCCGTCGTCGATCCTGCGGCACGCAACCGGTGCGCCGCGGGACCCAGGGTGCACCAGGCACTCATCTGGGCCAGGAGTCTTCGCCGGCTCGTGTTCATGGGTCGTACATCCTCGGAAACAACCTCAAGATCCTCCTCTGGCCTGTCATGGCGCGGAGCACCGCGACGAGGCAATCTCCACCCTGCGGAGGGGCGATCGCTTTGTTGCACGCGCCATGCCATCCACTGTTCGGAGGTGGCCTCTCAACATCCACCGGTGCGCCGATCGCCGGCGGTCCTATTCAATGACGTGAATATTCTTCTTCCGGCACATATCCTTCAGGACTTTCGGCCAGACCGTGGCGCTGACTTCCCCGAGGTGGGCCTTCTTGAGCAGCATCATGAAGGTGCGCGATTGGCCGATGCCGCCGCCGATGCTCAGCGGGATGTGATCGTTGACGATCGCCTGGTGGTAGGGCAGTTTCAGGAAGTCCAGTTGCTTCGAGATTTCCAGTTGCTTCTTCAGGGATTGGGCGGTGACGCGAATCCCCATCGACGTCAGTTCGTGCCGGCGTTTCGTCACCGGGTTCCAGACGAGAATGTCGCCGTTGAGGCCGTGCCTGGACCGGCCGTCTTCGGTCCTGGTCTCGGTCGCCCAATCGTCGTAGTCGGCCGCGCGCATTTCGTGCGGGTAGCCGTCCTGGAGCACCCAGCCGATGCCGATGATGAAAACGGCGGGGTATTCCTGGACGATCTTCGTCTCCCGCTGCTTGCGCGGCAAGTCGGGGTAGCGGTCGAGAATTTCCTCCGCGTGGAGGAACTTCAGCTCCTCCGGCAGGTCCGGATATCGATCCGTCTTGAGCTGGGGGAACAGTTGCTGGAGGTGGACCTCGGCGCCTTTGAGGACTTTCCAGATCTTCTCCACCACCTGGCGGAGGAAGCGCAGGTGGCGCTGGTCCTTGGTAATCGCCAATTCCCAATCCCACTGGTCCACGTACGCGCTGTGGTCGTGGTCGAGGAAGTAGTCCTTGCGCACCGCGCGCATATCGGTGAGCAGGCCCTCGCCCGGTTGCATGCCAAACTGCTTGAGGGCCATGCGCTTCCACTTGGTCGCGGCCTGGACGACTTCCGCCTCGACCGGATTCTTGCCCCGGTCGTTCGAGATATGAAAGCGAATCGGGGTGCGCGAGCCGTCCCGGTCCAGGTAGTCGTTGACGCCGCTGCTGACATCCACGATCAGCGGGACGGTGACACGGATGAGGTTCAGCTCCTTGCAGAGGTTCTGCTCGATGTAGTCCTTGGCGGCGTAGAGAGCCACCTGCGTCTCCCGGGGAGAGAGCAGGGAGTGGTAATCGCCGGGGAGAATCTTCTCGAGTTCCGCGTAGTCACCGATGCCGGGTCCGGCCAAATCCGCCTTCTTGTCGAGCATGGTATGCCTCCAGAGACCGTTTTCGAACCACCTTCCACAGAGTGACACTCCGGGTTTCATCTTACCGCCCACGGAGGCAGTGTCAAGAATGGAAAAGGTGGTTCTACAGATACGGGACCGGATACGGCAGGGGGTTTCGGAGGGCCTTGACGGAGTCGGGGAGACGGGCGCGTTCGCGGGCCAGGCGCTGTTGGATCGCCGGCATCGGCTCGGCGGCGGGGAAGGGCTGGAGCAGATCGTCTGCGGCAGGTTGAAACGGCCCGACGGTATCGAGCTCGTAACGCTCGGTCCCGGTGCGGACGAGGCTCTTGCGGCCGGGCCGGGTCTCCTTCTCCGGGGACGTCTTGTGCAGGGGCCGGGCGCCGTATTGCGCGATCTTGTAGACGATCCCGAGGGCCGGCACGTGCTGGGACACGATGAAGCGGGTGCCCACGCCGAAGCCGTCGATCGGGGCGCCGGCATCCAGGAGCTTGGCGATCCGGAATTCGTCCAGATCGCCGCTGGCGAAGATCTGCAGGAAGTCCAGGCCCTCTTGCCGGAACTGCGCGTATGCGAATCGACTCAGCGCGACCAGGTCGCCGCTGTCCAACCGCAGGTGCGAAAGGTACTCCAGGAACTCGTCACGGAAGCTCCCGACCGACCGCAGGTAATCGATATCGTCGGCCGCGAACCGCAGCTCGTGCAGGTAGCTCTGCACCTTCGGCAGGCCCGCCATCACGAAGTAGCCCCAGTGCTCCGGCAGATGGCGAACGAAGACCTCGAAGCAGCCGGTCTCGCGTATCGCCTGGAGGAAGTAGACCTGGGCCATGGTCAGCTCATAATGGTCCGTGAGGAGTGCCGGCGTGTCCCGGAGCATCCACATGATATACCCCTCGTTGCGTCGAGCGCCGGTCGGTTGTGCGGCTCGTATCGTCAGACGTTCGACGCCACACGTGACAAGCTTCGCAGCCGCAACCGGTTGACGATCTCTGCGCCTGTCGTGATCTCGACGCCGCGTTGGCGCAGCTCGTCATGGATCTGCTCGTCGGGCCGGATTTGCAGGCCCCGGGTGGCATCGGCCAGCAGCGACAGCTTCACGCCCAGGTGCTTGGCCAGCCCGCTGAGCATGTGATACACGCAGCAATCCAGGGCGACCCCCAACGCGATCACGTGCGCCGGACGAACGAGGTCCACCCGCTTGTGCGTGTTCGGATTATCGAAGCCGTTCAGACTTTGCTTGCGGATGACGATGTGGAACGGTGGTTTGTGCACCAGCCGCTGGAGTTGGGCCCTCTCGACCTCGTCGATGTCGACCGTGTCGATCGGAACGTCCCCCAGGTCGCCCGCCCGCACGGCGCCGGCACGTACGCGGCTCCCGCGGGACTCATGAAGTCGAACTGTGTGTCTGCATCCCAGAAGACCGTCTTCTTTTCCATATGGTTGCCACCCATCATGGGCCTTGCATGCCAAGAAGCACACGCACCGCCTTTATCGGGCTGTTCCCTTGTGGAGGTACCCTGCCAGACTTGCTGTCATCATTACCCCCGGACAGGCCGGGGAGTGCGATGTTTTTCCGCCGGCAGGGCCCGTTGGCAGTTCGGGCTTGCGAGGGCTTTGGGCTTGCGTAGTCGGCATCAATGTGGTCTTCTTTCCCGTATGAAATCGCTCACACGAGAAATCTGGATGAACGTGCCCCAGCGTCGGGCTATCGTTTCGATTCACAACGAGATAGAACGGCTGGTTGCAGCGAGCGGGGTTCGGGATGGGCTGGTCCTGGTGAACGCGATGCACATCACGGCCTCGGTCTTCATCAACGACAACGAGTCCGGCCTGCATCACGACTACGAGGTTTGGCTGGAGAAGCTGGCTCCGGAGAAGCCCTACAGCCAGTACCGGCACAACACCGGTGAGGACAACGCCGATGCTCACTTGAAACGGCAGGTCATGGGCCGCGAGGTCGTGGTTGCCATCACCGATGGTCAGCTTCATCTGGGACCGTGGGAACATATCTTCTACTATGAGTTCGACGGCCAGCGTCGCAAGCGGCTTCTGGTGAAGATCATCGGGGAATAGGCGGTCGCCGGCATGAGCCTGCTATTATTTCTTACGAACGTCCTGGTGATCTCACTGTCCGGCGTCCTGGCCCCGGGACCGGTCACGGCCGCCGCCATCGGCATGGGGGCGCGGAACCGTTTCGCCGGCGTCCTCATGGCGCTCGGCCATGGGGTGGTCGAATTCCCCCTCATGGTGTTGCTGATCTTCGGTGTCGGCCGGCTGCTCACCCAGCCTGCGGTCAGTGCGGCCATTGGCCTGGTCGGGGGCGGCTTCCTGATCCTCATGGGCGTGCAGATGCTCCAGGGGCTGGGCCATATCGAGGTCCAAGCGGGGCCGGCCACTCGGAGCGGGCCGTTGACCACCGGCATTCTCTTGTCGGCGGGGAATCCCTATTTCCTCATCTGGTGGGCGACGGTAGGCCTGACCCTGATCACGACGGCGCAGGGATTCGGCCTGTGGGCCTTTGTCCTGTTTGCCCTGACCCACTGGCTGTGCGATCTGGTCTGGCTGACAATTCTATCCTGGGCCAGTTTCAAAGGGTCGGCGATTCTGGGGCCGGGCCGGCAGCGGATCGTGCTGGCGGTCTGTGCCCTGGTGATGGTGGGCTTCGGTTTGTACTTCATCGCGCGACAGGTGGCTACGCTGATGGGCCGAGCGTGAGCCGGAGCCCGGCCGTTACGACGCGCGTCCTTCCCGTGGGGTATCTTCTGCCGGCGGCGGCGTGCCGGCGCCGGGCGCTCCCGAGATATCCAGGACTTCCCTGAGCGTGTGTGGCGCCAGCAGGGCGCGCTGGGCCTGGACCAGGTCATGCAGCCTGGGCTGCAGGGTCGGCTGCGGCTGGGCGAACGCGGCGTTCGCGATGGTATCGGCGATGTCGGAGAGCGGGATCCGCGCGGGGTCCCGGTTGAGAGTCAAACCGGCCGTCGGTTCCCTCGTGCGCGCGAGCAAGCCCCGGCTGATGAGCTGCTCCACGAGTTTCTGCCCGAGTTCCCCGGGGAGGGCCAGCCGGCTGCAGACATCTTCCAGCGAGACCGGGGTCTGGCCGCTCTCGAAGGCCACCGCCACTTCGCGCATGATCGTCAACGCGGTCATGTCATTGGCGATGAGCCGGCCTTCGGCCTCCTTGGCTTTCAGGGTTTCCGCGGTCTCCAGCGTCTCCAGGTGCTGGGTCGTGAACGTCAGTTGCAGCCCGAACAGCACGATGATCCAGGTGACGAAGATCCAGAAAACCCCCAGGGGGATCAGTCCGAGGATGCCGTACGTCGTGTTGTAGGGGATCAGCTTCGTCACGTAGATGCCGAATCCCCAGCGCGCCACGCTCCAGACCAGGGCCGCGGCCAGCGCGCCCCACAAGGCGGCCCGGGTCTGGACCTTGGCGTTCGGCATCACGAGGTACAGCAGGAACAGGGCCACCAGCGACAGCCCGAACGAGATCAGCGGCCCGACCGTGGCCAGGACATCCGCGCCGATGCTCTTGAGGACGGCGTACTGGGTTGTGACGTAGACCGCCGCGGCGAGCAGCAGGGGCGCCAGCGTCAGCAGAGCCCAGTAGCTGATGATGCGGTGCAGGAAGCGACGGCCGCGCGGCACGTACCACATGCGGTTGAACGCGCTCTCGATGATCGATAACAGGTGCAGCGCCGCCCAGATCACCAGCACCGCGCTGACCAGCCCCAGGGAACCCTTGTCCAGATTCGTGAAGAAGCGTTCGATGATCTCGTCGAGGTAATCCGTCAGGGCGATGCTCTGCTCGGGATGGTCGGGATCGGGGTATTCGATCTGGGTCAGGCGCAGCTCGTAGTAGATGATGCGTTTGAGCTGGTCGCCGGTCTCACGATACGCGGGGACGGCGTGGAACACCAGCACCATGACGATGGCCAGCGGGACCAGGCCGAAGATGGTATAGTACGACAGGGCGGCGGCCAACTGGGCGGCGTTGTTCTTCCGCAGCAGGCGCAGGCAATGGGGCCAGAGCCGGTATTGGAATACCAGGAACCGGCCGGCGCGGCCGAGCTCGGCGGCCGGGGTCGTCAGCAGGGTCTTCAGCGTCCTCATCGTTCAGCGTTTCTGTTTCTTCAACAGATCCCCCAGTCCCTTCAGGATCTGTTGTTCGAGCTGGGACTCCACCAGCTTCTGCAGGTTCAGTTGGGGTTTGCTGATCGTGCCGGTCAGGGGCACGACGATCCGGTCGCGCATCTCCGGCTGGCCGACCCGCACGAGCCGGCCGGTGATCGTATAAGGCAGGACGACCGTCAGATTCAACGCGCCGTCCAGGCCGAC
>JALORE010000019.1 GCA_025459125.1 Planctomycetota bacterium | reverse complement strand
CCGCCGGCTCCGGTCTCGTGAACCTGGCGGATGTCCGCATCCTCAAGGCGGTCACGCAGCCCGATCCGGCGGCGATCGACATCACCGCCAAGGGCGACCCGCTGGTGGGCCTCCCGAACGAAGGCGTCGGCAGCGATGCCCTCGGCGGCTGGCCGGCCGCGGAAGTGCCCGGCAACGTCATCGACAATGACGTGGCCACGAAGTTCCTGCACTTCCGGGGCGATGCCCAGGCGACCGGGTTCAGCGTCACGCCCTCGCTCGGCTACACCGTTGTCACCGGCTTGACCCTGACCACGGCCAATGACTCGCAGAACCGTGACCCGATCACCTGGGAGCTCTACGGCGCCCATCTGAGCGTGGACGGTCCGTGGACGCTGATCGCCAAGGGTACGGTCGATGACTTCGCCCGGCTGGTCGATTGGCCGCGTCGCTGGAAGAACGTCACGCCGATCGGCTTCGCCAACGGCGCCGCGTTCGCACATTACAAGGTCATGTTCCCCACGGTCAAGTGGCTGACGGGCGCCTTGTATTCCGCTCCCAACAGCATGCAGATCGCGGAGGTCGAGTTGCTGGGCGTTCCCGCCAAGCAGCCGATCATCCTGGACGTGGTCCGGGCCAACGGCACCTCGGGCAATCGTTCGCCCGTCGGGGTGTTCGACGGCAACACGCAGTGCCTGCCGACGCAACCGGGTGGTCTGAAGGACGGCAACATCGTCTACTCCGATCGTGACTACCCGTGGAACAAGACGCCGGCCGAGTTGGTGGGCGCGGAATACGTCCGCATCTTCAACACCGACAAGGGCACCGCGAACGCCACGTACACCGTGACGACCTCGCGGACGGCGACGCTCGCGGTCGCTCACGACGACCGGAACACGCCGGGGCAGGACAAGGTGGACGCGATCGTCAAGGCGTTCGCCGCGCCCGGCACCTTCAAGGATACCGGCTTGGACATCTGCATCTATGAGAGCGCGTCCACGCCGGCCCGTCCGCTGAGCGTGTTTGCCGCCGAGCTGCCCGCTGGCACCTACGTCTTCGCCGGCGAAGCCTCGAGCAACACGATGTACATCATCGGCGCGATGGAGAAGAAGTAATCACAGGAGCGATGGGCAGCGTGCCCGTCGCACGGTGGAATCACCTCCGAACAAGCGAAGAGGGCTGCGGGCTTCGGCTCGCAGCCCTCGCTATTTTTGAGGAGAGAATTGACTACCCGGAGCGAACGGTCGATGATAGACAGCAGGTGATCGTTGGCAGAACAACAGCAAGGTCCATAGGAGTAGACAAGCGCGTGAAGTTCGGCGTGATTGCCAACCCGACGGCCGGCCCGATGAGCATCAACCGCAAGCGACAGACGCTGGAGGCGGTCCGGAAGGTGCTGGGTGACTGCGAGATTCGCGGACTGGAGACCCGCTCGCGGGGAGAGTTCATGCACTGTGCCGCGGAGTTGGCCCGCGAGGTCGAGGTCCTGATCGTGGCCGGCGGCGACGGCACGTTCTCCGACGCGATCAACGCCCTGGACAGCACCACGGTGTTCTCCTACCTGCCCTTCGGCTCGGGCTGCGCCCTGCAGTACGCGCTGGACCTGCCGCCGCAGCTCACGCGCGTGGCCAAACGGATCAGGGAAGGCTCGCTGCGGTTCTACGACCTGATCCTGTGCGACGAGTCCCGCAAAGCGTTCATGGCGAGCGTCGGGCTGGAAGCGGACATCCTGCACCGCCGGGAGGCGCTGCGGGAGAGCGGGATCAACGGGCCGCCGGCCTACGCGATGGCCGCGTTCGGTTCGTTCTTCACCGAGCTGGAGCGGACCGACATGGCCATCACGCTGGATGGCGAGGAGCTGACCGTGCCCAACGCCGTCACGGCCATCGTCACCAAGATCCCCTATTACGGGTACAAGATGAAGGTCGTGCCCAACGCCGTGTTCAACGACAGCTACCTGCACCTGCTGGCGATCAACTCCGGCTGGGCCGAGATCGTCGGCGGCATGGCCAACGCCTTTCTCTATGAGAACAAACTGGGCCTCTACCGTAAGGCGGCCCAGATCCGCATCACAATGCAGCGCGAGCGCTACGCCCAGCTCGACGGCAACATTTACCGCAAAGGCACTAGCTTCGACTTCCGCGTCCTGCCCCAAGCCCTGCGGATCTGGTGCTGATGCCGGTCATCGGCACGAAGCGCACCGGCAGGACCTGACGCCGCTGCAGCCTGCCCTGTTCGTCCTTCGTGACGAGAACCAGGTACTGCAGGCCGAACTCGCCCACAACCGGCAGGATCATCCGCCCGCCCGGCTTCAACTGCTCGAGCAACGGCGGCGGGATCTCCGGCGCGGCCGCGGTGCCGATGATCGCGTCGAATGGTCCCTTTTCCGGCCAGCCGTGATAGCCGTCACCCGCTCTGACGTGGACGTTGCGGTAACCAAGCTGCGCCAGCACCCGGGCGGCGGCCACCGCCAGCGGCTCGACGATCTCGAGGCTATAGACCTCCCGGGCGATCTCGGCACACACGGCCGCCTGGTAGCCCGACCCCGTGCCGATCTCGAGCACAACCGCGTTGGCGTCGAGCGCCAGCGCCTCGGTCATGAACGCCACGATGTAAGGTTGGCTGATCGTCTGATCCTGCCCAATGGGCAAGGGCCGGTCTTCGTAGGCATATGGCTGCTGCGCGGGAGGGACAAACGCATGCCGGGGCACCCGGCGCAGCGCGGCCAGCACGTTGGGGTCTTTGACCTCCCGCCGCTCGATCTGATGCAGTACCATCTGCAGGCGCTCGCTGCTCCGCTCCTGAAACACCGGATGGGCAGACTGAGCCTGGTTGGGCTCCGCGGGCACGACGACCGCGTTCAAACCGCCTTTCTGCTGATCCCTCCGGCCCGCCCCCTCCTTGCCCCGGCAGGCCAGTCCCCCAAGGGGCGACAGCGACGTGCCTGCCGTCAGACCCACCAGCAGAAACCCCGGGGCCAGGACTCGAAAGATCCTGCGTCCGCGCATCCGTCCTTCCCGTTCGCGAGCCATCCGATGTGTTCCCTTCCTTGACCCAGCGGCGATCCTCGCACGACATCCATTCTACGCGTGCTCCTGCTCGTTCACAAGTTCAGATGCCTCATCCGGCATGAATGCAGGGTATTCCGGCACTGATTCCAGTCCTCCCGCCGACTTGTCACTGCGCGCGCGGGGCGGTAGACTATGGGACGGCGTGCGACCGTCGCACGCGGTGAGCGTGCGTACGAATCGAGCAGGGTACCATGCTGCGTGGGCTGGTGAGCACGTTGGTGCTGCTGCCGCTGGTGGTCGGCGGCACGACGACACAAAGGGAGCCGAACTATCCGCGGCTGGAGGACTGCCCGTTCCTCGTCGACCCCAATCTGGTCGTCGGCAAGTTGCTGGCCTGCGTGCGCGTGGAGGTCGGGCAGCCGCTGATCCACACACGGACATGGCAGGACCCGGAGGGGGATCCGGCGGCAGTCAGGATCGTCAAGGGTCCTGAGGGTGTACGGATCGTCAATCGGCCCCGGCTCAACTCCTACACGATCCTCTGGACGCCGCAGCAAGTGATGACTGCCGCGATCGTCGTCCAGGTGACGGATGCGCCCGCCGTCGGCCGGCCCGAGAGTGATGTGGGCACGATCCTGGTCCAGGTCACGCCCCGGGGGCGCCGGGGCGCACCGCCACACGGCTGCGGCGGGCCGCCGCAGTAGCGAGGCAACCCGGATGAGCTGCGGAAAGTGCGGCGCGTGCCGCATAGCCCCGTCGATCGCCAGCACCCTTCCCAACATGCCCGGCGGCAAGCCCGCCGGCACCCGCGGCGCCAACCTGACCGACGAGAACCTGTGCAGGCTGTATGGAATCGGCGCGAGGCCCGCCTTCTGTTACGGCTGGCCGCCTCTGCCGGAGGTCTGTGGGACCACCTTCGAAGAGGCGACGGCCAAGATCACGGCCCTGGACCACGCCACGGCCGGCAAGACCTGCACGCCCCCCTGTCGACCACTGACGCAGCCTCCCCGGCCACAAGAAACGTGACCCACCGCCCCCGCTCGGCACCGAGAATCTGAGAGCGTCGTCCGAAACGGAAAAGGTCCGATAAGAGACGGCGTTCCAAATCAGCCAGACGGTTATTCCCTGCGCGGGGACGGGATTCCCTCAGATCGGGCTCACTTGTCTCGCTCAGCCATGCCAGCCGCTTCTCCCATCTCGGCGCCGGACCTCCGGGCAAGCGCGGGAACCACCCGTTTCGCCCCCCGGAGTGCATCGAGATAGGAAGAAGGAAGGCCGACAGAGTCACCCTCGTCGGCCTTCGGAATTGTCTTCGCACCGGAACGGGCGCGATCGTTACTTGTTGCCCAGCTCGGCCTTCAGTTGCCGCTCGGCATCGAGCCAGTTCTGCTCATCCTGGCCGTGCTTGCAGCCGTTTTTCACCCAGATGTCGTGTGCCCGCCTGGCGATCTGCTCGTGCGTGATCCTTGCCGGCGCCGTCGTCTGCGGCGTCTTGGCGCCCGCGGGACGAAGGGTCGTGGTGCTGTTGGTGGTCCGAATACTGCTCGTCGAAACCGTATTCCTTGCCGTCTTAGCCATTCCAGGCCTCCTTATTGCCTCAACCAAACACTCATGTTACCGGCGCCGCCACTCACGCGATTCCACCGAAGTCCCAATACCTTGACCCCGGCCGGGGCGCCTGAATACCGTGCCTGCCACGGCCCATACCGACACCAGATTCGTCCACTTCCGGTCCCCCCGGGAGTATGTACGACGTCCAGCCGGATCGGTCCGCCTCAGTCACGAACGGTAGTCTCCCTGCGCATACCGGGTTTGTCAAGGCTTCTTTCAAAAAAAGTTTGAGGCCGCTTCCACCCGTTCCTATCGTTGCTTCGGGCTCACGGGCCCCCGGCGCCCCCGCGTCCAGGTTCGTACGCGGAAGACCGGCCCGGCACGAGGCACCGCGGCACAGGTCTCCAGCACAGCCTCGGGCGATGGCTCGTTAGGGAAGAATCCGCAGCCTTCAAGCAGATAGGCGTGTCATCCCTCCTACCAGGGCGGCGTAAGGAGTCCTGAGGCGACCATCCTTGCGTGTTGAAGCAACGGGGAATCTCCCTCAAGAACAAAGGGAAAGAAGCACAAAAGGAGTACAACCATGTTGCACAAAGAGGACGTCATACGAACCCATCCGGATGCGCGCATCGGGATGACCGCCTACTCGGTGGATGGTGAGAAGCTGGGCGTGATCCAGCGCGTCGATGAGGATAACATCACCATTGAGAAGGGTGGGTTCTTCCGCAAGGATTTCGTGGTCCCCGATGACAACATCATGGACGTGCGCGGCGACCAGATCACCATCCGGCAGACCCGTGAGGAACTGGAAGGCGGACGCGCCGACTCGGAAGATCGTGAATTCGGCTTCGCCCACGACGAGGGCGGCCTGAGCGACTACGAACGACAGCGCGAAGAGATGAGAGGACATGAACGGCCCACCGAGGAAGCCCGGATTCCCGTACGCGCAGAAGATCTCGAAGTCCGCAGGGAAGACGTGAAGGTCGAAACGAGCAAGCCGTCGGAAGACAGAAGGTAGACCACCTGCTGATTCTCGCCCGAATGAGAAGCCGGGACGACGATGGTCCCGGATGGCCGATGGAGTCCGCTGGGGCAAGCCTGATCCGGTGGCCCGAAAACGGGGGGAATCTGGCGCTGGGTCCACAGGGTGAGGCTTGCCGCGACTCCTCTGAGCGGCGGATGCCCCGCCGCCGCACCACAAGACAAACCACAGACTGTGATCCACCTTGCCCCCCCGGCTCCCTATCAGGGTTTCGTCCTTGCTTCATCCGCCGGGTTTCGCCATAATACCCCCGTCGAAACGGGCTCCGGAGACGTGACCGGGCCTGAATCGGGATGGTGTCGCGGAATTCGGAGAGACCGCAAGGGATCAGATCTATGGCTCATCATCTGTTCAAGCGAAAGCCGCTCAGCCTGGTGCACGAGGAAATGAAGGGCGAGAATCGCCTGCGCCGGGTGCTCGGACCCTGGTCGCTGACGAGTCTGGGCGTCGGGTGCATCATCGGCACCGGCATCTTCGTGCTGACCGGCGTGGCGGCCCACCACAAAGCGGGACCCGCCCTGATGGTGTCCTTCGTGGTGGCCGGGATGGCCTGCATCTTCTCCGCCCTGTGCTATGCGGAATTCGCGTCCATGGCGCCGGTAGCCGGCTCCGCCTACACCTACGCCTATGTCACCTTGGGCGAGATGTTTGCCTGGATCATCGGCTGGGATCTCGTCCTCGAGTACACCGTGGCCTCCGCCACCGTCGCGCACGGCTGGTCCAGCTACTTTCAGAATCTCATCGGCAGTTACAACCTCCACGTGCCGAAAATCGTGTCGACGGCACCCTTCGAGTACAATCTGGAGGAAGGGGTTTTCCACGCCACGGGCGCGTGGTTCGACCTGCCGGCACTGGTCATCGTCGCCATTTTGACGACGGTGCTCGTGATCGGCATCCGGGAAAGCGCCCGCTTCAACAATCTCATGGTCGGCATCAAGGTAGTGATCGTGCTGATGGTCATCGCGGTCGGCGCGTTCTACGTCGATCCGGCCAACTGGCAGCCGTTCGCACCGTTCGGCTGGGCGGGCCTGAGCCTCTTCGGCAAGCCGGTCTTCGGACAGACCGGCGCGGATGGCATGCCAGTCGGCATGCTGGCCGGTGCGGCCATCATCTTCTTCGCCTATATCGGCTTCGACTCCGTTTCGACCCACGCCGAAGAAGCCCGGCGGCCCCAGCGCGACGTGCCGTTCGGCATCGTTGCCTCCCTGGTGATCTGCACGATCTTGTACATCGCCGTGACGTTTGTGCTCACCGGCATGGTCCGTTACGACCAGATCGATATCCATGCCCCGGTCGCCGTGGCGTTTCAGCAGGTAGGGTTGGGTTGGGCGCGACGGCTCATCGCCCTGGGCGCCGTGGCGGGCATGACCTCCGTCATGCTGGTGCTGATGCTCAGCCAGCCGCGCGTCTTGTTGGCGATGGCGCGGGACGGCCTGCTGCCGGAAGGCTTCTTCGGCGACATCCACCCGCGTTTTCGCACGCCCTGGAAGTCGACCATCGTCACCGGCCTCATGGTCGGGACCATGGCCTCGCTCATCCCGTTGGGCATCCTGGCGGAACTGGTGAGCATCGGCACCCTGCTGGCGTTCGTCATTGTCTGCCTGGCGGTGCTGGTCATGCGGTACATCCACCCGCAGGCGGAGCGGCCGTTCCGTTGTCCGTGGGTGCCGGTGATTCCCATCCTGGGCGTGATCCTCTGCCTGATCCTGATGCTGTCGTTGCCCTTTGGGAACTGGCTGCGGCTGCTGGCCTGGATGGTGGCCGGCATGCTGATCTACGTGTTTTACGGCCGGCATCGCAGCGTTCTGGCTCGGCAACGACTGGCCGACCAGGCCGCAAACGCCGGCTGCGAGCCGATCACGCCGTAGGCGATTCGCAACCGCGCCTGGCAAGATCGGACTTCCTCTTGACGGCGCAGTATATTTCGATATCGTGTTCCTCCAAGGGTGCAGGGTCGGTCAGGAATCCGGGCCTTGCAGGCACGTCGGGGTGGTCGGGCCGCCATCTCCTGAATCCAAGAGACGATTCATTGGGAGACGGCTTATGCCTGCGCGCCAAGAGCAAACCATCGACAAACAAAGCACGCCGCTGGGGATCCTCGCCCGCCTCTGGTGGATGCTGATCGGCAACGTCCTGCTGGCTTTTTCTCTCATCTTCATCTACCGCCGCGAAGGCGGCTTCCTTCATGCGGCGGACGGGGTGTTCTGGGTCACGGTGGCAAGCCTCGTGCTGGTCCGCTACCTCGACATCCGGTATCTCAACGGCCAAACGCCGACGGGTCAGCCGGCCTCTCTGCGGGATTGGAACCGATACGTCATCCTGCTGCCGGCTGCCGCAGCGGCTGTCTGGATACTGGTCCACGCGGCCAACCGCCTGCTCGCCGGGCAAGCTTGAGGCTCGGACTACCCCAGGCCTCCAAACGGATGAAACGGGTGGCTCAGACCTTGAAAAAGATCCGGTGGCGGTAGAGGAACCAGAGGAACAGCCACCGGGCGGCGAAACCACCCAGCGGAAGAATCAGGGCCGCGTAGACGCCGGCATGTTGGGCAAGACCGCCCAGGAAGAAGTTGCCGATGCGCTGGAAGTCCACGAGATTCTGCAGGAAGTAGATCGTGATGGCGTTGGTGCCGATGACGACGAAGAAGAACGCCCATCTGCGATAGCCCAGCACGTCGATCACGCCGTAGAACAGGGCCAGCAGCAGCAGGCTCCAGCCGCCCGCGAAAAGCACATAGGAACTGGTCCAGAGGATCTTGATGATGTCGAAGGCCAGTCCCCAGAGGTAACCGACGATCAGGCACGCGACGCCGGCCAAGGCCAGTCCCGCCACTTTGCGCGAGCCGGGGCGATTCGTGCGCAGCCAGTGCCCTGTCAGGGCACCCAAGAGAGCGGTACAGACCGCGGGCAGCGTCGAGAGGATGCCTTCGTTGTCGCCGTACTTGTAGTAGAGCCGGCCCGGAATCAATTGTTGATCGATCCAGGAGGACAAGCACCCCTGCGGCGTCAGATCCCCGGCTCTCGATCCCGGCGCGGGAACGAGCATGGTGACCGCCCAATAGAGCAGCAGCACCACACCGACGATGATCGCCTGCGTCCGCCACCGCGTGTGCAGAACGATCAGAGCTGCGAAGAAGTAACACAGCCCGATCCGCTGGAGGACGCCGGGCCAGCGCATCTCGGGTCCGTTGAAACGCAGCAGGCCGTTGAGAAGCAGGCCAAGCAGAATAAGCACGGCCGCGCGGCGCACGATGTGCAGGTGAACTCGCAGGGGACTCTCGCCGCGCTCGACGCGCCGGGAAAGCGAAAACGGCAGCACCGCCCCGACCAGGAAGATGAACGTCGGGAAGATCAGGTCCTCGAAATGAAAGCCCTCCCATGCGACGTGCTCGAGCTGCGCGTGGATCGTCTCGGTCACCGGGTGCTTCCAGACCTGGGCGAGGCTCTCGAAGATCGTCCCGCCGCCGACGATCCAGAACATGTCAAAACCGCGCAGCGCGTCGAGCGAAAGCACGCGCCCACCGTCCACATCCTTCCGCAGATTTTCCACAGTCCGGCCCCGTTCACCCAAGTGGCGTTCTCACCCACCTCGCCGCAGGGCGCCCCGAAGCGTCCCGGTGCGACAGCGTACCACATGTCCGCGCCGCTTTCAATGGGCCAGGGAGGAGCAACCGGGCGATTGCATGCGGCCATCGCATCAATAAAGAACAAGGGCCAGGGCCCTCTGCACGGTGTCAGAGGCTTTAAGAACCACATTCCTGGAGTTGTCTCTCGCTCATCTCACGGAGCAGCTCGAGCACTTCTTCGTGGTTGCGGAGATTGTACTTCGCCCAGGTGTGCCGGTTGCCGACGAGGAGCGTGCAGGCCGAGACCGGCAGCGCCCGGAAGAGCTCTTCGTCCGTCCAATCGTCGCCGATGGCCAGCACGAAGCCCGCGCCCTCTTTCGGCAGAAAGGTCAAGGCCGCCACGCCCTTGTTGATGCCGCCGCAACGGACCTCCACGATCCGGTTGCCCTGCTGGACCTGGACGTCGATATTGGCGGTGTAACTCACCAGATCATCCACCAGTTCCTTCACACGGGTGGAAGCCAGCTCCAGGTCCGCCCGGCGATAATGCCACACAATGGAGTACTCCTTCTCTTCCAGGAACGCGCCGGGGAGCCGGTCTGCGTAGGTCTGGAGAATCGGCAGGAGGGACGACTTCCACCCGTTGTTGAGCGGCTGGGCGAGTCTCCAGTTGTCGCGGCGGCGTTTGATCCACGCGCCGTGCTCCGCCACGAGAGCCAGATCCAGATCGCCAAACCAGTCCCCCATCGTGGCCTTGTCGCGGCCGCTGACGAGCACGACGTCGGTACCGGCGCCTTGGGCCAGCGTCCGCAGCAGGGTCAGCAAATCCCGGGAGGGCCGGGCTTGGCGGGGATGGTCCGTAAACGACACGAGGGTGCCGTCGTAGTCAAGGAAGATGGTGCGCTGCGGAGCCTGCCGGAACTTGTCCAGCAGCCGCCGCCGGGCCGGGACGCCCAGCAGGCGGGAGCGCAGGCGCTGCTGCTCGGCTTTGAGCGTGGGCAACTGGCTGAGAAAATCGTCCGCCCAGCGAACCACGTCGTAGCGCCGGAGGCGCTCCTGCATGACCTCGTTGCGGCGCATCTGTTCCGACTCGGGCATCTCGAGGGCCGTCCGCAGAGCAACGGCGATCTCCCCGACGTTGTTCGGGTTGATCAGGACCGCCTCCGCCAGCTCCTTCGCAGCCCCGGTCATCTCGCTGACGATCAGGACGCCCGTTCCATCCGTGCGGCTCGCCAGGTATTCTTTGGCCACGAGGTTCATGCCGTCCCGCAGCGGCGTCACCAGGGCCACGTGGCTGCGTGCGTACAACGACACCAGCGGCTCGAACGGCAGGTACCGGTACTGGTACAGCACGGGCGTCCAGTCCACGCGGCCGAATTTGCCGTTGATCTTGCCGACCAGCTCGTCGATCTGCCGCTTGATCTCCTGGTACTGGTCCACGCCGATCCGCGAAGGCACAACCACCAGCACCAGCACGACGTTCTGCTGCCACGACGGATTCTGCTCCAGGAACAGCTCGTAGCCCTGCAGGCGGTTGAGAATCCCCTTCGTGTAGTCGAGCCGGTCCACCGACAGGACGACCTTGAGATCCTTCAGGGCCGCGTCGGGGATGGCGCCGGTGCGGTCCACCTGTTGGCGGGCGGCGGCCTGGAACTTCTGGAAATCCACACCCATCGGGAATGTGTCGACCTTCACCAGGTGATTCGGCAGCAGGATCCGGCCCATCGTGTGCTCGTGGCCCAGCACGCGCAGCACGCTGTGGAGAAAATGCTGGGTGTAGTCGTAGGTGTGGAAGCCGATCAGGTCCGCCCCCAGCAGGCCTTCCAGGATCTCGGTCCGCCAGGCGCCGGGCAACAGCCGGAACATCTCGAAGGAGGGGAAGGGAATGTGCAGAAAGAACCCGATCGTGGCGTCGGGCCTCTGTTCGCGCAGCATCTGCGGCAGCAGCATGAGGTGGTAGTCATGAATCCAGACCACGTCGTCGGGCTGCACCAGGGGCGCCACGGCGTCGCAGAAGATGCGGTTCACACACCGGTAGTGGGCGTAGAAGCTCTCCTCGCAGGCGACGTAGGACGGGAAGTAGTGAAACAGTGGCCATATTGTCTTATTACAGAACCCGTGGTAGAACTTGTCCATGGAACGATCGGTGAGAAACACCGGGTGCGCCCGGAGCCGGGCCAGCGCCGCCGTGACGTGTGCCTGCGGCCCCGGCTCGGCCACGGTCACGCCCGGCCAGCCGATCCACCGGTACTGGGGTCCCGCCAGCGAGGAACCCCGCAGGGAGTCCAGGTAGGCGCTGATCCCCGAGACGAGACCGCCCGCCCCCTCGCGGAACAGCAACTGACCCTTTTCCTCGACGGTTACGACAGGCAAACGATTCGACACAACCAGTAGTCTCATCGGACACAATCCTTTCTGCCAGTCTCCCCGTGGCCGGCGGCCATTCTACCGGGCTCGGGCACCGTCGGCAACCCGGTTGGCGCACGACCCGGAAGAAGAGCGAGCGGCGCGTGGCACACCCGCCCCTGCGATTCACATTTCGGCCCCCCTGCTCCCACTTTCCGTGCGCCAGGATCGGGTGGCAGCGGCCAGCGCCAGCTTGCCGATGGTGCGCATGCGTGTCCTGGCACCATCGTGCAAGCTACGAGGACTCCGCCGGCCGCTGCCACCCGGCCCGCCAGCTACGGGGCCTCGGGGTTTCCCACGTGGCTTATCACGTTAGGGCCGCTGCGGCCGGGAGGTGCGTGTCCCGCAGCGTCCTTGTGACCCATCTGGTTTATGTGTGTTGCCGCGCCGGCTGAGGAGCGGGTCCGGACGCAACGTGTCGCCTTCATCGTGCCGGCGCGACGCGGCCGATCACCGCGGCAAAGCGCCCGGCGGCGTCCCCTTCCCGGCGGTGACTGGGAAACAAGTCGTTGCGGCAAATCGTACAGAGACCCGCCACGTGGATGGAACTGCACGCCAGGCCCGCTCGCGCCAGGACGCACGCGTTGGCACGCCACAGATCAAAGTGGAGCCGTCCGGTCCGCGCGGTCATGTCACCGCTACCGTGGGCCAGTCCCGGCCGTCCGGGGGAACGGAAGAACGCCGCGGCGTGCGGCCCCATCTGCTCCAGGGCCGCGCACCGGACCTCGTCGCCCACCTCGTAGCAGCACGGTCCCGCCGAGGGGCAGATGCACGCCACCAGGTCGGCCGGATCGCAACCCAAGTCCACCAGGCGGCGAACCACCGCGGTCGTGATGCCCGCCACGGTCGCCCGCCACGAGGCGTGGGCGAATCCCACCGCGGGGCGGCGCCGGTCCGCGATCAGAACGAGGGGGCAATCACCGCTCTTGCCCAACAGGGCCAGGCCCGGGGCGGCGGTCACCAGGCCGTCGGCCGCGCCCGCCAGGCCGTCCCGCGCACACTCCAACACGGCGCCGCCGTGGACCTGGTCCAGAAAAGCTACATGTTCCAGGCCCAGGATGTGGGCGATCTCCCGTCCCGGCGGAGCCGGGTCATGACGGACCTGCTGCACGTCGGGCCCCTGCCGGGTCGTCACAAGATGCGCCACGCCGAGCGCGTCCAACGCCGCAAAACGCCCGACCTGCCAGCGATTCGGCAGCCGTTCCAGCCGGAAGTCCCCCGCGCAATAGGTGTTGATATCCATGGTTCCTGGTCTCCATCACGTTCCTTCGATCGCGGCCCCGCGACCCCCAATTGGTCCGTCTCATCATACCCGATCCGAGAGCCCGAGCCAAACCTCAAACGGGTCGAATCGCAAGATTGATGACGACGCGGCGTGTAACATTCGCGCACCTCGGGACATTAGAGGATGTGAGGACCAGGCCATGACTCCGGAAGAAGACAACCTGAGATCATCGTGGGACAGCTATCCCTCGGAGTACTTGGACGGCTATCTCATTCAGGGCGTGGAGGATCCGCGCATCAACGCACAGAGCATTCTCACCCGCGCGTGGCTGAGCGATACCCTGTATCCGGGCCGCTTCGATGCGTTGATCACCGAAGAACTGCGGTTCGGCGCTGTGCTCACGTGGATTCTCCGGCAGTTGGAGCAAGGAGCCGGCCGTGCCGAGTTGCACGATGCGATACTATCAGGCGACACGCAGCGTATCCCGGAGTTCCTTTGCGCCACGTACGCCTGGCTGCAAGGCGAAGCCTGCCCGATTCCCGACTACCTCACTACCGTTCTGAGTTGCCTCGATCCTGACCGGCCCAACGGCTGCCTGTCGGACCTCGCGCTGGATACGTTCATGACGATCTGGAGCGAACAACTGGCATCGCTGTCGCGCGGCACGATTTCCGTTCTGGAGGTGGCCTGCGGCTCCGCCAATGATTACCGTTTCGTGGCCCAGTGCGGCCTGGCACCGTTCCTGCGTTATACAGGCCTCGACATCGCCGTCGGCAACATCACCAACGCCCAACACCGTTTTCCCAACGTGGACTTTCGCGTCGGGAGCATCCTGGGGACGGAGCTGCCCGATTCGTCCTGCGATTATCTCTTCTGCCACGACCTGATCGAGCACCTCTCCCCCGCCGCGATGGAACGTGCTCTGGAGGAGATGCTCCGGATCGCGCGGCGGGAGATGATCCTGCACTTCTTCAACGGCAAGCGGAACGGCGTGCACGAGATCGTGCCGGTCCGGAAATACTATCGCAACCGCCTTTCGATGGAGAAGATCGCGGCTTTCTTCGAGGGTCAGGGCACCCACGTAACGTGCCTGGAAATGGCTCCCTGGCTCCGTGAGAAGATCGGCGTCCCCGGCTACCACAATCCGAATGCCTTCTCGGTGATCGTCGATCGGTACCCATAGCGGCGACCGGCAGAACGCGCGGCCTCCACCAGCCTGCAGACCGACGGAGCCGCCGATTCAAACACAACGATTGTGGCTTGCCAAGCGAGCGAAGAGCTATAGAATACGGCGATGCAGGAGCTTAAGAATCAGGTTCTGTGCGGGGATTGTGTGGAGGTGCTGCGAGCGGTGCCGGAGCCGTTCGCCGACTTGGTCTTCGCCGATCCTCCGTTCAACATCGGGTACAAATACGATAAGTACCACGATGACCGGGCCAGCGAGCACTATCTTGCCTGGACGCGCGAGTGGATCGGCCAGTGTGTCCGACTGCTCCAGCCGCACGGGTCCATCTATATCGCCATCGGCGACGAGTACGCGGCCCACATCAAGCTGATTCTCGAGGACGAGCACCGGCTCACCCTGCGCAACTGGATCATCTGGCACTACACCTTCGGCCAGCAGACGAAGAACAAGTTCGCCCGTTCGCACACGCACGTCCTCTATTTCGTAAAGGACGCGAAGAATTTCGTCTTCCACGATGAGGCGGTGCGCGTGATTTCCGACCGGCAGAAGAAGTATTGTGACAAGCGGGCGAATCCCGCCGGCAAGATGCCCGACGACGTCTGGAACGAATACCCGCGCATCTGCGGCACGTTCTCCGAGCGGACGGGCTTCCCCTGCCAGATGCCGGAGAGTCTGCTGGCACGGATCATCCGCGTCAGCTCGAACGAGGGCGACTGGGTGCTCGATCCGTTCTGCGGCTCCGGCACAACCGCGGTCGTCGCTCATAAGCTGCGGCGCACGTACACGACCATCGACGTGTCGGAGACCTACGCCCAAGCGGCCCGCGTGCGGACCCGGGAAGCCGAGGGCCTGCCGGTCGAGGGCAACGGTTCGCCCCGCTGGCCCGAGCACGCGGATGCCGAGCTTCGCTGGCTCTACAGTGAGAACAAGATCGCGGTTGGCCACCTGTGCGCCAATCGTGCCCTCCTGTCGCTGTTCACGAAGAAGCTCAACGGCCGGCTGCAGAAGAAACAGCCTTACACGATCAGGGACGTGAGCGAGCGGCTCAAGTCGTTGGGCAGCAAGCTCAGTCCGCTCGACAAGGTGAGCCCGGTGCGAATGGAGGCGTCGTCGTTTGAGCACTAGGAAGCCTCTCGCCATCGTAGTATCCCTCTTTGCTCTCAGCGGCGTTCTACTGACCGTCATCCAGGCGCCAGTGAACTGGTCGATCTTGGCGTGGGGGGCGCTGGTGCCGTTCGCGCTGGCATGCACGCCGCAGATGCGACCGCGTGCGCTGGCCCTGCTCGCCCTGGGTGTCGGGTACGCCTATTGGCTGGTCAACGTCTACTGGATCGTACCGATCACAAAGATCGGCTGGCTGGCGATGAGCCTGTATCTCTCCCTGTTCTGGGTCCTGCCGGCGCTGGCGGTACGACTGGTCCGGGCCAAGGGCTGGCCCTTGTTTGTCGCCCTGCCGATCCTGGTTGCGGGATGGGAGCGGCTGCAGGGCTTCCCGATGGGCGGCTTCTACTGGCGTTTTCTCGGCCACAGCCAGTACGAGAACCTCACGTTGATCCAGGTCGCCGACCTCTTCGGCGCCGCAGGCGTCTCCTTCGTCGTGGCGTTGGTCAACGGCCTGCTGGCGGACCTGATCCTCCTAACCGGCTACGGCTTGTCCCGCCGGCACGCGGATCTGGCGGCCCATCTCGCCCCGGGCGAGCCCTACGTGTGTCCGCTGTACAGCCCGCGCCGGCCGTCCGCCCGGATATTCGGTGCGGGAGTTGCCGCGACGGTCCTCATCGTCGCCGGCACCGTACTCTACGGCCAGTGGCGGCTGGGGCAGAGCGAGCGATACGTAACCGCAGGACCCCTGGTCGCATCCCTGCAATCGAACGTGCCGCAGTCGGTCAAGCGGAGCCACGAGAAGAGCGAGGACATCTTCCGCGAGCTCATGGACAAGAGCCGCAGCGCCGCCGCCCGCGGGGCGGAGCTGATCGTCTGGCCGGAGACAATGGTCCAGGGCCTGCTCGATCCGGCCCTGTGGGACTACCTCGAAGGCGATCTCGAGCAGGACAAGGCCTTCCACCAGGCGCTGGTTGAGCACGCCAAGGACACCGCGTACGTACTCGTCGGCGCCCCGGGCTCGGACATCGTGCGCGGCCCATCCGGCAAGCCGTACCTGGGCGGCTACAACTCGGCTTATTTCTACCGGCCGGATGGGACCCGGGACCCCGGCCGATACGACAAGATCCACCTCGTTCTCTTCGGCGAGTACATCCCGTTCAAGAAGTGGTGCCCCTGGCTGTTCGAACGACTGAAGGTCTTTCTCCCGAAAGGCTGGAACCCGGACTACTCGCTCGAACATGGCACGCGCTACACCATTTTCGAAATGGCCTCGAGGAAAATGTCGAGTTGGCAGGGCCCCGTTTCAAGCGGTGACTCCCAACTTCAGACTTCAAACGTCAGACTCCAGACTCCCTACCGCTTTGCGGTCATCATCTGCTACGAAGACACGATTCCGTACGTCGCGCGGAATTTCGCCCTCGACCGGCAGGGCCGCAAGCAGATCGACTGGCTGGTCAATATCAGCAACGACGGGTGGTTCGTCCAATTCAAAAAGGACCGAGTGATTCCGAGCACGGAATTGCCCCAACACGCGGCGATCTGTGCCTTTCGGGCGGTCGAGAACCGGCTGCCCATCGTTCGCAGCGTCAATACCGGCATCAGTTGCCTGATCGAATCCACCGGCCGCATCCGGGACGGATATCAGAGCGCCGGCGACGATTTTCCCCACCGGGCGATGGAGCGGACCGCTATGGCTGGATGGTTTCTCGACCGATTGCCGATAGATAGCCGGGTAACCTTCTACAGCCGGCATGGGGAATGGCTCACTGACGCCTGTGCCGTGGCGTTTGCGGCGACCCTGGTCGGGCCGCTTGGAGCCCGCCTGTTCCGGCGCCGCGCGAAGGCCTGACGGGGGCCTTGGGAAAGGACGCCGTGAATCTGATGGACCTGATGGACGGAATCGACGGGATGGACAACTTGGACCTGGTGGATAGCCGGGGACCGGCGCCGCGTCCATATCGTCCATACCGTCCATCCAGCCCATTCACCCAAATCTCGCTTCTCTGCCTGGCCCTGCTGCCGATCCTCGGCTGCGAGCCGGCGGCCCGGCCCGCCCGGACCGGGGTCTCCTCCGCGTCCGCGTCCGCGCCCGCGCCGCCGCCGATCACGGGCGATCTATCCGCACAGGCCCGGCAGATCGTCTCGGCGGGGCTGGAGGATGCCGATCCCCAAATCCGGGCCAATGCCGTCGAGGTGGTGGCCTCGACACGGGAGGGCCGGCTGATACCGCCCGTTCAGAAGCTGCTGGCCGATCCGGTGGTCCCGGTCCGGTTCGCGGCACTTTTGGCGCTGGGTGACCTGGGCTTCACGCCGGCCCAAACCGAGATCGCCGCCCTGCTCAATGACGCCAACCCCAACATCAAGATCGCGGCTTCCTACGCCCTGTACCGGCTGGGCCAGGCGGAGCACTACCAGGATATCTGCAACGCCGTGGCCGGGAGCGACCAGACGGTACGGGCCAACGCGGCCCTGCTGCTCGGCAAGAGCGGCCGCAAGGAGGGAACCCGCTTTCTTTATTGGACCCTGCAACGGGACGACTCCTCCGACATGGTCGTACTGCAGACCGCCGAGGCCATCGCCATGCTGGGCGACCACCGCATCTATCGCACGCTCTGGACGCGGCTGATCAGCGCGTACGCGGACGATCGCGTCATCGGGGTTCGGGCCATGGGCGCGTTGGGCACCGATGAGGCCAAGAGTGCGATCGTCACCATGCTCGACGATCCGGTCCCGGAGGTCCGCTTGGCGGCTGCCGAGCAACTGGGCAAGCTCGGCAATTCGGCCGGCGAGGCGGAGGTCCTGGCAGTATTCGAGAAGAACCTGCTGGCCGACGTGGACGCCCAGGGACAGGAGCGTATCAAGACCCTGGCGGCCCTGGCCATTGGCGAGGTCGGCACGAGTCCCCCAGGGCGGTACCTGCCGGGCCTGCTGCAGGACTCGTCCAAGACCGTGCGTCTGGCCGCCGCCAGAGCCGTACTACGCCGCGCCATGAAACGGAACGATTCGTAGCCTTGTCCCAGACAGCCCTGCTCAGAAGAGCATAACCTTTTTCAGCGTACTGACTTACAACCGCGAGCCCCCCCAGATCCGGCCTGGTTCAATATGGCTCTCATCGGGTCACACCGCGACGCCTCATACAGGCCCAACGTCCCTTCTGCCGAAGTCCACCTCGCACGTCGCAGGCGGCAGCGTCGGGACGCAGGGTGGAAACGCCCGGTGTTGCCCTGACGCCGGCCCCCGCCGCCCGGTCGGAAGGCGGGCGAGCGGTGCGTTTTTCGCCGGCCGCCGGAGAAGATCGTCAAGTCCAAGAGTTGACGGTCTTGCCACCCGCAAAAGGGCCGATAGCACGCGAAGATCGTCAAGATCGTCAGAGTTCTACTTTGACGATCTTCAGAGGCAGTGTGCCGCGGGCGTACGCCCCGCGGAATCACCCAGGCTTCGCAAATGTCGCCCCGTCTCCATAAAGTTCTCTATTTGGGCTATTTGGGAAAAATAACTTGACCTGAATCAGGCCAAAGCTTAAAATAATGACGTGCAGATGTAGTATCGGGGTATGGGCAG
This sequence comes from Planctomycetota bacterium, assembly GCA_025459125.1. Lineage (GTDB taxonomy): Bacteria > Planctomycetota > Phycisphaerae > Sedimentisphaerales > Anaerobacaceae > PLanc-01. Next base: position 21,300 of record JALORE010000019.1, on the reverse strand, counting down.
GAAGGTAGCTTCCTTCGCCGCCAAGAGGCCTTTCCGGCGGAGTCCTTCTCTTGGCACGCGCCCAACGTCCGATAGGGCAGGGTTTTCGAGTACTGCTAACACGTGCGGATTGGTGAAAGGAGCCTGTCTTGAGTACGCTTACCAAGGTTCTGATCCTGTTAGTCAGCATTTTCTCCATCTTCCTCGGCGGGATCGTGGCGACGTACGTGGCCACCGCGGAAAACTTCAAGAAGACCGCGGAAACCAACGGGCAGCGACTGCGGTCCGCCAACGAGGGACGGGATAGCGCGCAGAAGGGAGAGGAAGCGGCCAAGAAAGCCGCCGACGATCTCAAGCAGACGCTCGAAGGGAAGATCAACGCCCTGGAGGCGCAGCGGGTGAAGCTCGCGGCGGACCTGGAGGCCGCCCAGCGACAGAACGACCAACTGGTGCAGAAGATCACGAACATGGGTGACGTGGTGCAGACCGCCAACTCGACGGTCAAGCAACAGACGGGGTTGTTCGAGGAGGCCCAGAAGAAGGTCCAAGCCCTGGAAGCTGAGCGAATCGAGCGGGAGAAGGAGTTGACCGAGACGAGCCAGACCCTGGTGGAGCGAGTGACGATCATCGCCCAGCTCGAGGACAAAGTGCGGCAGTTGACGCAGGAGAATCAGGACCTGGGGGATCGGGTGAACCAGTACCTGGTCAAGTTCGGCAAGATCGCCACACCGCCGCCGACAACGGTGGCGCCGGGCACGTCGAGCGTCCGTCCGACGGCGCCGATCCTGCCGATCGGCACCGGGACCCGCAGCATCGGCCTGACCGGCCAGATCACGACGGTGGATCTGCGCAGCCGGCTGACGGAGATCTCCATCGGCACGGCCGCCGGCGTGCGGCAGGATATGAAGTTCCACGTCATCCGGGGGGACCGGTGGGTGGCGGATATACTGATCCTGGAGGTCTGGCCGGACAAAGCGGTCGGTCTGCTCGATCTAATCCAGCCGGGCCTGCAGCCGCAGACCGGCGACAAGGTGGCCACGAATCTGTAAGCCGAGAGCGGTGAACCGCATCCTGCGACTGGACCGCCAGGAGGTTATTCGTCTATGAGTCCGATGCCTCAATCCCGCGGAGGGAAGATCTCCCCGCCCAGCAACCTGTATACGGCCATCCTCGCCCTCGCCTTCGGGGTCCTGCTGGCGACCTCGGCGTACGTAACCTACGCCTGCCATGCGCGTTACGGCACGATTTTTGGGCAGCCCTAGCCAAAAAATCCCTTGACGGTGCCGCCGGGCGGCACTCACAATATCCAATAGCCGTCTCAGAAAGGAGTCGCCTGTGCTGTTGGACGCAATTCTTGGCTTTTTCAGCATGGATATGGGGATCGACCTCGGTACCTGTACCACGCTGGTTTGTGTTCGCGACAAAGGAATTGTCCTGAACGAGCCCTCCGTCGTCGCGGTCCGCAAAGGGACCAATATTGTCCTCAATGATGGGGAGGCCGTCGGCCTGGTGGCGCGCGAGATGCTGGGCAAGACCCCCGGCTCGATCAGCGCCATCCGTCCGCTCAAGGACGGCGTCATCAGCGACTTCGAAGTGACGGAGAAGATGCTCAGTTACTTCATCCGCAAGGTGCACGGCCGGGGCGGGCTGGTGCGGCCGCGCGTCGTGATCGCGGTGCCGAGCGGCATCACCGCGGTCGAGCGGCGGGCCGTCATCGACAGCGCCGAACGAGCCGGCGCCCGGCGGGTCTACCTGGTCGACGAGCCCATGGCCGCGGGCATCGGCGCGGGTCTGCCCATCACGGAGCCGACCGCCTCGATGATCTGCGACACCGGCGGTGGTACCACCGAGGTTGCCATCATGTCGCTGGCGGATATCGCGACCGCCACGTCCATCCGCGTCGGCGGCGACGACATGGACGAGGCCGTGATCAACCACCTCAAGCGCACCTACAACCTCCTGATCGGCGAGGCCCGGGCCGAGAAGGTCAAGATCCAGATCGGCTCGGCCGCCCCGCTGGAGGAGGAACTGACCATGGAAATCGCCGGGCGCGACACGATCTCGGGCCTGCCGCGCAAGATCGTCGTCACCAGCGAGGAGATTCGTGAAGCCCTGAAAGACCCCGTCTCGCAGATCATCGAGGCGGTCACCTCGACGCTGGAGCGGGCGGAGCCGGAACTCGCCGCCGACCTGATCGAAAACGGCATCTGCATCTGCGGCGGCGGCTCGCTGCTGCGGGGCATGGACCGCGTGCTGGGCAACGCCACCGGCCTGCGGGTTTTCCGGGCGGAGGACCCGCTCAGTTGTGTGGCCCGCGGCACCAGCGTGTATCTGGAGAACCTCGAGCTGTGGAAGGATACGATGGACCACAGTGAACGCGCGTACGATTGACCGTTTGATGTTGGGCAACGCTCCTGGCCGACAAAGATAGTATGAAGAAACAATGGGCCCGCAGATCGAAAGGAATGCTCTTCGCCTGGGGTATGCTGGTGGGACTGACCTTCCTGTTTCTGGTCCCCCGGGAGGCGGCCGGCCGGCTGCAGATGACCTACGCGCGCGTGTTTCACTGGCCCCTGGCGCTCGGTAACGGCATGGTGCGGGTCCAGGCCACGACACAGGTGCGCAACGTCAACCCCCGGGAGCATGAAGCGGTTCTCCAGGCCAACCAGCAGCTCCGGACCCAGTCCCTCAATCTCCAGGCCCAGCTCCAGGAGGCCTACGGCCGGATCGAGAAGCTGACAAAGCTGCGGGCCCAACCCGGGCTGGAGCAGATGCAGCCCATTCCCGCCAGGGTCATCATGCCGATGCAGGATGAGCTGACGATCAACCAGGGCCAGGACCGCGGCGTGGCCGTCGGGCAGTACGTGCTGAGCTTCACGGACACCCTCCTCGATCACCAGTGCGTCATCGGCGTCGTCTCCGACGTCTCGGCCCGCGGCGCGCGGGTCCGGCTGATCACCGACGCGAGCTCCCACATCCCGGTCACGGTCGGCAGCTTCACGGTGCCCTGGGTCCTGGACGGTCGCGGCGAGGGCGGCGGGCGGATCGCCAACGTGCCCGACACGTACACGATCCGCGCGCGCGACGCCGTATACGCTCAGCCGCGGCAGGGTTTCCTCGACGTGCCCGTGGTCGTCGGCGAAGTGGTCCGGAGTCGGCGGGACCCGGATCGGCCGATCGTCCAGGAAATCACCGTCCGACCCATGTGTGACATCGCGGCCCTGGGCGAAGTCGTGGTTCTCCGGCCCGTCTCGACCCCTTAGACGCCGGGGCAGGCAGGAGACTCGGGAGTGATGGCATGCGTTGGTTCCGGTTTGCCGTGCTGGTGTTGGTCGCCTCCCTCCTGCAAACCGGTCTGGTGCGCGTGATCGAGATCCTGCGTCCCGGGGTCAAACCGGACCTGCTGCTGATCCTGTTGGTCTTCTTCGCCCTGCACGCGAGCTCCCGGGAGGCTATCGTGGCCTCGTTCGCGATCGGGTTTGCCGCGGACCTGAGCAACCCGGTGGTGAGCCGGCTGATGGGACCGCGGATGGTCAGTTTCGGCCTGTTCGGCGCGCTGCTGGCCGATCTCAACAGCACGCTCTCGGTGCGCCGGCTGCTGTACCAGGCGGTGACGATCTTTCTCATGGGGTTTCTGACGGCCGGCCTGAGCTGGCTGCTGGCGTTCCTGCGGGCCGACCGACTCTCGGTCAACCTGGCAGCGGCCCTGTTCTGGCAGCCGCTCTACTCGGCGGTCATCGGGCCGTTCTTGTTCCTGCCCTTCGGCTGGTGGATGCGGATGCCCGGTCGGGGCCCCGGCCGCCTCCGCCGGTTCCGCTGGCGATAACGGACGATGGGATTGGTCGTGTATGAGAATCGCGTCAAGGTGTTCCTCGGCGTCAGTCTGGCGGTGCTGCTGGTCTGCATCGTGCGGCTCGCGCAACTGCAACTGTCCGCGCCGGGCCCGGTCCAGGCCGAGATCGACCAACTCAAGGAACTGGGAACCCGCGCGCGGCAGTTCCAGACGCTGCGTGGCAAGATCCTCGACCGCCGTGGCGCGACCCTGGCCGCGGACATGCCGCAATTCGAAGTCCGGATCAATTACCGGCTGAGCTGTTACCTGGACGACCGGGTCGCCCAGGCCAAGCTCGCCGCCGTGCCCATGGCGGACCAGTACAAGGTCCACCAACAGATCAAAGGCAGGCGGCAGGACCTGGAGCGCATCCTGGCCAAGTGCGCCCGCTTCGGCCTGAACCGCGTGCAGGCGGAGACCAACCTGCAGAACCTCAACGATACGGTCTGGAACATCCGCAGTTTCTTCTATTGGGCCCGGAACCAGCCGGACGCCGATCTGATGGCGAAGTACGGCGGCCTCAACAGCGTCCCGGTGTCCCAGGCGATCGCCGCCCTGGAACGCCGGTATCCGGAGGCCGCCGAGCGCAACCGGCGGATCGCCGCCCTGGAGGACGTGCCCGACCTGGAGCGGGACGGCACGCTGCTCGAGTTGAAGACGGAGGATGAGGTCACCGAAGCGCAGCTCGAATTCACGGACTGCAACGATGTCGAGGTCCTCCCGACGGGGCAGCGGTATTATCCCTACCGGTCTGCCGCCGCCCAGACGATCGGCTGGGTGGGCGGCGCGACCCAACCGCTCAAGGCCTTCGCCAACGATCCGCTGGCCAGTTACCAACAGGGCGAGGTCTGCGGCCGCGAGGACGGCGTCGAGTACGTCTGCGAGAGCATCCTGCGCGGCCGGCGCGGCGAGGTGGCCTACGATATCGACAAGCAACTGATCCGCCAGACCGAGAGCCAGCTGGGCCGGGACGTCCAGCTCACCCTGGACATTGACCTGCAGGAGCGGATCGAGCGGCGGATCCTGGACCCGCAGCTCAATCCAGCCTATTGCCGGGCCCCGACCGCAGCGGTGGTCCTCGACGTCCGCTCGGGCGAAATCCTGGCCCTGGTGTCGCTGCCCAGCTTCGACCTCAACGGCGCCCGGGACCACTACGGCAAGCTGCTGGCCGATCCCAACCGGCCGACCGTCAACCGCACGATCTACCGGCACTATCCGCCGGGATCGGTGGCCAAGCCCGCGATCCTCATCGCCGGCCTGGAGTCCGGCGCCATCACGGCCCAGGAGCCGATCTCCTGTCCGGCCGCGGAGCCGCCGGCCGGCTGGCCGCGCTGCCTGATCTACCGGCGCTCCCACACCGGCCACGACAGCCTGTGGACCAACACCGCCCGCAATGCGACGAAAGGTAGCTGCAATGTATATTTTTCGCGTCTGGCCGCCAGCCTGGACGCGCCGGTCTTGCAGCAATGGCTGCTGCGCTTCGGCTACGGGCGGGAGATCCCGCTGGACTGCCCGGTGCCGCCCGCCCCCGGCTCGATTCCGCGGCGCCTGCGGCAGTGGCCCGGGGAAATCGGCAGCACGCTGGCCGCGGCCCACCCGGACGGGGAGATCCCCCCGCTGCTGGAACGCGATCGCAAGATGTTCGGCATCGGGCAGGGCAACTTCCGGGTGACACCGCTGCAGGTGGCCAACGCCTTCGCCACCCTGGCGCGCGGCGGCCGGTTCCTGCCGCCGCGCCTGTTCCTCAGCCCCGCCCCGCCGGCGCCGGCGGAACCGGTCGATCTGCCGATCGCGCCCGCCACGCTCGACGTCGTGCGCGACGGCATGAGCGCCGTCGTCAATGAGCAGGGCGGCACCGCCTACACGGTGTTCGCCGGCAACGACCTGGGCCGGCACGGGGTGAAGCTCTACGGCAAGACCGGGTCCACCGAGGGGCCCGACAATGCCTGGTTTGCAGGCTTTGCCCAGGACACCCAGGGCGCGAAGATCGCCCTGGCCGTGGTCGTCGAAGGCGGCCAGCACGGCGGCAGCGACGCCGGCACGCTCGCCCGCGCCATCTTCGAGTACTGCGTCGAGGCCGGCTACGTCGGCTCCGCACCTCCGGCAGCACGATAAGACGGACTCGGGATGATTCGGGCTCGCTCCCGCCTTTGTCATCCTGAGCGAAGCGAAGGATGACAAGAGGAGCGAGCGAATCCCTCGAAGGCCACATCAAATCGTAATCTGCACGCGTGTGTCCAGTTTCGCCAGCACGCTCTGCAGAATCGCGAAGAATCTCTCGTTGTCGGGCCACAGAATCCGCTCGTCCTGCGGCAGCGGCTCGGCGAGGCCCTCCAGGAAGCGTGCGACGATCGCCGCGTCCATCCGCTTGGACCAGAGCCCCAGCCCGAGCGCCTCGATGTAACGGGCATTGACGCGCTGCTCGTACTGGCCGGCCAGCGGCAGCAGCAGCATCTTCTTCCGCAGGTACAGGCACTCGCTGAGCAGGGAGTACCCGGCCGAGGCGATGACGCCCCGCGCCGCCGCCAGGTCCGCGGCGAAGCCCTCGACCGAGGCTTCCTTGAAAGCGCAGTTGCCGTGCGTGGCGTTCTTGTTGAAGCCATAGATGTGGAACTCCTGCGGCGCGAAGCGGCCGAGGACATCGCGCCACAGGTCCTCGCGAGTCCCCGTGGTAGCATAGACCACGATGTGGCCGGCGTCGGAACTCCGCAGCCGCGCGATGGCCGGACGCACGACCGGCGGCGCCAGGACGGCGGCCCTGCTCTTGAGCGGTGCCTGGAAGAAACTGGTGATGACGTAGGCCCGGGCCCCGAGGCAATGGAACCGCACGACCAGGGCCGCCGTCATCCGCCCGGTGCTCTCGACGAGGCGGTGGTGGAGCCGGGCTTGCGTCAGCAGGTGCTCGTTGTCGATGCTGATGAACGGCACGTGACGGCGCCACGCCCACCAGGCGGTGAACGGCTCGAAATCAGTCACCACCAGGTCCGGCCCAAACGGCTCGTATACCTGTTCGCAGAGCCCCCGGTTGAGCCGGCGGCCCAGGGGATACCGTTTGATGTTCTTCCAGACGGTCGCGAGCGGATCGACGTAGCCCTTGTGGTAGTCGTAGGACAGGCCGAAGACCTCCTGGACCCGCGTGCCGTAGTAGGGTCGCAGGTATTGCAGCGCCCGGCCCGAGGCGGCGAAGAGCACGTCGTGCCCCGCATCCAGGAAACGCTGCCCGACCAGGTGCGCACGGCTCGCGTGCCCGAAGCCCTCCCCCGCCATCGCATAGATGATCTTTGCCATCCGCTATCCCACTCCTGCGCCCGCGAACCCCGGGCGAAAGGAACGCAGTCTACCACATTCCCGTTTTTCCGCCAGCCCCTGCCAGTGCCGGGGCAGGGCCATCGCATGTTCCGTGTCTACGCCTCGAAACCGGAGAAGAGGGTGCGTGATACGCACCCTACTACTCCACCCAACCTAAAACGGTGGGTTCCGGGTGGCAGCGGCAAGCGTCAGCTTACCGATGGTTGGCCCCTCCGCCATCGGCAGGGCCTCCGCAAAGCCTGCGGCCTTGACGATGCCACCCGGAGGGAGAGAGGAACGCAGGAGAATCAGCCTTGCAGGGTGCGTTTCACGCACCATTCAACGACTCGGTTTGATGATGCCATGTGAAAGAAGAAAGGGAGTGCGAGAGAATCAGGACGGCGTTTCGAAGCCCCGGAGCCATTCGTGGCGGGTGCGCCAAAGATGGGTCCACTTCTCCAGGGAGGGCACGGACTTGCCGAGAAGGCCGCGGCAGGCTTGGGCCCCGGCATACCGGGTGAACGTCCAGGCCAGCAGGAGCCGACGACCCAACCAGCGCCGCCCGGGCGACCAGTGTTTCTTCATGAGCGCCACCTTGGCCCGGAGCACCTTGGAGGCCCGGAGAACCTGCGAGGCCTCGGAGGCGCCGCCGTAGTGGACAATCGTCGCCGCGGGCGTGAACAGGGGCCGTGCCCCCTTGGCCGCAGCGCGCAGGCAGAGATCCACTTCCTCGCCGTACATGTAGAACAGGGGATCGAACCCACCGAGCTCGTTCCAGAAGTCCCGCCGGATCAGGAAGAAGCAGCCGGTGATGATGTCCACGCGGCGCAGGGAGTCGTAGCGCCACCCGCCGAACTCCTCCCGGTTGAACCACGCGCACGAGCGAAACAGCACGTTCAAGCCGCTCGCCCGGCAGAACAGGCTCCAGAGCGTCGTGTGGTTGTAGCAGCACGTGGCGTTCAGCGAGCCGTCCGCGAAGACCGTCCGTCCGCCCCAGATGCCGGCGTCCGGCTGCCGTCGCGCGCACGCCACCAGGCGGTCAATGGCACGATCCAGGATCACGGTATCCGGATTCAGGAGCAGAAGGTATTCGCCCCGGGCCATCTGCGCCGCGACGTTATTGGCGCGGGCGAACCCGAGATTCTCCGTGGAGGCGTGCAGGCGGACCTGGGGAAATTCCCGGCGTACGCTCTCGGCGGAGCCGTCGGGCGAGTTGTTGTCGACGACGACGACTTCGAACGAGACCTCGACCGTCTCCTGATGGAGGGAGCGCAGGCAAGCGGTCAGCAGGTCGCGAGTGTTGTAGCTGACAATGAGGATCGAGACATCCATAGTCATCCGCCCGGCTTCCGTGCGAAATAGATCGGTTCGAAGGAGAGACCATGGCGCTGCAGGAGCGGCTCGTCGCCCAGAGCGCAGACCGAGACCGCCTCGACGGCGAAACCCGCCGCCGCCAGTCGGGCCCCGAAATCGACGCCGTAGCGGCGGACGTGCCCTGTCTCGCGCGGACGCGGCTGCTCGTACTCGATCGTCGACGGCAGCGACCAGTCGATGGGGACCTGAAGGATGGCGGTCCCACCGGGACGCAGCACCCGCCGGATTTCCGCCAGTGCCCGGGCCTCGGCCGGGATGTGCTCCAGGACGTGGAAACCCAGGAAGTAGTCGTAGTGATCGGACGGATAATGCATGCAGGTGATATCCCCCCGGTCCATCGCGAAGCGCTCGAGGTCGAAGCTGCGATAGCCGCGATTGCCCTTGCGGGCCAGGCAATACTGCTGAAAGCTCTGCATCGGCGCGACTTCCAGGACCTCCCGCTGGGGGGCGAAGAAATCGGTGCGCCGCTCCAGAACGAACACGAGGGAGCGGTGCCGGTCCTGGCACAGGCAACGGGGACAGACCGTGGCGGTCTCATAATAGCCGGGCCCGACGATGGGATAGAAGCCGCCCCCCTGCCAGCCGCAGATGTTGCAGGCGACGTTCCTGCGGAGGTCGCGCAGCGTCGCGAGCAGCAGCCGGGCGGACGCCCGGCAGGCGTTGGCGACGAAGTCGAAATCACGGGAACGGACCGAGCGCAAGGCAAAACGGCTCCAGCGGAACAAGAGCCGCAGCCGGCCGAGCCGGACGTTGGGCGCGATGAGGCAACCGGAATCCACCATGTCCCTTCTATCGGCCCAGGGACAGACCCGCTCGAATTCCATTTTCGTCCGTAGCGGCCGCCGGCGCAGGGGCCGCGCCGGAAATCCGATCGAACAGCCCGTCGACGCACCAGAACACGGTGGCCGTCAGCTCCCGGCTCAAGCGCAGGGCCAGGTGCTCCTGCCGCGGCTGGCCCAGGGCCAGGATGACAATGTGGGGCCGGGCCTCGTGCAGGGCCCGCGTCAGCTCCGCCGTATCCCGGTCATCCCCACAACCCCGCCGGCACGGACACACTTCCAGCCCGGGACAGATGTCCCGCAGGTGCGCCGCGACCCGGGCGCAGACCCCATCTTCGCCCCCGACCAGGGCCACTCGCAGGCCACGGTTGGCGATCTCCTGGAACAGCGTCCGATAGAAACGGTTGACGGTCACTTTCCGGGCCCGCCGGCGGCGGCACAGAGCCGTGGCGAGGACCACCCCGGTGTCCTCCGGGTAGCAGATGTCGAATTGCCCGAGGGTCGTGCGGACCTGAGGGTCGCGCAGCGAGTGCAGCAGCGTGCGCGCGGTCAAGTGGGTGACCAGCAGCCGGCTCCCCTGCTGCGCACAGGTCATGCAACGGGCCACCAGATCGTCTTCCGTCAGGATGTCGACCGGCACCTGGAACAAGCCGATTCGGCCCGGGGCAAAGCCGCCGATCCGGTACCCGAGGCGTCCCAGTTTTTCCAGGGCGTAGCCCGCCATGACGAGCAGGGCCGCCCGCCGCTCGATGTGTTCGGCGCGCGCCCGGCGCCAGATCCCCCGCAGCACGTTCAGGCGTCCGGCACTGTTCATCAGGACCGGCACAGACCGGCGGAGTTCCTGCCGGGCAAAGCCGGCCAGCAGACCCACGCGGTAATGCCGCAGAACATAGCGCAGCAGCGGGCTTTCCGGACTGTGGCGGATGACAGCATCCGGGACATACCACGGCCGCTCGCGAAAACGAGCCAATTTCGTCAGGATGAGGCTGTCCTCGCCCCGACTGGCCCGGGTGTCGAACAGGGCCGCCTCCTGGAGGCGGCAGCGCGCGACGGCCAGCCCGGAGGTGTTGGTATAGTCGATGTGCCCGTCGCCGGTGCGCAGGCATTCCATCGTCGTGGCGCAGCGCAGGTGCACCATCTTGCCGACCCAGGTGCCGGTGTCCCCGCGGATCGCGAGTTGGTAGCAGCCCCCCGGATGGGCGGCGCAGAAGTCCAGCAGGTGCGTCAGGCAGCCGGGTTCCAGGGTGCAGTCGGAATCGACAAAGAGCAGCAGATCGCCCCGGGCCGCGCTGATCCCGCGGTTGCGGGCCGCCGAGATCCCCAGGGGCACCTCGCGCACCAGCCGCAGGTTGAGCCCGGCATACCGCGCCGGCAGGTCCGCCAGGTCCTCGGTGCCGCCGTCGTCCACCACCACCACTTCCAGCGCGGCGGGACAGGCCTCCCGCACGAGGCTGTCCAGACATTTCAGGAGGCTCGCGCGGCGATTGCGCACCGGGATAATGACACTCAACATCGTCACTCTTCACACCCTCCCAGGGCCAGAGCAGACCTCCCCCCTAAAGTATGTACCACAACCGCATGCATGCCAAATGCGGCCGGCGGGTGCTGCCTCCTGCAACCTTATGGGACCCGTAGAAATGATCCGCAGCCTCTCCGTAGGCTGCCGTCAGACCACGATGATATCCGATCACCACATTTCTGTCAAGGCCCGGCGCCGAAAAAGGGTACATGACCGTTCCCGCACCCCTCTCGTGGGCCCCACCGTTCGGGTGGAGAGCTGAACTTCGAATTCCGCAAAGTACCGTTTCCACGGAACCGCGACCTGAGGCGAGTCGTGTATATCAGCAGAGAGGAAAGGCGGCACATCTATGCTGCTTATCTTCCTTCTGGAAGTGGATTGCAGCGAGGAAAGTCGACGGGCAGCGTGTTCCGTCGTGGTTGGAGCGTGAAGCGGCGCGCGACGATGCGGCCGAGAGCGGTTCCGAGGTGGATGTGTCCGCTGGGGCGGGATGGACTGGCCTTGTTGCTCGTGGCGGTGGCCGTGGCCCTGCGCGGGGCACTGCCGGGGGTTCTCGGTCCTACCCCCTTTTGGGCGTTCTACCTGGCATGGGTCGGGGCGGCGGCGTTTGGGGAGTTGGGACCAGGATTGCTGGCAACGCTGGCTTCCTCGGTGTGCGTGGGCTGGCGGGTCCCGCGTGCCGCCGAGGCCGGCGCGGCGGCCGAGCCGGGAGACTCCCCGGCTCCCTTCCCGCCCCCCCCGGGGGTCACACCTACCCTTTACACATTGCGATCCATGCGGGGCAGACCGACACTGTTCACATGGCGGCGTGCACGCCGGGAAGGAGACCGCGGGACAGGGCGAGGTGGGACCAAGGCAGGCGGCCCGCGGCCAGCGCAGGCGGCGCCCCCATCCCAGACCTGCATGACAGGTCGGAGCCCTCCCGGCCAGCGGCCGCGAATGTCGGAATGTGAACAGTGTAGGTGCGACCCCCTCTCCGGCATAGGGGGTCGCACCTACACTTTACACATTTGGTCCTTGACGTGGTCCGGGAGGACGGGTAGGGTATACACCAGACGTGTGGCTTTTCGGGAAAGGGGTATGCTATGGCGCGGCCGTTGCGGATCGAGTATGCGGGTGCTTACTACCATGTGATGAATCGCGGCAATGGACACCAGACGGTCTTTGTCGAACCGCCGGACTACGAGCTGTTCCTGGCGCGGCTGGGGCAATTCAGTGCGCAATTTGAGGTGCGCGTGCTGTGCTACTGCTGCATGCCGAATCACTTCCATCTCTACCTGCGGACGCCGCAGGCGAATCTTAGCCGCTTCATGCAGAGCCTGCTGACGGCCTTCAGCATCAGCTTCAACCGCCGGCACGAGAGCACCGGCCACGTCTTCCAGGGCCGATTCGCGGCCCATCTGGTCGAGAATGAAGCGTACGGGGCCGAGGTCTCGCGTTATGTGCACCTCAATCCCGTGCGGACCAAAGCCCTGCGCCCCGCGTCCCTCGTCGTCCGTCGCCAGGCCCTGCGCTCGTTTGCGTGGTCGAGTTACGCCGCCTGTATCGGCCTGGCGCCCGGACCGGCGTGGTTCGATCCGGGGGAGCTGTTGTCGGATTGGGGGGCGACCCGCCGGACACAGATGCGCCGCTACGCCGAGTATACGGAAGAGGGCCTGCTGCGCGACCTGGACAACCCGCTGACGCGGCTGGAAGCGCAGACGATCCTGGGGACCGACTCCTTCGTCGATCGCGTCCGGCGGGCGTATGTCCTGACGCGCACCGCGGATCCGCGGGAGCAGCCGGCCTGCGCGCGCGCCCGCCATGCGGTTCCTTTTGCGACGGTGGTCCGGTGTGTGAGTCAGGTCTGCGGCGTCAAGCCCGACCGTCTCCTGGCACGGCGCGGCGCCGACCGCCGGGCGCGACAGCTTCTGCTCTACGGCGTCTGCCACCACTGCCGGGGGACCGAGAGCCTGACCGCCCTGGCCCGACGATTGGGCGTGTCCCTCAGTGGCCTGACCATGGCCCGCGACCGTGCGACGGAGAGACTGCGTGACGACCGCCGGCTGCAGCACACCTGGCGCCAGATCGAACAGCAGCTCCAGGCCCTGGCCGAGAAGTGAAATGTGTAGGTTTGAGACCGGCCGTCTGACCCCGGCTGTCATGGCAGGCGCAAAGGTGACTCGCGGCGCCGACATGCGCCATCGGGACGGCCTGCGGCGCCGGGGCTGCCGGCATCCCGGGGGCGAAGGCTGATTCGCCTCCGAGAGCCTCTCATACGGATGCAGAGAAGTCCTTCTCTTTTGTCATCCCTTCGCGATGCTCAGGGCAGGCGCTGAGCGTAGCGAACGATCTGGCCTGCGAACGAGAGAAACCTCCTTTTCGGTGGCCAGATCCTTCGGCTGCGCCTCAGGATGACAGAATCCCTACCGCGCAAGGGTCTTTCCGAAGCCGTATCACCAGGAGTTCTCGGATTCGGGGTCGGGTGCGTGCGGGGGCCAGTTGCCGGCCAGCATCGTCTTGCGTTTGCCGTCCGGGGAGCGTGGGGGCACGTTGAGGTAGGTGAGGGTCTTTTCGAGAATAACGCCGGCCACCGGGGCGGCGACGGTGCCCCCGGTGTAGCCTTTGTGGAGCTTGACGTTGGGCCGACGGATGGAGACCAAGACAATGACCCGGGGATCCTCGGCGGGGGCGCCGCCGATGAAGGAGGCGGTGTAGGCGTCCGCCTGGTAGCCCCGGCTGCCGGGCACGGCGATCTGGCCGGTGCCGGTCTTGCCGAAGACCTCCCACTGGTCAAGGCGGGCGCGGGTGCCGGTGCCCTGCTTGTCATTGACCACCGAAACCAGGGCTTCGGTGACCAGCCAGCGGGCAATTTCGGGCTTGATGACGTAGCCGACGCGGAGTTGCGACGGTCGCATGTCCACCACGGTGCCGTCGGCCGTGACCATGGCGCGAACGAGGTGCGGCCAGACGAGCCGGCCGCCGTTGGCGAGCAGGCAGAAGGCCCGCAGCATCTGGATCGAGGTCACCGAGACTTCCTGGCCGAAGGCGACGCGCGGGGCGCTGTAGCCGGTCCAGACGCCGGGCGGGCGGAGCATGCCCGCCGCCTCGCCGTAGAGTTCCAGGCCCACCTCCTTGCCGAAGCCGAAGAGCTGCAGGCCTTCGTAGAGCCGGGCATTCCCGAGCCGCTGGCCGATCTTGGCCATACCGATATTGCTGGAGACGGTGAGGATCTCGCGGAGCGTCAGGTCGCCGTAGCCGCGGCGGTACTCGCCGATGTGGCCGAAGCCTTTGCCGTGGTAGTTGCCGTTCTCGCAGAAGATCGTCTCGTAGCGGTTGACCACCGCGGTGTCGAGGGCGACCGCGGCCACGATGGGCTTGATGATACTGCCGGGCTCGAACTGGTCGGCGAGCAGGCGGTTCTTGAAGAAACGCGGGTCGCTGTGCCGCGCCTCAGCGGGAGCATAGTCCGGCAGGGATACCATCGCCAGGATGGCGCCCGTCTGCGGGTCGGCGATAATCGCGCTGGCGGCTTCGGCCTGGAATTCCTGGAACTGGCGGACCAGGGCCTCGCGGACGAACTGCTGCAGGGTCGCGTCGATGGTCAGGATCAGGCCGGAACCGTGCATCGGGCTTTCGCAGTTCTCGTCGTCCTTCAGGCAGAAACGCAACGGGCGGCGGTGCACGTCCACGAGGAACATGCGCGTCGCCCCGCGACCGCGCAGGTTGCTGTCGAAGGCGCATTCGAGGCCCTCGATGCCGCGGTTGTCGACGCTGGTGAAACCGACGACGTGGCTGGCGAGGCGGCCCATGGGGTAGTTGCGGCGCCAGGCGTAGCGGATGCCCAGACCGTGGATCTTCTGCGCGGCTTCGCACTCGGCTTCGGTCGCACCGGTCTTGAGGACCACGTAACCGGGGTTGTTACTGTCGACGATGAGCTTGCAGATCTCATGGGCGCCCATGTCCAGGATCGGGGCCAGCCGCGTGGCGGTCTCCTTGGCGTCCTTGATGATCCGGGGCTCGGCGAAGACGGTGCGGATCTGATCGCTGGCGGCCAGAACGCGGCCGCGGCAGTCCAGGATCGCGCCGCGCTGCGGCTCCAGGGGCAGATACGAACGCTGCTGGAGAAGGCTCTTCTCCGTGAAGTGGTCGGCCCGGCAGTATTGCAGGTAGACGCAGCGCGCCGCCAGGCCGAGAAACGTCAGCACCACCAGGCCCAGGAAGAAGAAGATCTTCCGGAGCTGGCGTTGGCCGCGGGCGGCGGTCTCGGACTGGATCTGGTTGCCGGCGTTACTGGACTGCATGTGCTACCCGGTGCGATGTCAGCCGTCGAGCCTGCGGGAAACCGACGCCGGATTGATCAGGCTCTCCACGCGCAACTGCTTCTGCCATAACTCCTGCTGCAGCCGGCCCTGCTCGATGCGGCAGGTACTGATCCGGTAGAACGTCCATTTGTCCGCCCCGCGCAGATAGACGGCCACAATCAGCGTGGCCACGAAGAAGAAGATCACCAGCGTGAAACAAGAACGAGGGCTCATGTCTACAGCACCAGGCGGCGTCCCGGGTCAGCGTCGAGACGGCCGGATTCGTCATTTTGTCGGCAGGCGCAGCCGCATGCCCACGTCCAGCGCCTCCGGGCTCGGGAGAATACCGGCGTTGAGCTTGGCGATCTCCTCGCAGCGGGCGCCGCTGCCGAGCTGACTGGAGGCGATCTTCCACAGGCTGTCGCCGTTCTGCACCGTGTACCAGCGGCCTTCGGTGGCGGGGGCGGGCAGGTTCGCGGCGGCACGGCGGCCCAGGGCTTCCAGCGCATCCATCTTCTCGGCAATCGTGGTCTTGGGTTTCTCGAAGAGGTCCTTGGGCAAGGCTTCCTCCGGCTTCGGTGTCCGGGGAGCGGGCGGGACGGCCGCGGCGGTCGGGGTCTTGGGCAGCGGCGGGATGACGAGCTTCTGCCCTATGTGGACCTGGGAGGGATCCTGCAGGATCGCCTGGTTGGCCTGAACGATCCGGTCGATATTGACGAAACGGTTGCCCTCTTCCGGTCCATACATCTTCTTGGCAATCACTGCCAGGTTGTCCCCATCCACCACCACGTAGAGCTTCCCGCCGGGAACCGTCGCCGGCTTGCTGACGGGGGCCGGAGGTTTCGGCGGCAGCACGGCGTTGGCCCCTTGCGTGGCGTCGGCCGGCCTGGGCTCAACCCGCGGCTCCGTCCGAGGCTCCAGTCCGGGCACCGGCCGGGGTTGCGGGGCGGTGACCACCGGCGGCCGACTGCCCGTGTCGGCAGGCTCCGGCGCCGGCTGCGACACGTCCAAGCCGCCCACTTCGACTCGATCCCGCGAGACGGTCGGGGTCAACCGCTCGATCAGGCCCTCGAAGCGCGGCAGCGGGAGCAGATAGCGGAGGCTGTCATCCGTCGTCTCCGCCGCCGTCGCGGGTGCCGGCTCCGGCACCGCAGGTCTCGTCGCTTCTGACGCGGCCTGGGCCACGGGCACCTCCGCCTCCTGCCGGTCCACCGGCGCCGGCCAGTCGAACGCCCTTTCGGCCTGACCGGTGACGCCGCTGGCCCCCAACTCTTCGCCCGCCAGAGCGGGTACTTTCGCTTTGCCCATAGGGGGCAGACCGTTGATGACGAAAGCGATCACGAAGATGAAGATAAGTCCCAACAGCAAGCCGATCTTTGCATCCGAGGTCATGTTTCACTCCGTCTTCAACGTTTCCTGGGTCCCTGCATGGGTCCTTCGATCCTGCGCCGCGGGGCGTCAGGTTTTCTGCGCGATGCGCAGCTTGGCACTGCGAGCCCGATGATTGGCGACGATTTCTTCGCGGGTGGGGGGGATGGGCTTCTTCGTGCGCAAACGATAGATGCCCTCGTGCTCCCGGGCCTTGAAATCCCGCTTCACCAAGCCATCCTCGAGACTGTGAAAACTGATAATGGCGATGCTGCCGTCCTTTCTCAGCAGACCGGGCGCCGCCGCCAGCAGATCCCGCAGATTGTCCAACTCGTGATTGACGGCAATCCGCAGGGCCTGAAACGTCCGGGTGGCCGGATGTCGCGCCGGGTGCTTGCCGCCGGGCGTCCGCAGGGCACGGCTGACCACCGCCGCCAGTTGCCCGGTCGTCGTGATCGGCTCCCGCTCGCGACGCTCCACGATGAAGCGGGCAATCCGCCGCGAGGCGCGATCCTGGCCATACTCGAAAATCAGGTCTGCCAGCGATTTTTCGTCGTAGTCCCTGATTATATCGGCCGCCGTGACCTCCAGGCTTGCGTCAATTCTCATGTCCAACGGCATATCCGTGCGAAAACTCAGCCCAACTTCACTATCGGCGATCTGCCCCGAGCACAGACCCAGGTCCGCCAGGATGAAGTCGACTTCCCGCAGGCCCAGCGCGGCAAGACATTCCGCGACCTGGGAGAAATTGGACTTGAGGAGAATGACCCGGCAGGCCAGGGGCGCCAACCGCCGGCGGGCCCGCTCCAGGGACTTGCTGTCCACATCCAACCCGACCAGCGTTCCCGCCGCACTTAGCCGTGAGCCGAACAGAAAGCTGTGACCTCCGTGTCCAACGGTCACATCGACCATCACCCCATCCTGCGGACAGCTTATCTGTTCGGCTAAAGGTCCGGCGAGCACCGGAACATGTTCTACGTTTGCATCATCCACCGCCGCCTCGGCCCGGCCCAATTGCCGCCCGCGCGGGGGGGACGTAAGACCCGCGCGAGCGGCAGTGAGGCCGAAATCGTCCCGATCCGTCCCCCGCCACTGCACTTCCTGTGCCACCCCAGGGACGAATCCGGCCCACGTCAGTATCCCAACGCCATCGCCTGGGCCTGCGGCTTGAGCCGCTTCACGTGCGGCGAGAACCCGATCTCGGCAAAGAGACTGCTGCGTTGCTTGAGTCGCTCCAGCCGCTCGGCCAGGATCGCCACCGCCGCGTGCGTCTGCTCGTCGGCGGGCCGCTCGCCCGCCAGAGTCTCATTGACAATGCGCAGATGTTCCATTCCTGTCGTCGTGCCTCCCACGCAGCCCTACAAGTCCTTGGTCTGTTGCTGCATGACAAACTGCCGTGCCTGGGTCATCTGCTTCTGGTACTGGGGCATGTGATCGCCCAGATACTGCTCCCAGTCCTGCGTGTTCCAGAGCTCGATGTGGTCCCGGACACCCACCAGCGTAACATCCTCTTTCAACCCGGCCCGCTTGCGGAGTCTTTCGTTCAGCAACAGCCGGCCCTGGTTGTCCAACTCGATCTTGCTCGACATGGCGAAGCTGATCCGTTCGAACGCCACCGCCTCATCGGGGGCCGTCGCGCCCGGAGCGACCGACAGCACGATCTGCTCGAAGCACTTCTCCGGGTACAGGCACAGGACGCCGTTGGCCCCGAGGACCAGATAGAAGTTCGCGCCATGCTCCTGCGCATCGATCTGGTTCCTCAGCTTGTTGGAGACGAGCACGCGACCCTTGTCATCGACGACGTGCTGGTACTCCCCTGTTAATAACAGCATGGCTTTTGTCCCACACGACCTTCTTACAGAGGGAGAGTTTACCATCTACCCCCACAATGTCAACACCTTTTACCACTTTTGCGGATAATTTTGAGACATCTTGTCAATGGACAGTCACCCCATTCCCTCCTAATCGGCGTAAACCCCGGCATTTCCACACTTTTCGCGCCCCGCGGACCTCGTATCTTGACAGGGGCGTGGAAGTGGTGAGCTTTCCCTGCGATTGCTGCATCCACCCCCGTCTGACACCTTCCTGCCGCCGGGACCCAAGTCACAACTTCGCTGTTGGTTTTTATCGGACAAAAGAAAAGCCGAAGATGGAGGACAAAAAAACGGAGGACAGAGGACGGCGTAAATGCGCCACTTCGAACCTCCAACGCATGGGGAGAGACATCGTACGATAGAAAAACCGTATGTCGCCCTGCTCTTTGTCGCAGGGGAGCGCGCCATCTGACGCCACATTGGAGCGATCATGAACGCCCGTTCCTCCGGCCCTTGGGCTATATCTTCTTTCGCTTCTCTGTTGTCTCTTTCGGCGACTATGGCTGGAGAATGCTGGAGGCATCGAGCGAATGGTCATTGGCCCCGACGAAGGGAGGCGGACGGGGCGGGTTTTCCTTATTGGCTGGGCGGGCGCGGACGGTATGCTGCAAGGGAAAGGCCACGCCGGCAGTGGATCGGGTCTGGGATTCGAGCGTTTGGGGATGATTACGGTACGGCAGGCCGAGGACATCTTTCGGGCCGAAGGGGTGATCGAGAATGGAACGTTCGACGGCCGGTGGCATTTCTCCTTCGGCGAGTATTACGATCCCCGCTACACCCACTTCGGCACGCTGCGGGTGTTCAATGACGGTACGCTCTCGCCCGGGGCGGTCTGGCCGTTGCATCCGCACCGCGAGATCGAGGTGGTGACCTACTGCGCCGCCGGCGAATTCCGGCACGCCGACGAGCACGGCAAAGGCGGCGTCCTCGAAGAAGGCTGGGTCCAGCACACCACCGTCGGCAAAGGCATGTACCACTCGGAGATCAACAACCGCCGGGACCAGGTCATGCGGTTCATCCAGATGTGGTTCGTGCCCCACACCCCGAGGCTCAAGCCCGCCGTACAGCAGAAGGCGGTGGAGCAGGAGGAGAGAGCCAACCGACTGCTGCCCTTGATCTCGAACGACGATGCAGGCAGTCTCCCGATCGCCTCAGACGCCCAGGTGTACGCGTGCTTTCTTCAGAAGGCCGAGACGGTCGCCTGTGAGCTGGACGATCGTCACGGCGGCTACCTCTACGTCGTGGAAGGCGGCGGCGCCCTGGCCGGCGATGAGGCCCTGCATCACCTGGACGCCGCGATGGTCGTCAACGAGCCCGAGCTGGTCATCCGTGCCGACGAAGATGCGGAGTTGCTGCTGGTGGTGGCGCGGCTGGAATAAGAGACGATCTCAAAACTCGCACGCCAGGTATGTCATGGCGGCGCAACAAGGCCGTTTCCTTTGCAGTGGGTTGAGATTGCT
Organism: Planctomycetota bacterium; assembly: GCA_025459125.1. Taxonomy (GTDB): domain Bacteria; phylum Planctomycetota; class Phycisphaerae; order Sedimentisphaerales; family Anaerobacaceae; genus PLanc-01. The sequence continues at coordinate 1,544 of JALORE010000019.1, read as the reverse complement.
TCGCTGCGCTCGCCATGACAGGCGCGGCGTTTGCTGCAGTCCGGCCGTGCCCCTCGGCTGTTGGACAAATCCGTAGAGACTTGACGCAGTAAAGCCGGAGCGATAAGGTAAGGCACTGGTGTGGAGCCCGAGCGATGCGTGCGCGTCCGGGGATTCCGCCGGTGGCCTGTGAGAGACAAGCTGGTGCGGACGTCAAACCGATTTGATAATTCCCTGTGCGCAGCGTAGCCGTAAGCCAGGGGCGGGGGAGGCCCGATTCGACTGTGACGAAAGGTTGGAACGCATTACGGAGTTTGACCCCAACGGGTCGGAAAGGAAGGCAACCATGAGAGCAAAGGTGTTTGGAGCCCTGAGTCTATGCCTGGTGGGTCTCGTGCTGGCAGGGATCGGCTGCAAGAAGGCCGGGACGCCGGCGACACCCGACAAAACGGCACCGGCCACGCCCGCGAAAGCCACGGCCCCCGCGGCGCCGATCAAGGTGGGAGCGATCTTCGCCGTCACCGGCGGAGCCGCGAACCTGGGCGGTCCGGAGGCCAAGACGGCCGAGATGTTCGTCGAGAGCCTCAATAAGGCCGGCGGGATCAACGGCCGGCCGATCCAACTCCTCGTCAAGGATTCCGCCAGCACGGCGGACAAGGCCATCTCGCTGGCCCGGCAGCTCATCGATGAGGAGAAGGTCCTGGCCATCATCGGCCCGTCCACCAGCGGCGAGACCATGGCGATCAAGAACATCTGCGAGGAAGGCAAGACGATCCTGCTGTCCTGTGCGGCGGCCGAGACGATCGTCAACCCGATCGCCAGATACGTGTTCAAGACCCCCCAGAAGGACAGTGACGCGGCCCGGCGGATCTACCAGACCATGAAGGACCTGGGCATCGCGAAGATCGGCGTGGTCGCCAGCGGCGACGGGTTCGGCAACGCCGGGGCCAAGCAACTGGCCGCCCTGGCCGGCGAGTACGGGATCACGATCGCCGCGTCCGAGTCGTACGATGCCAAGGAGACCGACCTGACGGGCATCCTGACCAAGGTCAAGGGCACCGAGGTGCAGGCGGTGGTCAACTGGTCCATCGTGCCGGCCCAGAGCCTGATCGCCAAGAACATGAAGCAGATCGGCTTCAACGTGCCGCTGTTCCAGAGCCACGGCTTCGGCAATATCAAGTACGTCGAAGCCGGCGGCGAGGCGACCAACGGCACGATCTTCCCCTGCGGCCGGCTGCTCGTCGCAGAAGTCCTGCCCGGCACCCATCCGCAGAAGAAAGTCCTCATGGACTACAAGACCGGCTACGAGGCCAAGCACAAGGAAGACGCCAGCACCTTCGGCGGCCATGCTTATGACGCCCTGCTGATCCTGACGGAGGCCATCAAGAAGGCCGGCAGCACCGAGACGGACAAAGTCCGGGGCGCCATCGAGCAGCTCCAGGGCGTCATCGGCACGGCGGGCATCTTCAACCTCTCCGCCACGGACCACAACGGCCTCAACCAGGACGCGTTCGAAATGCTGACGGTCGTGAACGGCAAGTTCGCGGTGTACCAGAAGAAGTAAA
>JALORE010000187.1 GCA_025459125.1 Planctomycetota bacterium | reverse complement strand
GTCGATGTACTCTTCCGCGTCCTCGCCCCGGATGATCCCTTCCCGGGCCAGGAGGCCATGCTTGACGGCGTTCCAGGAGATCTTCGCCTTGCCTTCCGGGGTGCGAGGCCCGGTGGACTTCTGCGCGTTGCGCCGATTGGCCTCGATTTGTGCAGCCGTCGCCATGTGCAACCCTCCGAATTTATGAGTTATGATTTACGATTGATGATTGGGCCGGCGGCGGGGGAGTCGCCCCGTCCCGGACCTCTGCCCGCCGGCACGATCCGGCTGGGCCCGCCGACAATGAATATGGTATAACAATCAGTACGTAGTGTCAATACACAACACAAAAAAATGTGCGCAATTTCTTAGTTTCATAAACCATGGTCCCGCCGGGACTAAGGAACGGCCGCCGCAGAAACCTCCGGGCCTGGCTCAACAAAGATGTGTATAACAAGGAGGGCTCTGCCGTCGGGCCGGCGCCAACATGGTCTTGACGCGCGCGCCGGCGATCCATAGAATGCGGGCCCTGACGTGAGTTCGACGGCAAAAGAGGACCGCAAAACCATGATCGTAATCAACGAGAATTTCTTGAAGCTGCGGGCCGGGTATCTGTTCCCGGAGATCGGCCGGCGCGTGCGTGCGTTCAAGCAGGAGCATCCGGGTGCCAAGGTCATCAGCATGGGGATCGGGGATGTCACACAGCCCCTGGCGCCGGCGGTGATCGAGGCCATGCACCGGGCCGTTGACGAGATGGGCCGGCAGGAGACCTTCCGGGGCTACGACGACTCCGGCGTGGGTTATGAGTTCTTGCGCCAGGCCATCCTTGAGAACGACTTTGGCACGCGGGGCGTCTCTCTCGATCTGGACGAGGTCTTCGTCAGTGACGGGACAAAGTCCGACACCGGCAATATGCAGGAAATCTTCGGCATCGAGAACGTGGTGGCCGTGGCCGACCCGGTGTACCCGGTCTACGTGGATACGAATGTCATGGCGGGACGAACCGGTCCGGCCGGGCAGGGGGGACAATTTGCGGGGATCGTGTACATGCCCGCCACGGCCGCAAATGGCTTTGTCCCCGCGCCGCCGGAGGGGCCGGTGGACATGATCTACCTGTGCTTCCCCAACAACCCGACCGGCACGGTGGCAACGAAGGCGGACCTGGCCCGGTGGGTCGAGTACGCCCGCCGGCAGAAGGCGGTGATCTTCTTTGACGCGGCCTATGAGGCCTACATCAAGGACTCGGCCCTTCCACATTCGATCTACGAGATCCCCGGAGCCAAGGACGTTGCCATCGAGTTCCGGAGTTGCTCCAAGACAGCCGGCTTCACAGGCGTGCGCTGCGCGTACACCGTCGTACCCAAGCAGCTCAAGGCCTACACCAGGGACGGCAAGGCGGTCGACGTCAATCCGATCTGGCGGCGGCGCCATACGACGAAATTCAACGGCGTCTCCTACATCACACAGGCAGGGGCCGCCGCGGTCTACAGTCCGCAGGGCAAGCAGCAGATTCAGCAGACCATCGATCTGTACCTGGCCAACGCGAGTCTGATTCGCGACCGGCTGACGCAACGCGGGTACGTCGTGTACGGCGGCGTCAACGCGCCGTACATCTGGGTCCAGACACCCGGGGGCCTGGGCTCGTGGGAGTTCTTCGACCTGCTCCTGAAGAAGGCCAATGTCGTCTGCACGCCGGGGGCCGGCTTCGGGCCGTCCGGCGAAGGCTATGTGCGCTTGACGGCGTTCGGCCTGCCGCAGAATGTCCGGGAAGCGCTGGACCGGCTGGCTCGGCTGTGAAAGAGGGCCGTTGGTTGCCGGGTATTGTGGACCGACTACAGGATTCTCCATGACCGAATGGGTGACCGCATACATTGGATTGGGCAGTAATCTCGGGGACCGCGCGCGCACGATTCGCGAGGCGCTGACGCGGCTCGGCGGCAGCGGCAGCATCGAAGTGACCCGCGTCAGCGATCTCCAGGAGACGGCGCCTCTGACAGGGCCGAGGGAGCAGGGGGCAGGGGGCAGGGGAAAGACGCCGGCGCCGGCAGCCCAGCCCAACTACCTCAATGGTGTGGCCGAGATTCGCACGATGCTGGCGCCGCAGGAGCTCCTGGAGAGGTTCAAGGCGACCGAAGCGGCCCTGGGGCGGGGTCCGCACGCCAAGTGGACGGCGCGAACGATCGATCTGGATCTGCTGCTGTACGGCGAGCGGATCATCCGGGAGACCGGGCTGGTTGTGCCCCACCCGGACATTCACCTGCGCTCCTTCGTGCTGGACGGGCTGTGCCAGCTCAATCCGCACCTGGTGCACCCGCTGCTGCGGGAGCCAGCCAGCGAGTTGCAGCGGCGCCTGGCCGGCGGCAGCTTTGTCCTCGATCCGGAGACGCCCCAATTGGTCAGCGTGGCGGGGATCATCGGCGTGGGCAAGACCACGTTGGCCCGGAAGTTGGGCGAGGTCCTGGGGGCCCCGGTGCTGTTCGAGCCGTACGATACGAACCCGTTCCTGCCGGAGGTGTATGCCGGCAAGAGCGAGCTGGCGCTGGATTCCCAGTTGTATTTCCTGGTACACCGGGCCCGGCAGATTGGGTGGGATGCCCTGGCACGCGGTCGGGTCGCGGTGACGGACTATGTGTTTGACCAGGAGATGATCTACGCCCGACGGCTGCTGAACCCGACCCAGCTGGAGCTGCATGAGAAGATCTACCAACCCTTCGCAGAAAGGGTGACGACGCCGAAGGTCGTGGTCTACCTGGAGGACTCGCCGGCGAGCTGCCTGCAGCGGATTCATCGGCGCAGTCGGCCGTACGAGCAGGAGATTGCACTGACGTTTCTCGAAGCCATGGACAGCGACTATCGGCAGATGTTTGCCGGCTGGAAGGCGAGCCCGGTGATCCGCGTGCCCGCCTCCCGGCTGACCGGCTACGCGGACGCGGTGGTCGAGCACCTGGTGTTGCAGGTCAGGGCGTATACGGCAGTGGGCAGTTGACGGTTGTCGGTTGTCGCCGATCGACCGTGAACTGGGAACTGACTACTGAGAACGGATTATGCAGATAGCAGCGACCATAACGGAAATCAGGGCATTGGTGAGCCAGGCTCGGAAGGCGGGCAGGACGGTGGGCTTTGTGCCCACGATGGGGGCCCTCCATGCCGGCCACGTCGCGCTGATCCAGGCGGCGGTCGAGCAGTGTGATTTCGTGGTCGTCAGCCTCTTCGTCAACCCGACGCAGTTCGGTCCCGGCGAGGATTTCGAGAAGTACCCCCGGCCGCTCGACCAGGATCTCGCCCTCTGCCGCGCGCACGGCGCAGACGCGGTCTTTGCTCCCGGCCGGACGGAGATGTATCCCCGCCAGAATCTCACGTGGGTATCGGTGGAGAAGGTGTCCGAGCCGTTGTGCGGCCGGTTCCGCCCGGGGCATTTTCGCGGCGTCGCCACCGTCTGCACGAAGCTGTTCAGCATCGTGGGTCCCGACCTGGCCTTCTTCGGCCAGAAGGACGCCCAGCAGGTCGCCGTGATCCAACGAATGGTCGCGGATCTGAACCTGCCGCTGGAGATCGTCGTCTGTCCGACCGTGCGCGAACCGGACGGACTGGCCCTGAGTAGTAGGAATCAGTATCTCAGCCCGCAGGAGAGGAAAGAGGCCACGGTGATCTACCGCGCTCTGTGCCGCGCTGCCGGGTTGATTCGCGCCGGCGAAACGGATGTGGCGAAGATCACGGAACAAATGCACGAGGTGCTCCGGCAGGTGCCGGCTCTGCGGATCGAATATGCGAGCGTTGCGGATGCGGAGAGTCTGGCAGAGCTCCGACAGGCCCGGGGCCGGGTCCTCGTGGCCGTGGCGGGCCGGCTGGGTTCGACCCGGCTGATCGACAATGTCGTCGTGGACGTTGGGGCCCACTAGACTATAATAGAGTTACCGAGATCGCACGGCTGGGCCGTCACCCCTCTCGCGGAGAAAACGTGATGGTATGTTGATTAAAGTGCTCAAAAGCAAACTGCACCGGGCCCACGTCACCGAGGCGAAGCTGCATTATCCCGGCAGCATCGAAATCGATGAGAACCTGATGGGGGCCGCGGGAATCGTGCCGTACGAGGCCGTCACCGTGGCGGACCTGAACAACGGCAATCGTCTGGAGACGTACGTCGTCCCCGGCGAGCCCGGCTCCGGGCGGGTTGTCATCCTGGGCGCTGCGGCCCAGTTGGTCAAGCCGAAGGATATCGTGATCATCTTCAGCTTTGCCCTCTGCACGCCCGAGGAGGCCGCGGAGCTGACGCCGAAGATTGTCGTCCTGGATGAAAACAACCGTGTCGCGAAGGCACCGGGAACAAGACGTGAGCAACTCTGAGGTGTAGCGTCTCCGGCGCCGCAATGGTCTGGAAGGAGCCAGGAATCAGTCGCCTATGCATCCTGAGTTCTTCGACATCCCGCTGATCCACCTGTCGATCAAGAGTTACGGCGTGATGATGGTCGTCGGGTTCCTGGCCGCGGTCACGGTCATCCGCTACTTGAGCCGGAGTTTCACGCGCGATCCCCAGATCATCACGAATGCCGCCCTGTACTCGCTGATCGCCGGTGTGGTCGGGGCCCGCATCTTCTTCGTCCTGCACTACCCCGGGAAGTTCCAGGGCGAGCCCTGGTGGAGCGTGCTGGCAATCTGGAACGGGGGCCTGGAGGTGATCGGCGGCGTTCTCCTGGCCATTCTCGTGATTCTCCTGTATGGGCGGTACCACCGGGTGCCCATCCGCCATTACCTGGATGTGCTGGCCATCGGCCTGCTGGCGGCCCTGATGTTCGGACGGATCGGATGCTTCCTGAATGGCTGCTGTTACGGCAAGCCGACCGATCTGCCCTGGGGTGTGCAGTTTCCGTACGGCTCCTACGCCTACAGCAGCCAGGTCCGGCCCGATCCGGCCCGCCAGCGGCTGCAACCCTATTGGGATCTCCCCCGCGAGTATTTCGCCACCAATGCGCTGGGCGAACCGACCTGGGATCTCAAACTCCCGGAATACCTCACGCCCGAGCAGCGGGAGCTCGTCACCACAGGTCCGTATCGGGCCCGGCCGATCCATCCGACGCAGTTGTATTCCTCGGTGGGCGCTGCCTTGATGGGTCTGCTGCTGTATGGTTTCTGGCGCCGCTCCCGGCGGGCGGAAGCACAGGGCCGTTACCCGTTCCTGACGAAGCCCGGCTCGATTTTCAGTCTCATGTTCGTCGTGTATGCCATCATGCGGTTCTCGATGGAGATGCTTCGCGACGACAATCCCTTCGAGATGGCCGGCCTGACGATCTCGCAACTCCTGAGCATCACCCTGGCCGTCCTCGGCATCGGCCTGGCAGTCTACTTTGCCCGGAGCCGGCCCGAGATGCTGCCCGCGTCCAAGACCAGGAAAGAGCCCCGACCCGTGACCGAATGAACACGGCCAACACCTTTCGCCCCGCTTCCGCGGGGCGCCGGAAGATCTCCTGCCGATTTGAAGACTCGTCCGCTCCCTTTGTCATCCTGAGGCAAAGCCGAAGAGCCGGCCCTGAGCCTGCCGAAGGGATCCGGGCAAGGGAATGCAGGTCTCTCGCGTTCGCCGGCCAGATCCTTCGCTGCGCTCAGGATGACAAAGTCCGGGCCGCGCCCGAGCCGCTCCGGATTCGTGTTACCGATCCAATCCCATTCGTTCCAGGAACTGGGCGGCCGTGAGGCCGGCGACCCGCACCTGCTTGACGGGCTGGGTCTGGCCGGACAGGATCTCGATGGCGTTCTTCTTCACCCCCAATTCGCCGGCAAGATACGCGATCAGGCACTGGTTGGCCTTGCCTTTCTCCGGGGGCGCCGCCACGCGGATTTTGACCATGTCCTCCAACGTGCCGGCCACCGTCGTGCGGCTGCTGCCGGGGACGATCTTGGCCGTGAAGACCACCCCCTGTGCATCCTCCCGAACCGTCGGCTGGGACGAGGATGAGCTCATTCGACGTTCTCGCGCAGATTCGAGCCGATCGCCTGCTGGACGTACTTCTCCACCTGCTCGGCGAGCTCCCCGAGCGTGGGGAGCTGAAAATCCTCGTAGAAGCCCGGGATGAAGTCGCCGTTCAGGGCCCGCTTGAAGATCCGCACGCGGATGATCGAAGGCTGGGCGGTGCCCTTGCTGAAGTCGCTGTCCTTGTGCTCCGTCAGCTCGACCCGCCATTCCTCGCTGATGAAGACGAGGCACTTGCCGGTATAGATCGCCGTGGGAAAGTAATCGCGGAGAAGCTTCAGTGTATCCATGCCGATCCTGTCCGTTCCATCGGTTCCGCCGCCCATCAGGGGGCCTTCTGCGGCACACCAAAGGGCGTCACATCGCCCCAGAGGACCCGGGAGTGCTTCTCCCAGGCCGTCATCGTGCGTTTGAGATTATCGCGCGCATCGCCGCCGATGCCGTATCCCTGGAACCCGATGGGACCGGTGTAGCCGGCGTCCCGCAGGGTCTCCAGGAATCCTGTCATGTCAAACGTACCGCGGTCGAGCGTCTGAATCAAGGTCTTCCAGTCCCTGCCGTCGGTATCGGCGCCGTTGATCGACACCACGAATAGGCGCGGCATGGCCTTGGCGAGGACGGTCCGCGCGTCGCGGTCCCGGCTGACCCGCAGCCAATGGCACAGATTGAACGTGACCCCCACGTTGGCGCGGTCCACCTTCTCCGCGATCCGCACCGCGTCCGCGACGGTTTCGAGCCAGAAGCCATTATGGGGATACAAGGCGATCCGGACGCGGTGCCGGGCCGCGGCCTCGGCCAGCGTACGGAGAATCTCCACGGCGCGGGCGTCGCCGGCGGCGTCTGACGGTTTGTGCTGTTTGCTCTGGGCGAAGATCCACAGGATCGCGTTGCGCCCCGCGAGGACCTTTATCCCTTCGTTGAGGGAGGGATCGTGGGCCTGGGCGCCGGGGTCGATGTTGATCCCGGTATAGACGGCAAATGCCTGGAGATCGTTCTTGTCGAGCTCCTGGAGCATCCGGGCCATCGGTTCAGGGCCGGTGTAGTGCGGACTGATGCCGGCGTAGCCCAGTTCCTTGAGCAGCTTCGCCTGGGACTCAACCGTCTGGTGATTGGCGTCCTGGGCGGCGTTGTCGAACGCGAAGAAGGGATTCGGTCCGGCCGGGGCCACCCAGATGTTACAGTAGCCGACGGGGCCGTGGTCACCCTGGAGCATCAGCGGCCCGAGGGGCTTCTCGTCCTGGAACGCGCTGGCCCGGGTCGGGCCGGTCAGCTCAACATCACTGTGAACGAGAACACCGTTATGCACAACCTTCTCGAAACGGGCATTGGCGATCTTACGGCCGCTCTTGTCGAAACGCGGGGCGCGGAAGACCACGTCCAGGGTCTGCCACTTGCCCGGCGGTTTGGAGGCACTCAAACGGGGTGAATGCCCTTCGAAGCCTTGTGGTTTCCGCTGGTCGTCCCAGCGCTGGTAGATCCCGGCGCACTCGATACCCGGGTAGTCCGAAGGTTTCTGCCAACTGTCGAAGACCTGGATCTCGTAGCGGCTCTGGAAGTATACGCCGGAGTTCGAGTCTTTCGCGACCACGAATTCGATATGGGCGCGGAGGTCGCCGAACTCCTGTTGGCTGAACAGGTGGACGGTTTTGCCGGCCGGCCCGTTGACCAGGGCGCCGGAGCCGGACCGGGGCACGAGCAGTTTCTCGTTGTCCGGATTCAGTTGGGCATCGCCGGCGTTGAGCCAGTCGCCGGTCGGGCCACGCCAGGCGGAGAAGTCGCCGCCGGTGAGGTGCTGCTTGTGGCACTGGCTGCAATCGCGGCCCGCCGCTGCGCTCGCACAGACCAGGATTGCAGCCGCCATCATTCGGATCATCACGTGTCTTGTCATCGTTTCGCCCTCTCATTTGCAGGCGTCATAGAAGGTATTCATGCGTTCTGCGGGTGTTTGTCATGACGCCGTGAGGCGTTATCTTCGATGCCTCTTATGCCCTTACGAGCACACTGCCGACCAGGGACTGCGGCCGGCCCGGCCCAGCATGCGATTGGCTTCCTCGCTGTTGGTGAACCGCTCGGCCTGCGGGTCCCACTGGAGCTTCTTGCCGAGCAGCATCGCGACGTTGCCGAGGTGCGCGATCGTGAAGCAGCGGTGCCCGATCTCCGGCGGGAAGTAGCACTCCTGCCGCGACTTGACGCAATCGAGGAAGTTGCGCTGCTCGCCCTGGCGGCAGGTGGTGAGGTGGGTCTCGTTGGCCCCGATGACGGAGCCGAGGATCGAGGCCGGCTCCGCCTGCAGCTTCGCCCGCCAGCCGTGATTGCCGATCCAGCCCTCGGAGCCTTCGAACCGCAGGCTGGGCGTCCCGGAATCGACGATCAGCTTCACCCCCTTGGCGTACGTGTACTCGAGGTGGAAGTCCTTGGCGGTGTTGTACAGGCCGTCCCGCCAGAAGACCCCCTGGCCCTCGACCGCCACGGGCCCGGTCTGCTCGGTGTCATTGCCCCATTGGGCGCCGTCGAGCAGGTGGGCGCCCCAGTCGGTCAGCATGCCGCCGGAATAGTCGAAGATCCAGCGGAAGTTCCAGTGACAGCGGCCCTTGGTGTAGGGGGCCCAGGGTGCGGGACCGAGCCACATGTCATAATCGAAACCTTCCGGCACCGGCATGGGCGTGGGGTCTCCCGCCTCGGCCGGGCCGCTGGGCAGTCCCACCTTGATCGTGTGGACCTTGCCGATCCGCCCGTTGCGGACCAGCTCGCACATCCGGTGATAGACGTCGACGCTCCGGTCCTCCGTGGACCACTGGAAGACGCGGTGGTACCGCTTCATCGTCTCGACGAGCCGCCGGCCCTCCTCGATCGTGAGCGTGGGCTTTTCACACTCGACGTCCTTGCCCGCCCGGGCGGCCGCGATGGCGATGGGCACATGCCAGTGGTCGGGCGTGGAGATCATCACCGCGTCGATATCGGATCGTGCGAGGACCTCCCGAAAGTCGCGATAGACCGCGCAGTCCTGGTTGCCGTACTGTTTGGCAACCATCTGCCGCGCAATCTGGCTCTGAGTCGGATCGACGTCGCACACCGCGATGACCTGGGCATCCCGGTGGCTGAGAAAGCTCCGCAGGTTCACGTCGCGACCGTGCCCTCCGGTGCCGATCATGCCGAGCGTGATCCGCTCGCTGGCTGCGACGTCGCCGGCTTTGCCCAGCGCGGACGATCGCACCACAGAGGGCAGGGCGATACCGGCACTGGTGGTCGCGATCGCCTGTCGCAGGAAACCTCGGCGTGTCAGATGCCTCTTACTCATGCGTATCCTCCGTGGTGCCCATGCACCTCGAACAAAACGAGCCTTCGCAGGTCACAGGGAAGATAGTCCCTGCCATGTTCTCATGCCATGGAAGACCCTAGAAGCCGAGCGTCTGCCGAACGTAAGCCCGGCTCATCTTGAGACTGTCACGCAGGGGCCGGGTCGGTTTGAAATCCCGCTCGTGGGCCAGCTCAATGACCGCATCCCCGGTGAACCCGATCTCCTGGAGGGCCTTGCCGATCGCGGCGTAGTCCATGTTTCCTTCGCCCATAGCTTCGGACCACTTGCCGTCGGCCTTCTGGTCCCGCAGGTGCAGGAACACGATCTGACGGCCATAGGTCTTGATGAAGCGCACGGGATCGACACCGCCGCGCACGAGCCAGTTGAGGTCCGGGCCGAGTTTGACATCGGGAATCCGTGCCAGCGTCCCTTTGAGATCGTACAGGTCGTTCTCGACTTCGTAGGTGTGATTGTGCAGGTTCAAGACCACGTTGCGGCTCTGGCACAGGGCGATGATGCCGCGCAACAACTCGGCCTGGGCATCGAACTGGGCCGGCGTCTTGGGCTGGGGCGCCCGGCCGACGGAGACGCCGAAGGTCCACCCGCCCAGGTCCGCCAGGCGGTTGACGACGGTCTGTGCATCTTCAAAGACCGCCTCATGCTGCGCCCGGTCCCACATGTTGCCGCCGAACGATGTGCCGATGATCGGCAGGGCGTACTTCTTCGACAACGCCCGAATGGTCTCGAACGCATCCGCCGGCTGCAGGGCCGTATGCATCAACTCGATTCCGTCCAGGCCCGCGTAGCTCATGTCGGCGAAGATGCGCTCGAGAATCGGGTAGATGTCGTTCTTCGGCTGCGTGGCCGCATACACCCAGGGGTGAGCCCCGACGATGATCTTCTTGCTTCCCCGCGGCGTCTTCTCCGCGGCCTGGCCCGTTTGCTCCCACGCTGTGCCGGCCGCAGCCGCGAGTAACGCCTTTGCCGTCGAGTCCAGAAAACGGCGTCGGTCCAGCATCATATCGTGCATCCTCCTTCTCTGTGGCGTTCCGCCATACCGCGGAGCGCGGGCACGATGCCCGCGAGACGACCAAGCCTCTCAGAACGACAGCAGCATCTGCCAGATGTACATGTTGCCCAGGGCGTCGATATTCTCCCAGATACTCCGGACCATGGCCTTGTCTCCGGTAATGGGCGGGAAGTCCCTGGCCCGCTCTTCCCAGGGGAAACAGACGCCCGGCTTCACCCGCGGCGTCGGCCGGCCCGCCATGCCTTTGACCTGCTGACGCGAGGCGGTGGACGACGGCAGATCGCACGGCGGCGTGTCGGTCGGGGCCCGGTAGCTGCCGGCGGAGTAGACGCCCTGCTCGCGGCAGACCCGCGTCATCATCTTCATGTTCTCAACACTCGTGTCGTCCTGCATGATCGCGCCGGCGTCCATGATGTAACCGCCGTCCCGGGCGACCTCCTGGATGACCCGCAGCACGAATTCCCGTACTTCTTCGGGCGAGCCGTAGCTGAGCAGCATGTTCGGGATGCCGCCGCTGAGGGCGAACTTGTCGTGCAGCTTGCGATGAACTTCGAAGATGTCGTCCTGGTCGCAGTGGAAGACGATGCTGCGGTCGGGCAGCTCGCGGAACCGGTCGAAGTGGTGCTTCCACCGGCCCTCGGCGTAGAAGAGCGTCTGGTGGCCGTTCTTCCAGAATTCCTCGATACAGGGCTTGAGCGTGGGCCAGTAGTGGGACTCGAACTGCCGGGGATTCACAAAGGGTACGCAGCCCCGGTGCATCCAGTAGCCGATGGGGACCTGCTTGCCCGGATCGCAGGTCGTCAGGCCCACGTTCACGAGGTGCGGCATCAGGGCCTCGCAGGCCTTGAGCACCTTCTGGGGCTGCGTGTGCATGTCCATGGTGAGCCCGAGATAGCCGCGCAGCTTGTCGGCGAGGATGTCGAAGGGGGCCTTGAAGATCCCCGCGATGGCGGAGGCGGTGCCGCACTCGGACCGCAGCCGTCCCACCTGGGGACCGAAGGCATAGAAGTATTGCAGCATGGCCATCGCGCTCTTGACCAGGGCCAGGTTGTTGCGATAGGTCGAGCCCTCGCCCATCCGGCTGATCTCGGTCGAAACCCGCGGCAGCCAGGTCGTGTAGAGAAAGCCCGTCGGATCGTCGATCAGGGCGTCATACTCGTCCGCCTTCATGAAGGCCTGATCTTCCGGCGGCTCGATGTAGTTGAACCCGCTCGTGTGGGGGATGCCGATACCGGGGATGCCGTAGTAGCGCAGCCCGGCCGCCTGGGCCAGGCCGGTCCAGACGTAGACCATGTTCGCGACGACCGCGTCCCACTGGAAGTCCCTGGCGGTCTTGACGGCGGCCTCGAACGCCTTGTTGTAGTCGTGCGCGACATCCTGGCACGTGAAGCCCGCGTACCGCGCCGTGAACTCCGCGACAAACGGCCGCAGGGGGATCATGTCCGGCTTCTCGTTCCGCATCGCCGTGACGTACCGCTTCAGACGCTCCTGGTAAAGCTGCTCCATATCCTTCGCCATCGCGCTTGCCTCTTGAGATTGACTCCTGGTTGTTGTAAGAGCGTGCGGTCGGGCAGGGAAGAGGGCCACTGGCCCGCCGAACGCACCCACCATACCCCAATTCCCCAGGAGCATCAACGTCAATCTTGCTCGCTGGACGGGAATCGGGCATTCTTGAACGAAGCGAGTCACGGCAAGGGAAAATCAGACGCGCAGACTTGAGCACCCCGGGCGAGTAGGCTCGAGGTGTCACGGGCGAATCGGTATGAAGCTGACGATTGTAACCCATGCCGCTCGTATTCAAGGCATTTGTGGGTTCATTTCGCCTCTTGCACGCCTGGCCGTCTCGACCCGAAGATCGAGCCGTTCTGGTGCGGATGGGTTACCTCCTCCTCCTGGGCCTGGCCTGCGGGATTGCCTGGATCGTCAACCGTGCCCAGGGTAAGACGGTTCTCAACGGTGGCACGCTCGGCGCCATTCTCATGCTTGTCATGCTGATAGCTCTGATCCTCGTCGGCAACTGGATGGCCAGCGCGACTGGATCAGCGACGGAAAAAGTCGCCCAGACCCGAGAGGGCCGGGTAGGGGAAGCCACGCTCCCTCTGCTTATTGCCTTTTTCGTCTCTCGCCGTTTTCGAAAGAGGAGAATGCAGGAGGAAACAACGCAGGGAGAAACGCGTCCGCCAAACCGTTGCCCCATCTGAATCGTCGCGATACAATAGGCAAAACACCGTCGTATGGATACGCCGAGTGTCGACTGGGCAATTGAACAACTGAAGACCTTGCCGCAAGATCACCAGTGGCGGGTGCTGGAGTTTACGCGTGCCGTGGCCCAGTCAGCTCCGCCGGGCGTTGCGGGCCGCCAGATCGCGCACTTGGCGGGCCCAAGGTCGGCCGAAGATGCGGGGGCGATGCGCGAGGCTGAAGGCGGCGAACAGGCGGATGCCAATGAATGAGATCAACGGGTTGAACACAACAATGTGGTAAGGGGAAACCGGTTCAGCGGTTGACGCGATGATCAAGAAAGTAGTCAAGGAATACGTGCTCAAGGAGTGCAACAGCAGCCGGAATGCCTTTGGCCCGGCGTTTGTTGAGGAACATCTGTCGGTGGTGGCCGAGTACGCCAAGAAGTTGGGAAAGACCCTCGGGGCCGATTTGGAGATTGTGGAATTGGCGGCCTGGCTGCACGATCTCGCGGCGGTTCAGGATCTCGCGGCTCTGCCCCGGCATCCGGCGCTGGGGGCGGAGATTGCACGCAAGGTGCTGCGGGCACAGGACTATCCCGAGGAACGGACTGACCGTGTGGCGCGCTGCATTCTGTCGCATTCCGTCCCGGTGCGCAAGGGAGGCGGCCTGCCCGAGGAGGTATGCGTCTCGAATGCCGACGCCATGGCACAGATTGTCAAGCCCGTCTACTGGCTTCATTATGTGTACCGGGTCCGCGGGTTCAGCTTCGAGGAAGGGCGGGATTGGGTTCGGCAGCGGGTGGAGAGCAATTGGGCCGCCCTGATCGCGCCGGCCCGGGCCATGATCGAGGCGGAACGTCGCCAGGTCCGAGAGATGCTGAAGCTGTAGCCGGCTCTCCCTCGTAGGGATCTGTCAGCGCCAGGCTTCGTTTGACGATGCCACCCGGGACTGTCAATCCTCCCGATTCAGTCGCGTTGGCCGCGTTCGCGCACTTCGATAATTTGCGCTGCCTGCTCCCGCCGTTCCAGCCGGAGCTTGATGGCGCCTTGGGCTGTGATGCCGTCGGCCCTGAGCAGGGCGTCATCATCCGCCGGAAGCAGGGCGGTGAGGCTGCCGTCAGGTAACGTTGCTTGGAGGACATAGCCGCCGGCGACCGACCGCAGAGTGGCTTGTTGCTCACTCCGGTCAGTTGCCTGGTGCGGTCGATAGAGCGTGAC
>JALORE010000441.1 GCA_025459125.1 Planctomycetota bacterium | reverse complement strand
CAAGGAACTGCGAAAAACCGGTCGAGGCATTCTGCGTGGCTCTGGCGGCGCAGAACCCCTCCCTGGAGTCAGTGTCCGGGTCAGGACACCTTGGTCTGTCCTGTAGTGAGTGTTGAGGACGGGCCGGCCGGTTGCAGCCCGGGCGAGAAAAGGAGCACATTTTTTTCGCACGGGCATCTATCGCAGGGCAAAGGCGGGCAGGTAGAATATGGGCCGAGGCTGCAACGGGATTCAGTTGCCGCGTGTGCAACTCGCTGCGGCATCTCAGGGCGAAATGAGCGGGAGGTTACCATGAACAACACCAAGCGAGGTAGAACGATGGTCGTGGCCTGCGCCGTCTTGATCGGCGCCGCCAGCGTGGGGGCACAGGACTGGCCCCAGTGGCGCGGAGCGAACCGGGACGGGAAGGCCGCCGGCTTCACGGCGCCCGAGAAATGGCCGGCGCAACTGGCGCCGCAGTGGAAGGCCACCGTCGGCACCGGCGACGCGACACCGGCCCTGGTGGGGGACAAGCTCTATGTCTTTTCCCGGCAGGGCGACGAAGAAGTCCTGTCGTGCCTGAATGCCGCCGACGGCAAGGAGGTCTGGAAGGACAAGTACACCGCCCAAGCGGTGAGCGGACCGGCCGCCCGACATCCGGGGCCCCGCAGCTCGCCCGCCGTGGCGGACGGCAAGATCGTCACCCTGGGAGTGGCCGGCGTGGTCTCCTGCTGGGACACCTCCGGCAAGCTTCTGTGGCGCAAGGACCCCTTCCCCAAGGTCACCCCGCGGTTCTTCACGTCCATGTCCCCGATCGTCGTGGCAGGAAAGGCCATCGTGCACGTCGGCGCGGCGGGCAACGGCGCGATCATTGCGTTCGACCTGGCCTCGGGCGACGAGAAATGGCGCTGGGGCGCCGAGGGCCCGGATTACGGCTCGCCGGCGCTGATGACCGTGGACGGCGTTCAGCAGATCGTGACCTTGACGGAAAAGAGCATCGTCGGCCTCACGGCGGCGGATGGCAAGCAGGCCTGGTTATTGCCGTTCCCCATCCAGGGCCGGGCCTACAACGCGCCGACACCGATCATCGACGGCCAGACCGTCATCTACATGGGCTCGGGCCGGGGCATCAGGGCCGTCAAGATCGAAAAGAAAGGGGAGGGCTTTGCCGCCGGCGAGCTCTGGAGCAACCCGGAGGTCGCCCCGCAATACAATACCCCGGTGCTCCGTGACGGGATTCTCTTCGGCCTCTCCGACAAGGGCAACCTCTTCTGCGTCGACGCCAAGACCGGCAAGACCGCCTGGATCGACCAGACCAAGCGGGACGGCAGCGGGTTCGGCGCCGTCGTCAGCGCCGGCTCCTGTCTGATGGTCCTGCCCAGTAGCTCCGAGTTGACCGTGTTCAAGCCGGACGCCAAACAGTACCAGGAAGTCGCCAAGATCAAGGTCTCCGACACGCAGAGCTATGCATCCCCGGTGCCGGCGGGCCGGCGCATCTTCGTCAAGGACCAGGAATCGGTGCTCATGCTGACGGTGCAATAAAAAGATGTCGCCGAGCGTCAATCTGGACAGCAGCACCCGAACGAAAGGCCTTTCTCCTCTTTCCCGCGGTGGAAACCGGGGAAGGGCGATACACCCTTCTTAGGAGGATCGTCCCATGAAGAGAAGCACGATGATTGCCGTCGGGGTTCTATTCACCATGGCCGTGGCGTGGGCGGCCTATGGACAAGCAGGTGGCGGTGGCGAGAGACGCGGCGGGTTCGGCCGGATGGGCGAAGCCCAGCAGAAGGCCATTGCCGATTTGCAGGAGCAGGTGGCCAAGCTCAAGACGTTCATGGATCAAGGCATGAAGGCCGCGCAGGGCCGGAACTACCAGGACATGTCCGACGAAGAACGCACCAAGATGAGGGAAGAGTTCACGAAAAGGAATGAAGAGCAGGCGAAGATCATGGCCGCGATTCAGCAAAGTGTGGATCGGCTGCGGATGAGACAGATGGCCGCCGAGTACAATGAGTCCATGACCGCCCTCAAGGACGCCCAAGCCTCCGCCCAGAAGGAGAAGGCCACGGAGACCGCCCAGAAGCTCGGACAGATCATCGCCCAGCGCGAGAAGCAAATGACGGAGAAGGTCGAGGCCATGGGTATGACCATGGACGACCTGCAGAAGATGGGACAGCGGCGCGGTCGCCAGCAGTAGTCCGTCGGCAGTAGTCTCGCCAGGCGTCGTGTTTTCGGTCCCCTGGCCGGCGCGACGAACCTGGCAGGGAAGCAGGGCGGTCGCAAAGTCCCGAGAATGGCTCTACGCGGGTGGCATCGTCAAGGCCGAAGGCCCTGGCGATGGTCTTGCGCACGGAAAAGCCGCCATCGCCAAGCTGCGCTTGACGATGCCACCCGGAGCGCCGGCTGACTTTGCATTGGCCCTGTGAAGTGAGGGGCTCCTGCTTGCATCTGTGTGCCGACACGGCATAATGAGTGCAGGAAGGAGCCCTTGCCATTGGAGCATGGGAACTCGTTCTATCGTTGTGGCAGGTCCCTTCCCCGAGCAGGCCTGATGTCCATTCTGCAGAAATCCACCGAAATCGCGGGCGGCCCCGTCAGGTCCGCAGACCCGCGGATGACCAGCGGGTCCGCCCGGCGGATCATGTCCCTGGACGCGGTCCGCGGCCTGGTCATTTTCACGATGATCTACGTCAACGACATCGCCGGTGTCTCCCGCGCGATCGTGCCCGCGTGGATGCGCCACTACCAGGGCCCGGACGGCATGACCTTTGTCGATCTGGTCTTTCCCGCCTTCCTTTTCATCGTGGGAATGTCCGTCCCCGTCGCCCTGGGGGCGCGTCTGAACCGCGGCGAACCTCTCGGGAAATGCCTGCTGCATGTCGTCGCCCGCACGCTGTCGCTGCTGTTCCTCGGCATCCTGATCGTCAACGGGTCGCCCGATTCCGACGCGATGGGCTGGTCCGCCCGGCTCTGGTCGACGTTGATGTTCCTGTCGGCGCTCCTGGCGTTTGCTGCGCTCATCCCGGCGCGCAGGTCAGGACCCACGCCCGAGCGGGAGCGGGTATTTCGCAGAGTGACCATGATGCTGCGCGTCATCGGCTTTGTTTCTCTCGTGATTCTGGCCTTGGCCTTTCGCGGGGAGAATGGCCGGCGGATCATCACGCTGTCCCCTTTCTCCATCCGCACCGAGTGGTACGGCATCCTCGGCCTGATCGGCTGGGCCTACCTGGTGGCGGCGCTGGTCTTCCTGACTTTTCGAAACCATCGCACCGCGCTATTGGCATGTGTCGTGCTGCTGTTTTGCCTCTATCCCGCCGATTGCACCGGGGCCTTCGAGGGCTTCTGGCTGGCCCGTATTGTCGACATCGGCGGAACCCTCGGCTCGCAGGGAGCGATCGCCGTGGCCGGGGTGCTCCTGGCGTCCATCCTCCTGGCACCTGACGTCACCACCGTGCGCGCCCGCGCCCGGTTTGCACTTCTGTTCATGGCCGGCTGCGCCGCGGGCGCCTGGCTCCTGCACGGCCTCTACGGCATCAACAAGAACAGTGCCACTCCCTCCTGGTGCCTCTGGGCCTGTGCCATCACTGCCGGTCTGTGGCTGCTCTTCTACTTCACTGCCGACGTTCGTCCACGGAGCCGGGCCGCCAGGATCGCCGTGCCTTTTGCCATCGCCGGGGGAAACGTCCTGCTGGCCTATCTCCTCGCCGGGATGCTGCCTTCCGCCCTGGACCTGCTGGGGCTCGATGGCTGGTATGCCCGGCTCGCGCAGCCGGACCTCGCGCACGCGGTGGCCCGCTCCCTCGGCTGTGCCGTCTTTGTTCTGGCGCTTACGGCCGGGCTGAATCGGCTCGGCTTTCGGCTCAAATTGTAGTTCTGGAATAGAAAGCTGTTGCTGGAGGCAAATATCTATGAGGAATCGACATCGGCTGGAAGCACGACGCTGCGCCGGTTGCCTGGCGGGGGCATTGTTCGCTCTGACCGTGTCGGCCCGCGCGGGCCAGTTCCAGTGGACGACCGCCACGCCGGAGAGCCAGGGGATGTCCAGCCAGA
>JALORE010000186.1 GCA_025459125.1 Planctomycetota bacterium | reverse complement strand
GCGGGGCGACCATCCCGGCGCAGAGCGTCACGGTCCTGGAGGTGCGGTATGTCAACGTGACCCGGCCGACGGACAAGAGCGCGGCGGCCGGGCTCTGGCCCGATCCCCTGCCACCGTTACAGAAGGCCATTGATGTGCCGGCCAACAAGAATCAGGCGTTCTGGGTGCGCGTCCACGTGCCGCGCGGGGCGCGGGCGGGCGTGTACCAGGGGACGATCAGCTTGAGGGCCGAGGGGTACAAGGCTGCGGTGCCGCTGGCGGTCGAAGTCTACGATTTCGAGCTGCCGGAACGGATGACCTGCGTCACCGCGTTCGGCTTCAGTGCCGCTAACGTCTTTCGCTACCAGGGCATCACCGACCCGCAGCAGAAGCGCGAGGTTATCGAGAAGTACTGGGCCAACTACAGCGCTCATCATATCTCGCCCTACGATCCCGCGCCGCTCGATCGAGTCGAGGTGACCTGGCCGGAGGTCCAGCCGGCCAAGCCCAAGTGGCAAGGCGGCCAGATGGTCAAGAACGAAAAGCACAGCGGCGAGCGTGCCCTGCTCGTCTTCGACGACCGCAAGGATGCGAATGTCGAGGCCGTGTACGAGCCGCTGGTGCCCATCCCCGAGGGCGGCCTGCGGCTGCGGTTCTGGTATCGCACGGCCGTGCCGGGACAGGCCTTCCGCGTGACGCTCAACCATTACGACACCGCCGGCAAATGGATCTCCGGCGGCAACAACGACATCGGCCTGGAAGGCGACGGCCGGTGGCAGCAGTTCGATCAGGTCATCCGCAAGTTCCCCGGCGGGGCCAAGTCCGTGCAGCTTCGTCTGCGGGCGGCGGACTGGACCGAGGCCGGCGAGCAGACCGGACTCGTCTGGTTCGACGATGTCTCGCTGACAGATGGGCAACAGGAATTGCTCGAAGACGGCGGGTTCGAGCCTGCGGCCCTGCCGCCGGTCGAGCAGGACAAGCTCCGGGTGAAGCTCGATTTCACCGCCTGGGACCGGGCGATGGCGCGGGGCATCGACCATTACCACTTCAACTCGTTCCGCCTGGGTATCCCCGGCATGGGCGGCGGGACGTTCCACGCCCGGCAGGAGCCCCAGTTGCTCGGTTTCACCGAGGACACGCCGCACTATCAGGCGATGTTCAACAGCTACTGCTCCCAAATGCAGGAGCACCTGCGGCAGAAGGGCTGGCTCGATGAGGCCTTCGTCTACTGGTTCGACGAGCCGGACCCCAAGGACTACGCCTTCGTCGGCAACGGCTTCGCCAAGCTCAAGGCCGCGGCCCCCGAGATCAACCGCATGCTGACCGAGCAGGTCGAGCCGGCCCTCGTCGGCGGCCCGAACATCTGGTGCCCGATCTCCAATCAGTATCCGGAGAAGGCCGCCGAGCAGCGCCGTAGCCTGGGGGAGAAGTTCTGGTGGTACGTCTGCACCGGGCCCAAAGCCCCCTACTGCACCCTGTTCATCGACCATCCCGCGACTGAGCTGCGCATTTGGCTCTGGCAGACCTGGCAGCGGCAGATCGCGGGCATCCTGGTCTGGCAGTCGAACTACTGGACCAGCGGCGCGGCCTATCCCGACCGGGACCACCCGCAGAATCCGTACGAGGACCCGATGGGCTGGCGCTCCGGCTACAGCACGCCGGACGGCGAGAAGCGTCCCTGGGGCAACGGCGACGGCCGCTTCGTCTATCCGCCGGTGGAGGCTGCCGACGGCAACCCGGGCCGGCCGGTCGTGGCAGGTCCGGTGGACAGTATCCGCTGGGAGATGCTCCGCGACGGGATCGAGGACTACGAGTACTTCGTCATCCTCCAACAGCTCCTCGCTGCCCATGCCGGCCGGCTCAGTGCCGGGCAGAAAGCTCAGTACACCGCTCTGCTGGAGGTGCCGGCGGCAGTCACGAAGAGCATGACCGCGTTCACCACGGACCCGGCCCCGCTGGAGCAGCACCGCGACCGCGTCGCCCGGGCGATCGGCGAACTATCGAGTCTCAGGTAATCCGTAGGGTGGGTTCGCAACCCACACGTGACCTCGACCGATGCGATCGGGATTCCGGGTGGCAGCGGCAAGTGGAGTCTTCGGAACTTGCCGCTGGTGTTTGTGTCTATCCCACGAGCCAGCGGCAAGCTGCGCTTGCCGCTGCCACCCGACGAACGATTTCGGGGGCGAGGTTCTCTTCGTAGAGCCTGCCCTCGACCTGATCGAGGGTCGTGCGTCCTCGCACGACGGACTAGGCGAGCGGGGACGCTCGCCCTACGAAGATCCGCCTGCGCGGGGCAGGCTCTCCCCTCACTGCGTGGGCGAGACGCCCACGGCACGCAAGGGCACGATGCCCTCGTTACGGAAGAGCCATCGGCAAGCTGCGCTGGACGATGCCACCCGGACACCTGCACGGGAGGGACAACGGGCGGAATGACTCGTCTCGTCGGTTGTAGGGGCGAATCATCATTCGCCCCTACGGGGTTGCATCACTGGGACAAGCGCGTCCAGTCCTCGGTGCGAACGCCGTTGTAGGTGGTCAGGGTGTACTGGAACCGGCGCTCGGAGCGGGGTTGCAGGAGCAGACTGAACTTGACCGTGTCCTGATCGACCTTCTCGAATTCCTCGACTTGGCCGGAGCGCTGGAGCGTCCAGTACGTCGTCGGGAAGTTGCGCCGGATCTCGACCTTCACCGGGATGTCGCGGGTGTTCTTGGCCGTGACCTCGAGGACCTGGATCTCGTCCCAGCCGGAGATGTTGCGCCGCGGATCGAAGCGGTAGTTGTCCGTCCGGTACTCCATCAGCTTGGGCTCGACCACGATATCCGACACGTGGCCCAGGCTCAGCTCCACGTCTTCATCCACCGGGATGTACTTGAACGACGACTGGCCGGTGTAGGAGAGGTGCTCCTGTGCGTCCGCTGCGCGGTAGACCTTGAGCGTGCCGCCGGGGATGGGGGTCTTCCCGAGCTTGTGCTCCTGATCGTTCTTGAAGCTCAGGAACCGCACGACGCTGGCGCCGTACCGCTCGTGCTCGAACTTGTAGAGATTGACGACCGGCACCGCGTCGATATCGAAGCTCAGGAGCCGCTTGGACCAGCCGTTCGGGATCGTCTCGGTCCCCTCGATCGTGTACAGGAAGTACTCGCTGAGGCCCTCCTTGACAATCTGCTTGGGCCCCTCAAAGGCCGCCGTGGGAGCCGCCGGCGCGGCGAGGGCGAGCCTGTCCATCCGGCGTATTTCTTTCTTCGCGTCGCCATCGAAATGCATGGCCTCTACCGTGACCCCCCTCTCCGGCCGGCCGTAGGGATACTCGCGGCGGGCCAGCGCGGCGATCTCGTCAAGGAGGTGGACCTTGCCGACGATCAGGCGGACCTGGGCGTTCTCGTAGTCCTCGCCGCTCTTATTGGTCACGCGGACATACGCCTGCAGGCGCATCGTCTTCTCATCGTGTGTGAGCGTCCCCATATAGAACGCCCGCCAGGAGAGGCCGCTCGTCAGGTATGAGATCTCGACAGGCACCTTGCCGCCGGCAGCACTGCGAACGTTCCAGACGCCCAGGTTCTTCACCCGCGGCGGATAGACCAGCTCGGCGATGTCAATCCCGCCGGCGTCACTCCGCGGTGCCATTTCCAGACTCGTCGGATCGATCAGCGTGTTCTCCCACGAGAATTGCAGGGCATTCTCGCCCTCCTTAAGGGTCAAGGCCCGGCTCTCCCGCGCGAGCGTCATGTCGGCGGAATTGTAGATCGTGAGCTGCACCGTATCCCGAGCCGGCAAGGTAACCAGGTCCACCTTACCGTACGCCCCCGAGACCACCGACAGCACCAGTAGTGACACGAAAAGGCATTTCATTGCCGTTCTCCAACTTGTAGGATGGGCTTCAGCCCATGCGGTTCTCTCGTGCGGCCAAGAGGATTCTGATCCGCCTAAACGCGGTACTCCGAACCGGGCGGTATTCCAAACGTGTCATCGTGCGGTCTTGCTCCAATCCTCGGCCCGCACACCCTGGTAGGTCGTCAGCGTGTACCCGAACGACTGCTTCGACCGCGGCGGCAGCTCGACCGTGAACGTGACCGTGTCCAGATCGACCTTCTCGAAGGCGCCGACGTCGCCATTGCGGGCCAGATCCCAGTACGGGCTCGGGAAATTGCGGGTGATCTCGACTTTGACCGGCACATCGCGCGTATTCCGCACGTGGACCGCAAACACCTGGATTTCGTCCCAGCCGGAGATATTGCGGTCGTTGTCAAACCGGTAGTTGTCCGTCCGGGTCTCGATCAGGTTCGGCTCGACCACGACATCCGCCACCGGCCCCAGATCGAGCTCGACCTCTTCATTGACCGGGATGTACTTGAATGAGGACTGGCCCTCGTAGGAAAGATGCTTCTGCTCGTCGGCGGAGCGGTAGACCGTGAGACTGCCGTCCGGCAGCGGGGTCTGGCCGAGCTGGTGGGCCTGGTCGTTCGTGAAGCTCAGGAAACGCGAGACGTTCGAGCCGTAGCGCTCTTCCTCGAACTTGTACAGGTTGACCACCGGCACACCGTCGATATCGAAGCTCTGCAGCCGCTTCGACCAGCCGTGCGGGATCGTTTCTGTCCCTTCGATCGTGTACAGGAAGTACTCGCTCAGGCCTTCTTTCACGATCTCCTTGGGCTTGGCCGCGAAGTCCTCCAGGCGTGTGGCCAACTCGGCGACCTGTTCTCGGACTGCGGGCGCGGGAGCACTCATCGGTTGCCCGGGCGGTGCAACTTCCCCCGGTCGGCCGTAGGGGTATTGCCGCCCGGCCAATTCGGCGATCTGGTCGAGGAGGTGGACCTGGCCGACGATCAGGCGGACCTGGGCGTTCTCGTAGTCTTCGCCGCTGGAATTGGCCACGCGGACGTAGGCCTGGAGGCGCATCGTCTTTTCGTCCTGTGCCAGTGTCCCCATGTAGAACGCCCGCCAGGAGAGGCCGCTGGTCAGATACGTGATCTGCACCGGCACCGGGCCGTTGACCTGGCTTTGGATGTTCCACAGGCCGAGGTTCTTCACCCGCGGCGGGTAGACGAGCTCGGCGATCTCGATCCGATCGGCGTGGGCTTTCGGCAGCATCTCCAGGCTGGTCGGATCGATCAGGGTGTTCTCCCAGGAGAACTGCAGGGCATTGGCCCCGGTCTTGAGCGTCAGGGCCCGGCTCTCGCGCACGAGAGTCAGATCCGTCGAATTGTAGATCGTAAGCTGCACCGTGTCCCGCGTCGGCAACGTGGTCAGGTCCACCTTGGCGAACGCCGTGACACAGGCCATCAGGGAAATGATCGAGAGTAGAATCCGCCGTTTCATGGAATAACTCCTGCCAAGACCTGTGCGTTATCGGCGACCCAACGGCATCGGAGGCGAGCCCGGCGCCGGCGGCGCATCCGATCGGACGTTGCGGCGGTGGTAGTGCATCGTCAGTTCCTTGACCGCGGGGCCCTTCTCGGTCCGCGCGGGCAGCTCGATCTCGAACTGGAGCGTGTAGGCGTCCTTCTTGGTGTACTTGAAATTGCATTGCTCCATGTCCCACTGGCCGGGGATGTGCTGGACCATCGTCAGCACCGCGGGGCTGTCCTTGAAGTTCTCGATCTTGGCGGTGATGAGCTCATCCGTGTCGTAGAGGACGACCTGGCCGGAGTTGTTCTTGCGAAGATTGACCTGGGCATCCCGCATCTTGCGCTGCGTGACGACGATATCCCGGCTGTCGCCGATGTACAACTCCATCTTCTCGCCGACCGGCACCAGGGCCGCGTTGTCCTCGCCCAGGAAGATCGTGCCGCCGTGACCGTCCTGCTGGAAGAGGCGCGCCTTGCCGCCCCAGAGGGCAAACTCGCCCAGACCGGCTTTCTGGTTGTTGGCAATCTCATAACTGACGGGGATGCCCACGTTCTGGTTATTGAGCTGCTCCGGGTCCCAGGGGAGCAGGGCCGCATCGAACTTCCAGACCTTGCGGATCGGCACGTTGGGCTCGTTCACAAAGAGCATCTGCTTGGTTTCTTCGTGATTGATGCCCTGCTCGAAGGCCGCGCCGTAGTCGAGCAGGACGCGGGCCTTCGCGAAATCCTCGCCGGAGAAGTTGCGCAGGATCAGGTAGCTCTTGAGGTCCACGAGGGTCTCCGGCTTGTTCGCGACCGCCTTGTAGGTGATGAGCCGGTCGATGTTGCGCAGCAGGTAGCTGATGCGGACCTTCTCGGCGAAGTCGCCGGCGCTGTTGATCTCCCAGACGAGGGCCGCCTCGCCGGGCGGGTAGCTGACGCTCAGCAGCGTCACCTCGGCCGGGTGGTCGAGCATCTGCAGCCGGATCGAGTCCTCATCGATCTGCACGCCCTTCCACGAGAAATCCACCTTATTGAGACCCTTCTGAAGCGTCAGGACCCGCTCCTCCTCGATCAGGGTCGCATTGGGGTTGTCCAGCCGGATCACCGTCGCCGCCCGCTCCGGCAGCGCCACCAGCTTGATCCGCGCCTCGGTCACGGCCGCCGCACAAAGCAAAGCCAAAAGACCAATCAGTGTCCTACGTTCTGTGTTCATCTTCGTGTCTCCCAAAAATCAACCTCTCGGTGGGGCAAGCGGCACCCTACAGCTGTAGGATGGGCTTCAGCCCATGCTGTCTTTGTTCTTGCTCCAATAATCCGCATGGGCTAAAAAGGGGACCCCAACGCGGAATCATGCGTTGGGGACCCCAAGCCCATCCTACTTTGACATTGACTCCTTTCGAACACCGTGACAGGTCGTCACTGTGTATTCGAAGGTTCGTTTGCTGCGCGGCGCGACTGTCAGCTTGAACCGGGCGTGGGTGGCATCATGCTTTTCGTACGCGGCATCCTGGTTCGCCTGCCGCAGCGTCCAGTACGGCGTGCCGAAGCCGCGGGTCACTTCCACCTCGACCGGCAGCGTACGGGTGTTGGCCACCTCGATCTTCCACGTCCGCACTTCGTCCCAGCCGGAGAGGTTACCTCGATTATCGAACGAATGGCTTTCAGTTCTGTAGTCCATCAGCACGGGCCTGACCTCGACGAGGCGGGCGGGCCCCAGGTTCAGCTCGATCTCCTCACCCACGGGAATGTACTTCACAGCCATCGCGCCCACGTAGGCAAGATGGTCCTGCTCCCCGGCTCGGCCGTAGATGCGCACGGTACCGTCCGGGATGGGAGTCTGGCCGAGCTTATGCTGCTCGTCGTTCGCGAAGGACAGGAAGCGAGCCGTCTGCGTCCCCCACCGCTCCTGGTCGTACTTGTACAGGCTCACGACCGGGATGTCGTCCGCCGCGAACGAAAGGAGTCGCTTGCCCCACGTGTTCGGGATCGTCTCGGTTCCCTCGATGGTGTAGAGGAAGTATTCGCTCAGGCCTTCCTTGATGATATCCTTCTGGCGATCGACTTCCCGCAATTCCCGCCCGAGCAGCGGCACATCGCCCAAAATCGGGATCTTCTGGCCATAGAACCGGCCGCCGCCCAGGCCCTTTCCCGGGGCGATCAGGTCAGAGATGGGACTTCCGTAAGGATGCGCACGCTGGGCCAGGGCGCGGATTTCGTCCAGCAGATGTACCCGCCCGACCAGGAGGCGAGTCTGGGCGTCTTCGTAATCCTCGCCGCTGCCGTTGCTGATGCGGATGTAACCCGCCAGGCGCATCGTCGTCTCGTCTTGAGAAAGCGTCCCCATGTAGAACGCGCGCCAGGCGAGGCCGCTGGTGAAGTAGGTCAACTCAAAAGGCACCTGGCCGCCGATCTCGGAATGAATGAGCCAGCGGCCAAGTTCCTGTAGCCTCGGCGGAAAGACTAACTGCTGAACCTGCACCGCCTGCTGGTGCTCCAGAGGCTCGAGGGCCAGCGAGGTCGGATCGATCAGCGTATTGGCCCACATGAACTGGAGCCAGTTCCAGCCGCGCTTCAAGGTGAGATTGCGGCGCTCGCGGACGAGGGTCAGATCGGCGCCGTTATAGATCGTCAGTTGGACGTTCTCCCGGCGCGGCAGCACGACCAGCTCGATGGCACTGGCCGGGGCAAAAGGCGGTTGCTCCTGTTCATCCCTCACCTCGGCCACCTGCCCCATCACCAAGTTCGGAGCCGGGGCCGCGACGAGAGCCGTCTTGAGCTCCACCCGCTCCGGCCGCGACGACGGTGCGAGCGCCACGGTGTCCTGCACGGCCCTGCGGCCTGTGGCAAGTTGCTCTGTGCCCAAGGAAGGCATGTTCTCGGAACTGGGAGTGGAGGCCACCTTCTGAGCCGGCTGGTCCTGCGTCAGGGCCGACTCGTTCCGTTTGTTCTGCCCGGAATCCGACACGAGAAGCAAAGCCAGACCCACGATCACGGCCGCCGCGACCGCGCCCAAGGCGGGGATACGGTACAGCCACAGGATGTGGCTGCGTCGGGGTGGAACGGCATTCGCCACCGTCTTGGCGAGCAAGGCCTCGGAGACCATCGCCTCGTCGCGCAGGAGATCCAGAGCCGCGAACTTCCGCACCAGCCTTTGGAGCTCCCGGCGGCAGGACTCGCACTCGTCGAGGTGGGCGCGAGCCTCGTCCAAGCCCGCCTCATCGGCCAGCTTGAACTGGTAATCGATCAGTTGTTGTTCTGTCAGGTGCCTGCTCATGGGATCACGTCAACCGCCTCCGGGAGCCGCTGGGCCAGCTTGGCCAGGGCCCGGGACATTTGGGTCTTCACAGCGCCGACGGAGCAGCCCAGCGTTTCGGCCACCTGTT
Organism: Planctomycetota bacterium; assembly: GCA_025459125.1. GTDB lineage: Bacteria > Planctomycetota > Phycisphaerae > Sedimentisphaerales > Anaerobacaceae > PLanc-01. Next base: position 4,991 of record JALORE010000186.1, on the reverse strand, counting down.
GGTAGCTGAGCTGCTGGTAGTAGGCCAGGACCAGGGCCGCCCGCTGGCCGGGGGGAAGAGAGGCAATCGCCTGGCGGACCTGCCGTTTTTGCTCTTCTCGGACCACCTCCCGGGCCGGGTCCAGCGCATCCGGCGCGACCGCGTTTGCTGCCGGTGGCGGATCGTCGTCACCATGGGTCTCATGGTCCAGGGAAATCGTGGCGTGTTTGCGCCGGCGGATGGTGTCGATGGCGGCACGGGTGGCAATGGTGAACAGCCAGCTTTTGAAGCTGCCGCCCCGGTAGGTGCGGGCCTTCTCGTGAACCCGGGTGAAGGTCTCCTGGAACAGGTCTTCGGCCTGGTCTCGATTGCCCGTCATACGGCACAAATACCCCAACACGCCGTCCCCATAGCGTTGGACCAGCTCGCGAAACGCCGCAGGGTCACCCTGTAGGTGAGCGGCGATCAAGCTCTCATCTGAACCATCCATCGAGGCTACGACTCCAACTACTCCCTTAGACGAGCATCGTAGCACTGGGGTTGACAGCGGCCGCAGCGCACTTGGCAAAAACGAGCGCTCCGCGAATCTCGCGCAGCGAGCATACCAGTCCGATTGGTCCCATAAGTCGTATTCGTCCCATAGGACCGATGAGACCGATAGGACAGATAGGACCTATATCGGCCCGCGCCTCATTTCTTGTCCAACGCCCAGAACACCGCGTTGACGAGCAACTGGCGGAAGGCCGGATTCGCGAAGTCATCAGGATGGCCCAGCGAGGTGTAGAAGACCCGCGAATTCTTGTACCGATTCGTCCAGGCGATCGGCTCGGGCTCCTGGTCCGGGATCGTCCCGACCAGTAGCAACGTGGTGCCGGGGACCAGCGGGCTGGCCCGATAGAGCGAGCCGTTACTGAGCAGAGGCAGCTCGACTCCCTTGAGAATCGGATGATCCTGGGCCCCGGCGCCCGCGGTACCGGTCATTTTCGGTCCGGCCGCGTGGTGGCCGTGATAGTTGCCGCCCAGGACCTCGGGGTCGAACTTGGGCCACTCGTCATGACCCTGCTTCGGGGCGCTGCCGCGCGAGTCGAAGGCGTGACTGGCCGTGCGCAGGCCGATCAGGGCGCCGCCCCGATCCAGGAAATCGCGCAGGTACTTCATCTGCCCGGTCGGGAGACCCCGGCGCCGGGCGTAGACCACGACGAGATCGGCTTGCGTCAGGATTTCCATCCCACTGATGTCGTGGATCTCGAGGCCCTGCTTGGCGGTGCTCCCCTGGATGATCTCGCACCGCAGGCGGTGATGAAGCTGCAGTTCCTGCGCAAAAGCGGGCAGGGATTCGGCGGCACTGTATTCATTCTCCGCCGAGAGGAAGACAACGAACGGACGTTTGTCTTCCTGGAACTCGAACGGCGGCTTGCCGGTGAAGACGGTGGACACGATGCTCGGGCAAACGTACTTCTCCGTATGCGCGACGATCAGGTCGGTGCCCGTGAAGTGGTTGACCTGCGGCCGTTGGCGGGAGTTGTACATCGTGTCGGTCAGGTCGCGCATCAGGACCACGTTCTTGCCGGCCCGGGCCAGGTTGCGCAGACCGAACGGCCGGCCGAGCACGCACATGTTGGCGTGCACGCCCATCAGGATCACGTTCTTGATGCCCCGCGCTTCCAGCAGGTTCCAGACCTCGGCGCCGGAATCGCTGATCGCATCCTGGTCGTTGATCGCGATGACATCGATCTGGCTGGTCCAGGGGTTGCCTTGTTTGCACGGAGGCTGGCAATCGCAGCCGCCGTCCGCGTGGTCGATGGGATAGCCGATCTTCTCCTCCGTCGCATCCTTCCAGCGGCGCCACGCGGTGATGCCGTCGGGCAGACCGGCCGCCTTGGGTGCGTTCAAAGCCACCTGGCGGGCGGGATGGTCTTTATAGTGGCCGATGGTCCCGCTCGGAGCATGGATGATGAAGACGCCCTTGTCCCGGGCGGCGGTAACGACCTGGTTCATGACCGGCGCCAACTCCTTCACGCGCTCCGTCGCCCCCCGGCACCAGTGCTGGTTCCACATGTCACAGATGATGATAGCCGTCTCTGAGGGCTGCCACTGCTGCTTCTCGCAGACGATATGGAATTTGTCCGCCGCCGCGGTCGTGGCAACACGTTCGCGCAAATCCACGCTCAGGCCATTCCCTGTCCCCGCATTCGCAGCCGCTGCCCCGCACAGGAGTACGCCAACGCAAAGTTGTAGGGTGGGCTGTGTCCACCACCGGGCTCGCATTACCTCGGATTTCGTAGGGCGAGCGTCCCCGCTCGCCAAAGGACGTCGTGCGGGGACGCACGACCTACGAAGAAGGACCGCATTGACAGTGTTCCGCGTCATAGAAGAACCTCCCAACTTAGACGAGGGCGGTCCAGCCGCCATCGACATAAAAGATCTGCCCTGTAATGAACTGGCCGGCCTGGGAGGCCAGCAGGATCGCGGCCCCCACGAGATCCTCCGGCCGGCCCCACCGGTTCAAGGGCGTCTTGGAAAGCACCCACCGGCTGAACTCGGCATCCGCCTGCAGCGGCGCCGTCAGGTCGGTCGCGATATACCCCGGTCCGATCGCGTTGACCGTGATGCCGTACTTGGCCCACTCGACCGCCAGCGTCCGCGTCAAGCCCAGCACGCCCATCTTGCTGCACGCATAGGCGGTGATCGTCGGCCGGGCCGCGTGGCAGGCGAGCGACCCGATATTGATGATCCGCCCGGGCTTGCCCACCTGCTGGCGATGCCGGCAGAACGCCTGGCACAGCAGCAACACCTCCGTCAAGTTCACATCCATGACCCGCCGGTAGCTCTCCAGAGACGCCTCCTCCGTAGGCTCACGCACGGTCGTCCCGGCGCAATTGACCAGGATATCAACGTTCCCGACCACCCCGAGGACTTCCTCGAACAGCGACGGAACACCCTCGACATCCGCCAGATCGAACGGAAACACCTGCACCTTGCGGCCGGTCTCGGCCTCGATCTCGTCCCGGGCCGTCTCCAACTGGCTCCGGGTCCGCGCGACGAGAGCCAGGTCGGCCCCCTGCCGTGCCAGTCCTCGGGCAATAGCCAGACCGATCCCCCGCCCCGCTCCCGTCACCAACGCCGTCCGACCGGTCAAATCAAACAGTGCGTTCTGCATGGCACATAATTAAGCACAAACCAGCACCCATGACAAGCCCGCACACGACGAGCGCCGGCCAGACGGAAGATGCCCGTGGCTGACAACCAGCAGAAATGACTGGATGATCACTCTGCGAGCGTGAGAATTGGCTTGTTCGCAAGGAAGGGACGCGGTAGAATTCAGGTTATGAAACCGGAATTTCAGGATTTGGAAAAGTTGCCCGTGGCCGAGCGCATCCAATTGGTCGCGGATATCTGGGATAGTATCGCGCGGAGCCGAGAAGCGCTGCCCGTGGCCCAATGGCAGAAAGCGGAATTGAGACGCCGCAAGGAAGAGTACCGGAAGGACCCGGAGTCCGCTCAGCCCTGGTCCGAGGTCAAGAGGTCGATCCTTGACTCCGGGGAGTAGAGAGCCTCATTTCACGGCGCCAGCCAGGCAGGATGCCACCCATGCCTTCGCGTGGTACGAAGAGCAGAGCCTCGGCCTGGGTCTGGAATTCCTCCGCTGCCTTGAGGCAGCGGTTCTGTCTATCCAACGGCACCCCTTCATGTATCCGGCCGTTCTCGATGAGTTCCGCCAAGCGCTGATTCGTCGATTCCCCTACGTGGTGTTCTACGAGGTCGAGCCGAACCGAATTGTCATTCACGCCATCTTCCACTGCTCGCAAGACCCTGACAAATGGAAGGCGAGACTGGAGCAATGATACCGGCTCGCCAATCCGCAGATTCTGCCGCCTTGACAAATCGTCACCGCGTCCGATAATTTGGCGGTTTTTTGCTTGACGGATACCGCCCCCCCGCACAATGCCTTGTGCACAATGGATGGAGATCGCGAGTCGCGCAGGGTCAGGGAGCGACTCTGCCGGTGGTCTTGGGCAAGGCACGAAAGCGCCCTCTATCCAGCGGCAAGGTGGGACCCCAGGAAGCCATCACGGGGCATCACTTGGGCAGAACCAGTGGTTTCCTGCTTGCGTGATGCACGGCGAGCAGGAGCGGGGTCCGAGACAAACACACCATTTTGGAGGACAGGGGTATGAAAAGATCATGTTTCACAACGTGGGTGACTGCGCTGGCCATAGTGGGGCTGTGCACTGCCACCACTCGCGCGGCACCGCCGGATCTTGCGTGGACTCGGCTCGCGGATCTACCTGGCGACCAGCATTCCGCCGCCGCCAGCATTGCGAATGGTAAGCTCTATACGGTGGGAGGCGTGAACCCATCGGGTCCCCCGGAATATGATGTGACGCGCATCTACAACCCGCTGACCAATTCCTGGTCCAGTGGACCGTCGATGCCAACACGAAGGTACAGCACCGATTCGGGAGTAATTCAGGGCGGAGGACGCACGGAACTGTACGTCGTGGGAGGCTACGACGGGTACAGCGGTCTTTCCACGGCGGAGCGGTACATCCCGTCGCTGAATACGTGGGAGAGCGTCGCGAGTTTGAGCGAGCCGCGCGGCCACGAGATCATGACGGCGGTGGTGGGCAATAACCTCTATGCTATCGGGGGTTTCAACAACGGGACCACGTATTACGCCACCAACGAGATGTATGATCGCACCGCCAATGCATGGGTTCCAAAGGCCCCTCTGCCCTTCACTTTGCAGGCCGGATTGACGACTGTCTGGGACGGCAAGATATACATCTTCGGCGGGAACAACACGGGCGGGTACTCGGACAAGACGCTGGTCTACGATCCATCGACGAACAGTTGGGCCACGGAGACCGACATCCCGCAACATCGCATGTACACAGACGCCGCAACTTTCGGCGAGTACTCCTATTTGATCGGTGGCGTCCCCGGCGGAAGCCCTGTCATTGATGTATACGACCATGTCTATCATACATGGTCCACGGCGAGCAACTACC
>JALORE010000440.1 GCA_025459125.1 Planctomycetota bacterium | reverse complement strand
GCTCGATTTTCGGTTCTGCTCAACATAAGTTTTGAAAAACTAGAGAGTTATGTCTCGCGCCAAGGCGCCAAGGTGAACAACACTGCCATCGTGTCTTCTGGGCGATCTTGGCGTCTTTGCGAGAGAATAGGTTTTGGTTGCGGCCGAAGGCCGCGCTGGGTGATTCGTGTCATTCGTGGTTGCTACGCCCATCTGAATCGGCGTGATCGGTAGCGAAAAGGCGGTAGCCCTTGGATTGATGATTTGGGTTGAGAGCCTGTCAGCTTACGTAGCACCCGGACCGGTCCGGCGGGATGCAGCCGAGGGGCGGGGCCGATCCGATATCCCAGGGCGAAACTCAAGATGGTCGTGTCTTTGGCATGGCGCCTCGGACCGGGGGGCCCTGGTCAAGATCGCCAAAGCCGTGAAGATCGTCATGTTATTTGGTTGACGATCTTGACGATCTTCGCGTTTTTGAGCCAAAAATGAGGGTGCCGTCAGGGACCATTTGGCGATCTTCAGTTTTTGGGCCAAAAACGGGGAACCGCTTGGCGATCTTCGGTTTTTGGGCCAGAAACGGGGGTGGCGGCGCCGGTACCGTGGGGCTCGTGACGATCTTCGGAGGGGTGGTCCAATACCCCAGTCCGATACTCAAGATGCTGTTATTCTGAGATGGGGCCTCTGGCCGGGGCCTTTACACTTGGCACTTTGCGCTTCGCACTTCCCACCCGGCTGCAGGCCGTTGGTGGGAGGCCGCAGGGGATCTACTGACTCGCTTTCGCGGGGATTCCGTACGGTCCGAGTCCGGCCCGGCCTGACTGTAAAGTCAGACCAGGGATGATTGTCACACCCGAAAGGAACGGTAGACATGGCTTCACAAGAGGTAACGGAAGATCCTGCAGCGACGCTGGACCCGGCGGTCCTGCCTCCGATCGCAGACACGGATACGAACGAGGAGGAGGTCCCCGCGCGTGCGAACGACAAACGCGTGCCGCGGAGGGAGTCCGCCGGGGGCAGGCCCGCACCGAAATCGCCACCTGTGGTGCCCAATCAGAACCTCGATCGCACCCAACACCCAATTCGCGCCGCCACACCGGAAGCCGATTCGACCCTACCGGCGCCCCGGGCACCTTGTTCCTGGCCCCCGTCGAGCACGATGCGACCGCACGGAACTCCGAACGGGCGGAGGCCGTGCTTGACCGGTGCGCCGGGCTGGGCTTACTATGACAACCCGTGGTTGGTGGTGCAGAACTTGTGTGGAAAGGACAGCATGGCACGGGAAGAGCAGATCCTGGTCGTCCAGCGGACAGTGTTCGATGACGTGGGAGCCTTTCACGGCCTGAATTTCGACGTGCCGCGCTACCTGGACCGGCTGTTCGCTCCCGGCGTGCCGCGTTTCCTGCCCCGGCCGCAGGCGGAGAAGGACCCGACCCATAAGCAACTCATCCCGTACGTGATCATGAGCTGCGGAGGCCGCTACCTGACGTATGTCCGCGGCAAACGGGCCGGCGAGACGCGCCTCGTGGGCAATCGCTCGCTCGGCATCGGCGGCCATATCAATCCCGCGGACGAGGCGATGCCCCTGTTTCGCAGCGACTTCCGCGAGGCGTACCGGGCTGCGGTCGAGCGCGAGGTGTCGGAGGAGGTCAACGTCGAGACGGCACACACCGACCACGTGGTCGCCCTGCTCAACGACGACTCGAATGAGGTGGGCCGGGTGCACCTGGGCATCGTGCACTGCTGGGTCCTCGAGGCTCCGCACGTGGCGCGGCGGGAGCAGATGATCACGCAGATGGAGTTCATGACGCCCCAGGAGTTGCGGGCCGTCCGCGATCAGATGGAGACCTGGTCGCAGCTTTGCCTGGACAGCCTGGACCAGATCACCGCGAACCTATAGTATGCAGGCAGTAGTTAGGGAGGCACCCCTGGACATCACAAGCAAGACCAGCCCCCGGCCCGCGGACTCCGGCGGCGCGGGCGGCGGCGCCGATTCCATAGCGGCGGCGGCGCCGATCCGGCGCTCCGGGGGTTCCTCCCCGCAACGCAGCGCGGCCGGGCAGCCGGAGGCCCCTGCCGCGACCCGCGTGCCGCTGTCGCGGATTCAGCGGCTGATCGGCACACGCATGCTGGCCTCGAAGCACGGCAAGCCCTGCTTCTACCTGGCGACGCGGGCGGACGTGACGGAGCTGATGAACATGCGTCACGGCTTGAGCAAGACGCTGGGCGTCAAGGTCACGAGCAACGCCTTCTTCGTGCGCGCGCTGGCCTTGGCGGCGGCGCGTTACCCGCTGACCGTCGGGCGGTTCGTCGAACTCGAGCCGCCGGATTCACAGCCGACCGCGGTGATTCAGATCGCCGACCACGTCAACGTCGGGTTCGCGGTCAACAGCCCGCAGGGACTGGTCGTGCCGGTCATCCCGCAGGCCGAGACCCGGACGCTGGCCGAGATCGCCGCCCAGGAGAAGGTGCTCACGAACAAGGCCCGCAGCAACCAGTTGACGCTCGCGGACCTGGAGGGCGAGACGATCGCCTTGAGCAACCTTGGGGCGTACGATATCGATTCGTTTCTGGGGATCGTGCCGCCGCCGGTGAGCACGATCCTGACGGCCGGCAAAGTCGCCGCGACGGCGGTGCCCTGGAACGGGCACGTGATCGTCCGCAAGATGGTCAGCCTGTCGCTGGCCGTGGATCAGAGGGTCATCCCGCCCGAATACGCCGCGCGCTTCCTGCAGTGCCTCACGGAAGAGCTGGAGGACCCCGAGCGGCTGGTGTAGGGGATGGATAGGACGCTGGAACCAGACAGACACGCATTCAATTCGGTCCATAAGGAGGACATCAGATGACAAACTGTACCAGAAGCACCCTGGTTATCATTGGCGTGACCGCCCTGAGCCTGGCCTCTCTGGCGTGTGCCGCAGAGCCAAAGGTCGAGCTGCTTTGGCCCGATGGGGCGCCGGGCGCCAAGGGCAACGCCGAGGGGGACAAGCCGACGCTGACGATCTACCTGCCCGCGCCGGACAAGGCGACCGGCGCCGCCGTCGTAATCTGTCCCGGCGGCGGTTACGGCCACCTGGCGATGGACCACGAGGGCCACCAGATCGGCCAATGGCTCAACTCCTTCGGCGTGGCGGGCTTCATCGTGCAGTACCGCCATCGCAACAGCGGCGCAGGCTACGGCCATCCCGCGCCCCTCCAGGACGCCCAGCGGGCCATCCGGACCGTGCGCAGCCGCGCCGCGGAATGGGGCGTCGATCCCGGCCGTATCGGCATCATCGGCTTCTCGGCCGGCGGGCACCTGGCCTCGAGCGCCGCGACGCACTTCAACGAATCGTTCGGTGAGCCGAAAGACAAGATCGACCGCGTGAGCTGCCGGCCGGACTTCGCGGTCCTGATCTATCCGGTTATCTCGTTCACGGAGCCCTTCACCCACACCGGCTCGCGGAAGAATCTGCTCGGGGCCGAGGCGGACCGAGCCCTCATCGAGAAGATGTCGAACGAGAAGCAGGTGACGCCGCAAACGCCGCCGACGTTCCTCGTTCACACGTGGGAAGACAAGGGCGTTCCCGCCGAGAACAGCATCTACTTCTACCTGGCCCTGCGCCAGGCCAAGGTGCCGGCGGAGATGCACATCTTCCCCAAAGGTCCCCACGGTTTCGGCCTGGGCCAGAAGCTCGGTGGCGCCTCCGCCTGGCCGAAGCTCTGTGAGACATGGATGGAAGAGTCCGGGTTTCTCAAGAACAAGGCTCGGTGAGGTTCCCCCGGGCTGGCGGTAGTCACTCCGGGTGGCATCGTCAAAGCCGAAGGCCTTGGCGCTGGCTCTCTCGTACGGGTATAAGACCACCGCCAAGCTTCGCTTGACGATGCCACCCGCCCGGACTTGCGCGCTGCCACCTGGTGACGGAATCGCGCCCCGCGTGTCATTTGGGATCGAGAACGAGGTGGTGACATGAAGATGAATCGCATGGTCCTGCTGGTCTGTCTGGCCTGGGCGGCCCTGGCATGGGGAGACAACCAACCGCAGGCGGTGCCGACGTTCCATTGCGTCGGCTTGTACTGGAGCCCCGCAGACGGTTCG
>JALORE010000185.1 GCA_025459125.1 Planctomycetota bacterium | reverse complement strand
CCACCAGCACGTCCTTGCCGCAGGGGAAGTCGCTCAGGTTGAGGCCGTCAACATCGACGTAAACCTTGACCTCAGCGTTGCGGGGGTTGATGTCGTCAAAGGAGACGGAGCCTTTCCAGGTGCCGTCGAGGCCCTTACATGGGGTCACTTTGACCGACAAAGGCATTGCCCGGAGCGCCTGGAGGTTTGCCGTCGTGAAACCGGTGAGCGCGTGCTTGCCGCCAGGGCACTGCGGCCCGCGGCAGAGATACACCTCGTTATGGCCCAGGCGGATCGTAAGCTTATCGCCGGCACACGGTCCGCGGCTCTGGTCGCACGAGACAATCTGATCGCACTTCACCGGCCAGCCTGATTTGGACGGGCACGGAGGAGCCGGCGCCGGGCAGTGACCCGCGGCATCCAGGCCCTTGGTATACCCGTCCCAGCTTACGAAGACCCCGAGGGCGGGTTTATCGGGGTTGGAATAGACGACGGTTCCCAGGGTGCCCGCCTACAAGCTGGTGGCCGGCTTGCCATCCGGTCCCGGCGGGTCGCTCACGAGCAGCTTCACGCGATCCCTGGCTTTGAACTTGCCGGCGCAGTCCTCCGGGCAGTCCTTGTCCGGGTCCTCCTTGGGTGGGATACAAATCACGATGATCGGCCCGTGGACGTCGCCATAGCGTTCTTCGTAGTCACGGGCGGCATCATGGCGCGGACCGCGAACCTGCAGCAGCCCCTGCACCCGGACCCGGTCGTCGAAGTGGAACTGTCCCGTCGGTCCGATCTTCTCGTTCAGCGCATCGCCGCCGATCAGGTTGTAGGTCTTGCCGTCCTCCATTTTCAGGCCAGTGCATTCGTCCTGGGTCTTGCAGAGCGTGCCGCACCGGTTGAAGCAGAGGGCCAGCCGGACGGTCCTGATGTTGACCCACGTGGCGGATTTCAGCGGATAAGCTACAGGCATGCCATCGTCGTCGGTGCCCTGGTCATGCGAGCCTCGTCCATAGCCGTACCAGCTCACCAGGACCTGGCGGCGTTGTCGCGCAGATCACAGCACAGGACGATACCGCAGCGCCCCGCCTCGAGTTCTGCGTCCTTGAGCGCGTCGATCAGGATCACGCAGACCCCGGGCACGAGGTCTTTGGTTCCGGCGGGCGCATAGGTCTCGTCGGGCCCGTGGTGGAGGCACGCACTTCGAATTCCCCGAGCTTCGCGTATCCGCCCGTCACCGTGGCACTGACCCCGCGAACGTAGACCTTGCAGGCCCCGGCCGTCAGCGGTCCGACGGTGGCCGTCAGTTGCCGGTTGGTCTTGATCGCTTTGCATTCCGCCACCTTGCCGCCCTCGGCGCCCGGCAACAGCATGTCCACGTTGATGCGGTTGCCCTCCAGGGTCACCTTGAGCTTCTCCGGCGGGCAATTGTCCGACCACGGGCCCGCGAGCTTCAGGGTGACGGTGTCCCGGGTGGTCGGCTTCTCGGGCGTGATGGTCAGCGCGTACGCTGCGGGTGTGCTCTGCGCCGCCAGGACCCCGGACAGCAAAGCCACCAGGAGCAAAACCAGACCCACCACATGTGCTTTTCTCCACCTCATACTCACCTCCTTCGCATACGAGCGCTCTGGATTTGGACACGCTTCGTCCTACGCCGTGACCTGTGCGCATACAGCACAACCGGCGCCGGGTTCGCAGTCCTGCGTCATCAATGGAGGGGAGTCATGAATGATCACGACACAGACGGTAGTCAGGCTCACCTGATGGTCAGCGCGAGCTCACCCTGGAGATCGCCGCCCAGCAGCCCGGTGTTCTGCGTCATGGTCACGGTGTATCGACCCGCCTGGAGATTCGGTTCTCGCCACGAGAACCCGCAGCGGCCGCCTCAGCCATATTCCATGTCGCCCGACGCGACCTGTTTTCCGCCTGAGTCCGTGATGCGGAAATGTGGTTTGACGTCCTCAAAATTGCCGGCCTTGGCATTCTTCCGCGCGAATCGCATATAGACCTCGCCGGCCTTGCCCTTGATCTGCGGAGCCAGGTAGATCGAGGCGCCCTTGGTGTAGGTCGTTCGTTCCTGGGCGTTGTCGCTGTAGCGGTCTCGTTCGTCGATCGCGCTGATGGTCAGGACCGGCTTGCCCAGATCCAGTCGCGTCGTCTCCGCAGCCTTGATGTCGAAGGAGGGACCGCCATTGAAACTCACGTTCCATTCGCTGTTACTTTCGGCGCCGTAGGAAACGTAGCCGGAAGCGATCCGGTACTGGCCTGTGGGAAACGTCGGCCGGGTATCCGCGACGGAGAAGTGGATCGTGCTGTCTTTCTCGCCTTGGATCCGCACGCCCGACAGGCGGGTCTTCATGCCTTCCTTTCCCCCCAGGTCGATGGCGCCCTGGCCGGTCGGCGCCGTATCCTTCTCGACTACCACGCGCAGCGCGCTGTCCCGGGCGTGTGTGCCCTGCAGCTTGAGCCGGTAGAACGTACCCTCATGGTTGATCAGACTGCTCAGGGTATTGCGGGGGAGGTACGCTGGAGACGCCTGTCCGGCCGGGAGCAGGGCGAAGGAACAGGCGCCGAAATCCGTAAAGGAGCCCTGGAAGCCGTTGGCGTAGAGAACCAGCCGCATGGGCGTGCCGGCCAGAGTCGCCTCGCCCTCCAGCACGCAGCAGGGACTGCACATGAACGACACCCGGTCCGACTCCATCGGATACCCCACCACCATGATCCGGAAGGGCACCTCGCGCTCGTCTTGTGTGCGCAGCGTGAAGTCGGAGGTGATGAACGCATAGGGATACGAGAAACGCGGTCCCGCCGGAGCGGCGGGGGAGAACTTCTCCTTTTCGGAGACCTGGCCGTCGGCGTTGAGATCGAAATAGTAGGCGACGGGCTTCTTGTCCTTGAGCTCGACGACGGAGAATCGGGCCTTAGGCACGTACGGGTTCTCGATGATCGAGCAGTCCGTGACTCGGCTCTTGACCGCCCGGACAAACGGGTCGTTCTGGGCACTGGCCTGGTTCCCCGAGCCGAAACCCCAGTACGACCGATAACTCAAGGGATCATCCGGCGCATCCAGTCCCCGATACTTCATCTCGAAGACGGCGGCCCCGGGCGATGATCCGGACTCACTCGCCACGGCCTGTCCCAGCGGCACCAGCAGGGCCAGACACGCGACTGTGGCCAGGACAGCCAGACAAACGCGTCTGTTCGGCAATCGCTTCATTTTTCACCTCACTTTTCCATGGTTACGCTATGCATGGCTCTCTTCGATGGTGACGTGGACGTGAAGAAACGTGTCCTGGGAGTGAACAGGACCAGGTACGTACGGATCGCCGGAACCGCCAGCGCGACGAGCGTAGTCAGCAACCGGTTCATTCCTCACCTCGACATCAGGACCTCCGCCGGTGTCCGCATCCCGGCCCGGGGCGCCGCCGCGCGGCCTCCGCCGGTTTCGCCCTCTGAGCCTACCACAACGTCGTCCGGTCGTCAAGAATGCGGGCACGGAAAAAAAAGCTGTCTTGTCCGGGGACGGAAATATGATAGACTCTGGCCGACCTCCGGTTTGACACGCGGGCATCCGGCCGGCGGGCATCGACGGAGGCGGGTGAAAGGGCTGCCGGCTCGCGCGATCGCGCCGGCGGGGCCCGCGGGCAGGATCAAAGGAGTGTGTATGAATCCGGAGATTTTCAAGGCGTACGACATCCGGGGTATATACCCGGATGATCTCAACGAGGATGATGCGTGGAAGATCGGGCACGCCACGGCGCGGTTTCTGCCGTCCCTGGTCAAAGGGTATGAGCGCGGGCGGGCGGAGGCGACGGCGCTCTGTGTGGGACGCGACATGCGGACACACAGCGAGCCGCTGGCCCAATCGCTGATCGCCGGCATACGGTCCGCCGGGGTGGGCGTGATCGATCTGGGGATGATCGATACGCCCCAGATGTATTTCGCGATCAATCACCTGGGTACCAGCGGGGGCGTGCAGGTGACAGCGTCCCACAACCCGGCCAAGTACAACGGCCTGAAGATCTCCGGCAAGGGAGCCATCCCCATTGGCATCGATACCGGCCTCAAGGAGATCAAGCACCTGGCCACCGCGCTGCTGCACACCAAGGGCAATCCCACCGGCGCGCTGGAGCACCGAGAGCTGTGGGCGGAGTACCAGAAGCACGTCCTGCAATTCCTCCAGCCCAACCTGCGGAAGAAGAAGGTGGCCATCGACGCCTCGAACGGTATGGCCGGCGCGGCGGTGCCGCGGCTGTTCGGTGACTTGCCGGTGGGGATCGTCCCGATCAATTTCGAGCACACCGGCCAGTTCAAGCACGATCCCGACCCGTTGAAGGAGAAGAACCTGGCCCAGGTCAGGGCCGCGGTGAAGAAGGACAACTGCGATTTCGGGGTCTGCTTCGACGGTGACGCCGACCGCATGATCCTGGTGGATGAGCACGGGGCAACGATCAGTTGCGATCTGCTGACGGCACTGCTCGTGCCGTACTTTCTGGAGAGAAAGCCCAAGTCGGCGATCGTGTACGACTTGCGGAGCAGCCGGGTGGTGATGGAGGAGATCATCAAAGGGGGCGGCACGCCCCGGCGCGAGCGCGTAGGGCACTCCTTCATGAAGAAGGCCATGCGTGACACGCACGCCATCTTCGGCGGCGAGCTGTCGGGGCACTACTATTACGAGCAGAACTTCTACGCCGATTCCGCCCTGTTCACGCTGGTGCACACCCTGAACGTGCTCGACGCGGGCGGCAAGCCCCTGAGCGAGTTGATTCACCCGTTGCGGCGGTATGCCGGCAGCGGTGAGATCAACTTCAAGGTGGACGACAAGGAGGGAAAGATGGAGGAACTGGCCCGACGCTACAGTGAAGGCCAGGTCGATTATCTGGACGGGGTCACGGTGGGCTTCAAGGAATGGTGGTTCAATTGCCGTCCGAGCAATACCGAGCCGCTGCTGCGTCTGAACGTCGAGGCCCGGACGCCGGAGCTTCTGAAAGAGAAGCTGGCAGAGTTGGAGCAAATGCTGGGCAAAGCGGCGCAATGACGAAGATGGACAAGGCATGGAGGCCATCGAGGCGTTCGCATGGATCGCCTGAGGAGTCGAATATGAAACAGGATTGTGTTTCTCGCCGGGGCTTCATCACTGCGGCCGGCGCAGCGCTCGGGGCTGCTGTGCTGGCAGCCGGCCACACCAACGCAGCCGCATCATCGCCACAGGCGGGAACGCGGGGTGACGGGCGTTTTCGGTATTGTCTCAATACCAGCACGATTCGCGGCCAGAAGCTCGGCCTTGCCCGGGAGATCGACGTCGCGGCCCAGGCGGGGTATACGGCCATCGAGCCCTGGATTCAGACAATTCAGGATTACGTCAAGGCCGGCGGCCAGCTTGGTGATATCCGCAAGCAGATCGCAGATGGCGGTTTGACCGTGGAGGGGGCGATCTCGTTCGCCCGCTGGGTAGCAGACGACGACACGATCCGGGCCGAGGCAATCGAGCAGGTCAAACGGGAGATGGACTTGCTGGCCCAGATCGGAGGCAGACGCATCGCAGCCCCACCCGCGGGTGCCAACAGTCCCAATGCTCCTGCTCTGGACCTGGAGAAGGCGGCCGAGCGCTACCGGGTCCTCCTCGACTTGGGAGACCGGATGGGGATTGTCCCTGCCCTGGAGCTCTGGGGACCCTCGCGAAATCTGCACCGGCTGGGCGAGTGCATGTTCGTGGTGATCGAAAGCGGCCATCCGAAGGCGGCTTTGCTGGGCGACGTGTACCATATCTACAAGGGCGGCTCGGACTTCCACGGCCTGAAGATGATTAGTGCCACGGCCATGCCCGTGCTGCATATGAACGACTATCCGGCCGATCCGCCCCGGGACAAGATCAGCGACCGCGACCGGGTGATGCCGGGCGACGGCATTGCGCCGCTGTCGCAAATCCTCCGCGACCTGCACGACAAGGGTGGGGCAACCGTCCTGTCGCTGGAGCTGTTCAGCCAGGCCTACTGGGAAAAGGACGCCCTGGAGGTGGCAAAGACCGGCTTGGCCAAGATGAGGACAGCGGTCCAGAAGGCCCTGGTCGGAGTATAGCACTCCGCCCTGGCTGAAATGGTGGGTAGAGAGGGCGTGCGAATCAGTTGTGTCGGGCCGCATCGTCAAGGCTGCGGGCCTTCGCGATGGTCCATCGCACAGGAAAGCCGCCATCGCCAGGCCCGCAGGTGCCGCTTGACGATGCCACCCGGAAGTCGCCGCTCTATGGTGGGAAGAGTGCTAGCAGGCGGACGGCTCCACGGGGGATGAGCCGGGGCGGCGTTCCCCAAAGCGGCGCCGGTGAAGGGAGAGACCATGGTAGCCCACGCGTGCGTATTGGCAATCGTGATCGGAGCGTCCACGGGGCAGATCTCCCCCGCGGTTGCAGAGAAGCTTGCTGCAGGCCACTGCGCCGTGGCGGGTTTGACGCAGCTTGCCGCAGTGGTGACAACCCCGTCGAATGATCCGAACGCCGCACCGGTGGATGGTGAGGCCCTGCGGATCCGCATCGCGCAGAAGCTGAGCCGGGCCGGGATCAAGACGGTTGATGCGGAGGCGGGCGAAGTCCCGCGGTTGATTGTGCGTGTTGAAGGCACCGGCGTGCCGGACGGCGACAGGTGCGCCTTCCGGGTGCAGATCGCGCTGATTCGGTTGGTGATCCTGCCCAACCTGCCGGATGTGCCCGTTCCAGCCGAAGTCTGGCAGGCGAGACCTGTGCTGGAGATCATTCCCAAAGCCGAGGCCCCCGCGGCGATCGGTGCAGCGGTTCAGAGCCAAGTGGATGCGTTCCTGGCTGCTCACGAGGCGGCCCGCCGTGCCCTGGAGCAGGGGCAGAACATGCCGCCGGGAATGGCGATGTCCGGTCCCGCCAGTCCTCCGACCCTGCCGGCGTGCCCCGTCGTTGCCGCCCGGGACAGTCGGATCTTTCATCGGTGGGACTGCCGTTGGGCGCAGAGCATTGCCGCGGGCAATCGGATCGGGTATAAGAGCCGCGAAGAGGCTGTCCAGGCCGGCAAGAGGCCGTGCAAGACCTGCCAGCCCTAGGTGCGGTTTGTCGTGAGGACCCTGACGTGACCAATCGAGAACGTGTGCTGGCGGCGATTGCCCACCGGTCGCCCGACAAGGTGCCCTACGATATTCGCTTCACCCAGCCGGCTCACGCGCGGATGGCCGAGTACTACGGCGATCCCGAGTTCGAAGCGAAGCTGGGCAACTGCTTCACGTGGTTGCGGCCGCATCCGCCCGAGGCTCGCTACACCCAGGTCCAGGCGGATCTGTGGCGGGACGAATTCGGCGTCGAATGGGACCGGCGCGTGGACAAGGATATCGGCATCGTCTGCAATCGCCTGGTCACGCCCCGGAATGTCCGGAGCTTCCCGTTTCCCGACCCGGATGATCCGGCCCGCTACGAAGGCTTCGACCAGGTCTGCGCTGAAAAGCGCGAGAATGCGGTGCTGGTGAGTCTTGGCTTTGCTCTGTTCGAGCGGGCCTGGACCCTGGCGGGCATGGAAAACGTCCTGATGGCGATGGTGGCGGACAAGCCTTTCATCAATACGCTGCTCGACCGCATCCTCGAATTCAACCTGGCGGTAATCGAGAATGCCTGCGCCCACGACGTGGACATCTTCCGCTTCGGTGACGACTGGGGCCATCAGCGCGGTGTTCTCATGGGACCTGCGCTCTGGCGCGAGTTCATCAAGCCCCGCTTCGCCGAGATGTGCCGGCTCGTCAAGTCCAAAGGCAAGGTCACCATGCTGCACTGTTGCGGTAAGGTCGACGAGCTCTGCCCGGACATGATTGAGTGCGGCCTGGACATCTTCAATCCGTTCCAGCCGGAAGTGATGAGCGTGTTCAAGACCAAGCAGCGGTACGGCGACCGGCTGACTTTCTACGGCGGGATCAGCATTCAGCGGACCCTGCCGTTCGGGACCGTCCAACAGGTCAAGGATGAAGTCCGCAAGCTCATCGAGGTCGTCGGTCAAGACGGCGGCTACATCGCCTCGCCTTCGCACGACCTGCCCCGCGATGCCCGGCCGGAGAACATTGCCGCCATGATCGAGGTCCTGCAGAACCAGTGAACGTCCCGGGCTGTAGTGTGAGGTGTGCCGCCGCGGGGCGGTCGGTCATCCTGAGCGAGAGCGAGGGATCCGGCCCGCGAAGGAGAGGCTGCGCTGAGGCGCAGCCCGGGTCCTTCGCGCCACTGCGCTCCGTTCAGGATGACAAATGGGTCATAGTGGTTGGAAGCAAACCGTGATCGACAAGAGCGACATCACAATCCCGGCGGGCAATCCCCAACGGCTGCAACTGATTGCCTGCAAAGTGCTGCAGCGCGAGGCGTATTTCTGTGCCGCCCGGTCGCGGAATATCGTGGACATCGTCCTGATGCCCCAGGGCCTGCACAACGAGCCGGACCGGCTGCGACGGGAGGTACAAAAGGCGCTGGCACGCACCCACGATATCCAGGACCGTCCCTACGACGCCTCGCTGCTCGGCTACGGCCTGTGCAGCAACGGTGTCGTCGGGCTGGAGGCCGGGATTCCGATCGTCATCCCCCGGGCTCACGACTGTATCACGGTTCTGCTGGGCTCGAAAGAACGCTACCAGGAGTACTTCGATTCGCATCGCGGCATCTACTGGTACAGCCCCGGCTGGATCGAGTCGGGCAAGCAGCCCGGTGAAGAGCGCTACCGCCTGCTGCTCGAAGAATACACCCGGAAATACGGGGCGGATAACGCTCGGTACCTGATGGAGGTCGAGCAGACCTGGATGAAGGAGTACCAATGGGCGACCTACGTGGACTGGGGTCTGTTGGATTCCGGGAGGTACAGGGCGTTTACCCGGGAGTGTGCGGACTTTCTGCACTGGAACTACGATGAGTGCCGGGGCGACACCGGACTGATGCAACGCTTCGTCGACGGGGTCTGGAGCGACGAGGAGTTCCTGGTCGTCCCGCCCGGCCGGTGCATTGCCGAAGATGTCACGAGTCGGGGGATTGTCAAGGCGCAATGATTACGATGTCGCTCCGCGAAGGATTCTCCCTGCTGGTCTTCGGGCTGGTGTTTCTCGCTGTCTACGGGCTGGAGGCGTTGCTGTGGATCGATTACCTCTGGGGCCGGATCTGCCGGCGGACCGGTCCCAGCGAGTTGCTCGCGCGGCGTTATCGCGCGGTTCACGCCGTGGCGGCCATCGGTATTGTCTGCATGCTCTATGGCTATTTCGTCGAACCGTACTGGATCGACGTCAGCACCACAACTCTCCCCACATCGAAGCTCCAGACCGCCCGCTTCCGTGTCGTGCAGGTTTCCGATCTCCATTGCGACACGACGGCCCGCAACGAGGACCGGATGGTGCAGATCATCAACGGGCTTCAGCCGGACCTCGTGGTGGCCACCGGCGACTACCTCAATCATCCTGCCGCTTTGGGGCGTTTGCGGGATTCGCTCAGGCGACTGGAGGCGTCGTTGGGGAAATTCGCCGTGAGGGGCAATCAGGATGCGCGTCACCGCGGGCCATTCGACCTGCTGGACGGCACCGGCTTTCGCTGGCTCCATCGGGAGACGGTGGTGGTTGTGAAGGGGACCGATCAGCTCGGTATCACAGGGATGGATTTCGTGCCCGCGAACAGGCCGATTGATCTGATTGCGTCACTGGCCGGCGAGCGATTCGACGTGTTTCTGTTCCATACGCCCGACTTGATTGCGGACGTTGCCGGTCGGGGCGTCGATCTGTACCTGTGCGGCCATACTCATGGCGGCCAGGTGTGCCTGCCCGGTTACGGCGCCTTGATCACCTTCTCGAAGTTCGGCAAGAAGTACGAGTCCGGGATGCATCGCGTCGGCCAGACCACGCTCTGCGTGAATCGGGGTCTCGGCCTGGAACCCCGCCCCGGACCGCAGGTGCGATTTCTGGCCCGGCCCCAGATCGCGGTATTCGATATCGTGCCGGAACGACCCTGATGTCTGTGAGCGACCCGGAATGCAGGTGCTGACCATTGTGTTTATCGCTGTTGGTCTCGCGATGGATGCGTTTGCCGTTTCCGTCATTACCGGCAGCGTCTGCAAAGGATTCAAACGCTGTCATGCCCTGCGCATGGCCCTGTTCTTCGGCGGCTTTCAGGCCCTCATGCCGATCATTGGCTTTCTGGCGGGCCTGGGGCTGCGCGATTACATCTCCGCTTCCGATCACTGGATTGCGTTTGCCCTGCTGTGCTTCGTCGGCGGCAAGATGATCTATGAGTCCTTCAAGATCGAGAAGGCCGAAAGCAGCCGCGACCCCTCCAACCTGCTGGTCCTGCTGGCTCTGTCCTTTGCCACGAGCATCGATGCCCTGGCGGTCGGGATCACCCTGTCCCTGCTCCAGACCCCGATTCTCGTCGCCGTGACGGTTATTGGCCTGATCACGTTCGTCCTGTCCTACCTCGGGGTCGGAATCGGCAAGCGCTTCGGCCACTTCTTCGAAAGCCGGATCGAGATCATCGGCGGTCTGATCCTCATCGCCATCGGCCTCAAGATCGTTATCGAGCATCTATCGGCCTGAGCGACATCGAGTGCGGCCGGAAGACGACGGTGATGGACGCGTCTCTTCGTAAGGCGAGCGTCGCCGCTCGCCCCCCACGTCATGCGTCTTCGCACGACTGCTCCCACGATCTGGCCATCCCAAGAGGCGAGCGGGCACGCTCGCCCTGCGCGGAAGCGCGAATCTGCCGTGAATACCGGCCGTATCCTGTCGGCAGGGGAGGCTTTGCATCTGCGGGGCAAGTCGGGTATGCTGGCCAACCGATGCCGGAATGTGCAACGGATATGAAAGGGGACTCTCATGGCACAACAGGCGAGAGGATGGACCAGAAACCGAGGTCTGGGGATGGGAATTCTGCTCGTGGTGGCGCTGCTGACCGTGAGCACGCGGACGCAGGAGCAGGCCGGGTCGGCAAGGATGACTACGCCGCAGGGGGTACACGTACTTCAGAACAAGAGCTTCGACGACAGCGACGAAGCCCGCCGGGAGATTCTGGAGCTCTACGAAGACCTGCGGCTGACGGATGTGCTGGACGGGATGGACCTCATCGGTCTGCAGGATGTCGGCCTGATGGACAACCAGATCCGACCCTTGTGGCGGGATACGGATACGTTCACCCATCGCTTTGTGGGCTTTGCCATCACCGTTCGGCATGTGCCGACCGACGTGCGCGTCGGGCAGAACTCGTTCCCGACGCTGGAGGGCTTCCAGAAATTCAAGTCCGAGCAGTACGGTCGGGCGCCCGATGCCTGGCTCAAGACCGCCAAGCCTGGTGATGTCGTGGTGATCGATGCCGGTGGCATCAAGGAAACCGGCTTCATCGGCTCGAACAACAGCCTGGGTTGGGCCGAGAAGGGTGTCGTCGGCGTAGTGACCAACGCCGGAGCGCGCGATACCGATGAGATCATCAAAACCCGGCGAATTCCTGTGTACTGCGAGAATGCCTACAGTACGCGGGGCGTCCGTCCGGGCCGGCTGATCGCCGAGTCGTACAACTTTCCCATCAATTGCGGCGGTGCCCTGGTCTTTCCGGGCGACGTGATCGTCGCGGACGGCGATGGCGTGATCGTGGTGCCGCGCCAGCAGGCGCTGACCGTCGGGCGGTTGGCCCGGGAGATCAACGTCGGGGACGAAAAGAGCCGGGGGCAGCGGTTCAAGAAGCTCGGTATTCCGCTCGACAAAACCGTGGAGGTCAAGTGAGACGGGCCGGCTCGGACGGATTCGCCTGCACAGAATGTCGTCCGGAACGTAACGGAGCGAAGTAGAGGATGGCAGATCCTGGGCAACGACACGCTGCTGCGGAAGTCCGTGGTAGCGTGCGAGCGAATATGAGAGTGATCCAAGTCCAGCACGTCAGCAAGTCGTTCGGCAGGCTCCGGGCGGTCGACGATCTGAGCTTCGAAGTCGAGGAGGGTACCTGCTTCGGTCTGCTCGGGCCCAACGGGGCCGGCAAGACGACCATGATGAAGATGATCTACGGCCGGAGCAGCCGGACCGACCATGATGGCGGGATCATCGAGGTGTTCGGGTACGATCCCGCGCGCGAGGAGCTGGCCATCAAGTACGTCTCGGGCGTCGTGCCCCAGGAGAACAACCTGGACGAGGAGCTCAACGTCATCCAGAACCTCATGATCTACTCCAAGTTCTATGGCCTGCCGGCGCGGGTCGCCCGAGGGCGGATCGAGACGCTGCTCGATTTCCTCGAACTCTCCGAGAAGATCCGGTCGCCGATCAAAGAACTCTCCGGAGGCATGCAGCGGCGGCTGGTGATCGCCCGGGCTCTGCTGAACAACCCGCGGCTGCTCATTCTGGACGAGCCGACGACCGGCCTGGACCCGCAGGTCCGCCACCTCATCTGGGACAAGCTGCGGCAACTCCGGGCTCAACGCACCACCATCCTGCTGACAACGCATTACATGGAAGAGGCCTTCCAGATCTGCGACACGGTCCTGATCATGGACAAGGGCCGCAAGATCCTGGAAGACAACCCGCAGCGCCTGCTGAAGGAGAACATCGAAACGTACGTCCTGGAGGTGCCGCTTACGAACGGCCGGCCGGCGCTTCGGGAAGCCGATCTGCCGCAAGGTGTCCGCCTGGACCGCGCCGAGGCCATCCTGCGGTTCTATGCACAGGATGTGGACCGACTCAAAGGCGTGGCCGACGGTCTGGCCGAGCATCCCTATTACCTGAGACAGACCACCCTGGAAGATGTGTTTCTCAAGGCGACGGGGAGGGACCTGAATGAAAAGCAGTAATCCCGTTGCCTATCCCTCGCTCTCCCGGCGCCTGTACAGCGTGTGGTATCGGCATGTGCGCGTCTACACAAAGAACCTCCTCAGCAACGGTCTGCCGCCGTTCCTGGAGCCGCTGCTGTTCCTGGCGGGCGTCGGCCTGGGCCTGAGCAAGTACATCACCCAGAGCATGGAAGGGCTCAGTTACATCGAGTTTCTGGGGACCGGGCTGCTGGTCACGGCGGCCATGTTCACCGCCGCCTACGAGTGCACCTTCGGCACCTTCATCCGCCTGGAGTTCGAGAAAGTCTATGACGGGATGCTGGCGGCGCCGATCACCGTGAACGACCTGATCATCGGCGAGATCATCTGGGCCGGGACCAAGGGCGTATTCTTCACCTTCGCGGTGCTGTGCGTGTTGACGGCGTTCCGGATCGTCCGCCTGCCGGAGGGCCTGCTCACGCCGCTGGTCGGCTTCATCACCGGTGTGATGTTCGCGACGCTGTCACTATGGGTCACCTCCTTCGTCAAGACGATCCAGCACTTCAATTTCTATCTCACGGGTGTCCTGTCGCCGATGTTCTTCTTCTCGGGGGTGGTCTTCCCGGTCAGCAACCTGCCGTCCTCGGTGCGATTCGCGGCGGAGATCATGCCCTTGACGCACTGCGTTCGTCTGGCGCGGGCGGTCTGTATCGGCCAGTATCCCCCGGGCCTGCTCCTCAGTCTGGCGTATGCCGTGGTCTTCACAGTGCTCACCGGTTGGCTGGCCATTCGCCGGTTGCGACGTCGCCTGATCCGGTGAACGGTATTTCAAGTGGACTTGTGCCTCCGGCAGGCTATGATAGGCGACAAACGATCAAGGACGGATGAAGTATGGGTCAGATAGTTCTGTCAGGCCGCGAACTGGTCTGTATCCTCGCGGCGAACGCACGCATGCCGGACCAGGTGGTGGGGGTGGAAGCCGACGGCGACGAGATCAAGGTGCATGTTGCCACGCCGCTGCCTCTCGTGCATTCTCTGCCGGTGCGGGTCAGG
>JALORE010000018.1 GCA_025459125.1 Planctomycetota bacterium | reverse complement strand
AAACCGAACGACCTGGAGACCGACGTCAAACGGGCCATCGACGGCGGGGCGGTGGGAGCGTTTCTGATCGGCAACCTGGGGGATGAGTGGTCGCGGGCCGGCAAGGTGGATCTGATCGGCAAGCTGGTCGACGTCATCCAGCAGAACGGCGTAATCGCCGGCGTCGGCGGGCACAATCTCGGAACCGTGATGGCCTGCGAGGAAGCCCGGCTGCCGGTGGACTTCTACATGAAAACCCACCATAGCACCAGCTACTGGTCGACCCGGCGGCCCGACCAGCAGAAGGACGTGATCGACAACTACAGCATCGATAATTACTGGGACAAAGAGCCGGACAAGACGGTCGAGTTCATGCAGAAAGTCGAGAAGCCCTGGATTGCCTACAAAGTCCTGGCGGCCGGGGCGATCCATCCCCGCGATGGGTTCAAACACGCCTTCCAGAACGGCGCCGACTTCCTGTGTGTGGGGATGTTCGATTTTCAGGTCCGGGAGGATGTGGTCATCGCGAAGAATATCCTCTCGGGCACTCTGTCCCGGCAGCGGCCCTGGCGGTCGTAGGCCCGGCGGGCGAACGTGACAATCTCAGTTGAGGGTAAGAACTATGGCGTCCAGCGAAGTGAATCGTCGCGGCTTCATCAAGGGATCGGTTGCTACGTCGGCGGGGGTGGCCCTGGGGCTGGCCAGCTTTGAGGAGCAGAACCTGCTGGCCCAGGCGGCCGCAGGTGGGGGCAGGCCCAAAGACAGCGGAACGCAGGCCGCCGGAGCAAAGATGCCGTGCGGGCAAATCAAGGGCCTGAAGGTCAGCCGGATCTTCTGCGGCGGCAACCTGATTGGCGGATGGGCTCACAGCCGGGACCTGATGTACGTCTCGTCTCTCGTCAAAGCCTACCACACCGACGACAAGGTGTTCCAGACGCTGGAGTTGGCCGAGGAGATGGGTGTCAACACGGTCCTGACGAATCCCGTCTCCGACCGGGTGATCAACCGGTACTGGAACGAGCGGGGCGGCAAGATCCTCTGGTTCTCCGACTGCGCCTCGGGCAAGGACATCAAGGAGGGCATCAGACGATCCGTCGACGGCGGCGCCCACGGCGTCTACGTGCAGGGAGGTCTTGCCGACAAGGCGGTGCGGGACGGTCAGGTCGCTGCCTTGGGCGAGGCACTCGCCTATATCCAGGAATTCAAGGTGGCCGGCGGACTCGGGGCCCACGATCTGGAGACCATCAAGGCCTGTGTCCAGGCGGGTCTCAAGCCGGACTTCTGGGTCAAGACGGTCCACCCGGACAATTACTGGTCGGCGACACCCCGCGAGAACCGCAAGGTATTCGATGTCATGGGCAGCAACAGCAAGGACCACGACGAGTTCCACGACAACATGTGGTGCCGTAATCCCCAGGAGACCATCGAGTACATGAAAGGTCTGGAACAGCCGTGGGTTGGCTTCAAGGTCCTCGCGGCCGGCGCGATTCATCCCCGGGACGGCTTCCAGTTCGCCTTCGAAGCCGGCGCCGATTTCCTGTGCGTGGGGATGTTTGACTTCCAGGTCCGCGAGAACGCGTTGATCGCCCAGAAGGTCCTGGCGGGTGAGATCAAACGCTCCCGGCCCTGGCGGGCGTAACTCCGCGCCGGTGGCGGAATCTGCGTCATTCCCTGTCCGTCCGAAGTAACGGTCTCTGATCCGGGATCGGGCTCCTGCTACGCCTACGCCGGCAGTCGCGATGATGTGCCAGATTCAGCTTATCATCACGATCGATGATAAGTTCATGCCACGGCCGGAGTCTCTCCGGGATATCCTGTTTGGGGACGGAAAAAAAGAAGCCCCCGCTATTGATGAGGGAGAGGAAGCGAGACTATGCGGGGGCCTGTGGACAAGATTACTGAATTCAATCCTATAGACGCTCGTGACACAAGTCAATGGCATAAATGGGATTTTTCGAAAATATTTTGCGTCGGGGAGACCCGCCGGGGCCTGCCGCCGTGACGGTGCCACCCGGGTAGAGCCATTCCCGGGACTTTGCGATCACCTTGGGCTGCCCGGCGAGGTTTCTTGACGGTGGGCGGGTCGCGGCTTATAGTGCGGTCTTTGCAGAGAAGCTTCGTGTACGAAAGGGTGAGCGATTTTGCGGATGGCGCGAAGAGGGCAATGCAACCGATGTGCGGGGCTGTGCTGCCGGTACTTCGCCCTGCCGATCGAAACGCCGGAAACCCGGGCGGACTACGATGATATCCGGTGGTATCTGTGCCATGAGGGCACCTCGGTCTTCGTGGAGGATGGGGACTGGTACCTCAGCGTGCGGAACGCCTGCCGCCACCTGTCCCCCGAGACGCACCGGTGCGCGATCTACGACCGCCGGCCGAAGATCTGCCGCACGTACAAGCACTCGGATTGCGATTATGTCCCGGGCGAGTATGACTACGAACTGCATTTCACCAGTGATAGGGACATGGATGAGTTTATCCGGATCAAGTTTGACAATAACGTGACGGAAAAACAGAAGCTCAAGAACATAAAGAGAACCAAGCGATGAAGATACCGCCTGTCAAGGGGACCAGGGATTTCTACCCGGCCCAAATGGCCCGGCGCAACGGGATTATCGACGGTTGGAAGAAGGTCTCGATTCGCAACGGCTTCGAGGAGTACGACGGACCGATCTTCGAGTACCTGACCATGTACCAGATCAAGAGCGGGCAGGAGATCGTCGAGCAGCTGTTCTCGCTGCAGGACCGCGGGGGCCGGGAGTTGGCGATTCGCCCGGAGATCACGCCGACGCTGGCGCGCATGGTGAATCAGACGATCAATTCGCTGCCTCGGCCGATCAAGTGGTTCGCCGTCCCGCGCCTGTGCCGGGCGGAACGGCCCCAGAAGGGCCGGCTGCGGGAGTTCTTCCAATGGAATATTGACATCATTGGCGAGAACTTGGGTCAGGCTGATGCCGAGGTCATCTTCACCGCTCTTGACTACTTGCGAATGGTTGGGCTGACCAGCAAGGACATCCAGGCCAAGATCTCCAGCCGAAAGCTC
Organism: Planctomycetota bacterium; assembly: GCA_025459125.1. Taxonomy (GTDB): domain Bacteria; phylum Planctomycetota; class Phycisphaerae; order Sedimentisphaerales; family Anaerobacaceae; genus PLanc-01. Next base: position 37,392 of record JALORE010000018.1, on the reverse strand, counting down.
CTGGCAGCCGTTCTGACGGACATAGGGATTCCGCCGGAGAAGCTCGATTCGCTTTACGCCGTACTCGATAAGAAGGCGAAACTCCCAGCCGAGGCCTTTGAGGCAGTGCTGGCCGAACAGGTTCCTGACAGGAACCAAGCCAAGAAGGTATTGGACTTCATGGCGCTCGATGCTATCGGGCAGGTCAGAGAGGTGGCGGGCACGAACGAGACCATCATGGACGCTGTCAGGGATGTCGAGAAGATATTTGCGATGCTCGAATGGATGGGAGTTGGGGAGTATTGTCGGTTTGATCCGAGCGTTGTTCGAGGCCTCGCGTATTACACTGGGATGGTGTTTGAGGTACATGACATCGCGGGTGAACTGAGGGCCATCTGCGGTGGTGGACGCTACGACAACCTGCTGCGGGACTTCGGCGGACCGCCGATTCCCGCGACCGGCATGGGGATGGGCGATGTTGTGCTGGAGATCCTACTCCAGGAAAGGGGATTGCTGGAGAAGCAGGCAATCAAGCCTCCGCTTGAATACTTCGTCACTTTTGCGGAGCAGCTCCTTGGCTCCGATATGTACCGACTCGCGGCCGCGATTCGTTCGCGGGGACATTCGGCAAACTTCAGTTACAGACAGGGAGGCCTTTCGAAGCAACTCAAGGATGCGACCGCCCAGGGTGCCAGGAAGTGCATCATCATCGGCCAGGAGTATGTAGAGAGGCGGCAACTGGTCATCAAGGACATGGCGACCGGCGTGCAGGAATCGATCGACGTGGAGCAGTTCCTGTCACGGCTGAGTTCCTGACCGGGTCAAGGCCGGCGGGTGAATCCGGCAGGGCGCTCGTGAGATCCCGAGAATGACTCTGCGTTGGTGGCATCGTCAAGGCCGAAGGCCTGAGTTTGTAGTGTGCCTGTCAGGGCATACAAGATAACGCCTTACGGCGTCACTGCAAACACGCTGCGCGTGACGATGCCACCCGGGGCACCCGCTGATTTGCACTGGCCCTGGGGACTGCGGTGTTGGTGGTCTGTCGCAGGGGAGGACGACTCCGATGCGGGACTTTTCTGCGAACCGCTACGAGCGTGCGTTCGAGAACTGGCTGCTCGATCATCAAGTCCCTTATGTCCGGAGTGACGAGCACAAGCGGCTGGGATCGTTGCGCCAATCCATCAAGAACTTCGATTTCCTGCTTCTGCCCCGGCCGGACCGCAAGGTGATCGCAGAGGTCAAAGGCCGGACGTTCCGAGGCGCCTCCCTGGCGGAGTTGGCCGGGCTGGACTGCTGGGTGACGCTCGATGACATCCAAAGCCTGCAAGTGTGGCGGGAGGCGCTCGGCCGCGACCATGAGGCGGTGTTCGTCTTTGCCTACCGCGTGACCCAGGCGGATGTGGACTTCAACGGCTGCGAAGTTGTCTCTCTGAGTCTCGACCGCTACGTGTTCTTTTGCCTGGGGCTCGACGACTATCGCCAGCACATGAGACGCCGCAGCCCGAAATGGCGGACGGTCACCCTCAGTGCCGACGATTTTCGACGACATGCGCAGAGCCCCACCATCTTCCTGTCGTAACTGAATTGGTTCGGCATCCATCTAAACCCGTGTCGGCCGGTGGCAATTGGGCTTTCTGGGAAGAGCCGTCGTGGCCCACGAACGGAGTTGGCGCCGCTTCCCGGTGCTGTCGCGCCCTTGCGGCGGAAACGATATCGCATATTCTTGACTGCGAGGCGATCTTTGTGTTAAAATAGATAAGTAACCGGGTTCAGGTCGGCCCCACGGGGTGGGGCCGACGTTGGGCGACGGAACGCCAAGTCGAGGAGGAACCGGAGCGGAACGTAAACGGGTTGTGCGCGTGCGTGCGTTCCGACGGCTTCCCCGACTCCAGTGCAGGGGAACTCGAGCAAGGTGGATACGACAAAGACCGACATACGCCCAGGGGTATCCGAGCCTCTCGCGCCGGGCGGTCTTGGAAGGCAGGCCGCGGTGGCAAAGGAGTTGTGCGAACGTCCATCCCGTCCGGGAGGGCTCGATCCGAAAGACAAGCCCAAGGCGCAGAAGGTCAACACCGATCGCATGCTCGCCTGCCGGTACGAGATGAAGTATCTCGTCGATGAAATCCGGGCGGCGGGGATGGTCCAGTACATCCGCCCGTTCCTGGAGTTGGATCGTTACTCGAAGCTGCAGCGTGGGGGGATGTACCCCATCGTCAGCCTGTACCTGGACTCTCCGGAGGCGCAGCTTTGCCGGGAGAGCCTGACCGGCGTGAAGAACCGCTTCAAACTGCGGATTCGCAGCTATACGGATGAGCCGGAGTATCCGCGTTTCTTCGAGATCAAGCGCCGGATCAACCGGGTCATTATGAAGAGTCGGGCCCGCGTGATGGACCGGGACGTGTCTCTCCTGTTGCAGGGACGGTCTTTGCCCCCGCGCGGGTACACGACGGACGAAAGTGCCCTGAGCCAGTTTCAGTTCTACGCGGCCACGATTCGGGCCGGCCCGATCGTGCTGGTCCGGTACCTGCGGCAGGCCTTCGAGGGGACGTCCGAGGACCGCGTGCGGGTGACGTTTGACCGGCAGCTCTTCTACAAGATTACCGACGAGCCGCGGGTCCGGCTGGGCGGCTCGGGCTGGCAGCACAACAATTTGACGACGGGCCATACGATCCTGGAGATCAAGTTCACCGGCCGCTATCCGACTTGGCTCTCCCGCCTGGTGCGGGAGTTCGACCTGGAGGTGACGCCCATCTCCAAGTACGCGACGTCCGTCACGCAGGCGTGCGGACTGGGCTTTTGCGGACCGGCGCTGAGGGTTCCCTGGTATGGATAAACTGTGGCAATTGCTGGAGGACACACCGGTCAGCGGGGGACCGTTCGGCGTGCAGACCGTGCTGCTGTCGCTGCTGCTGGCCTTCGTGCTGGGGCAGGTCCTGGCTTGGGTGTACTACCTGACCCATAGCGGGCTGTCCTACTCCCGTTCCTATGTCCAGTCCCTGATCCTCATCACGGTGGTGGTGGCGATGGTGATGACGGTGATCGGCAACAACATCATCACGGCCTTCGGGCTCATGGGGGCGCTGGCGATCGTGCGTTTCCGGAACGTCATGAAGGACACGCGCGACATCGCTTTCGTCTTCTGCGCCCTGGTGGTGGGCATGGCGACGGGTTCGCACCGCTACCTGACCGCCATTGTCGGCACGATATTCCTGAGTCTGATCACCCTGTACCTGTTCTGGACCGACTTCGGAGCGCACGAGCCGCACAACGGCTTCCTGCGTTTCGGCCTGCGGGGGCCGCTCGGCGCGAGCCACCCCGTGCCCGGCATCCTGCGGCGGTTCTGTACGGGTTTCACCATGATCTCCATGCAGGACAGTGGCTTCGGCGGGCCGGCGGAATATGCCTATCAGATCATGATTCGCGACCCCGCGCGGAACGAAGCGCTGGTGGCCGAGCTGGAGAAGGTAGAGGGGATTGAGAATATCAGTCTCACGCTGCAGGAAAAGCTGCTCGAGGTGTAGGCGGTCGCATGGCAAAGACAGGAACAAAACGCCATATGCTCAAGCGTTCCCTGCTGCGTCACGCCGTGCCGGTGATGGTCTGGCTGGCGGCCACGGGCGCCGTCGTGTGGATGTTCTATCAGCGCACCCAGCAGTTCGAGATCGTAGGAATCGCGCGCGGCGAGGTTCGTCAGGTTGCCTCGGGTTGCACGGGCCGGATCGTCAGCATCTCCGTCCGGTTGTTCCAGCCGGTCAAGAAGGGACAGACCCTGGCGGTCATCAACACGGTCTTGGACAACGAGCAGACGATCGAAGCGGAACTGAAGACCCAGTTGGCCACGGCCGCGGCCGAGGCGGAACGGCTCACGGCGCTGCTGATTCCCACCCAGGAGCAGTTGCGCACCGAGATGGCCAATCTCGAGCTCGGCCGGGAGGACAACCAGCGGCGCTTCGATGTGGACGCCGAGACCGCTCGCCTGCGGATTCTCGAGCTGCAGGCAGCGATTGCCTCCGATGTCATCACGCGGGATGATCTGACCGTCCAGATGAAGGTCAATGACGAGCTGCTGAAAGACGAGCTGATTGCCCCGTACGAGGTGGAACGGACCAAGGCTCAGCACGACAGCACCGCCAAGAGAATCGAGGAAAACGAGCGGTTGGTGGAGCAGACGAAGGTCGTCCTGAGGCAGGCGGAGCAACGGCGTGCCCAGTTCATTCAGTTGGAACTGCCGAAGCAGTCTGTGGACGACGCCCTGGAGGCCATCCGCAAGGAGGTCCGCGTGCAGGAGGCAACGATGAAAGGGGTACTGGAGCAGCTCGCGGCGCTCCAATCGCGCCGGGCGGTGGAGCTGACGTCCCCGATCGATGGGGTGGTGATCCCCATTCCCGGACAAGACAACGATATGCTGCACCAAAGACCCGGAGAGCAGGTGCTGCGCCGGGCGGGGGAAGTCGTAGTGGCCGGAGACCCCATTTTGGCGGTTTCGCAGCAGCAGCCGACGGAGATCGTGGCTTATATCAGCGAGCAGCAACTGGGGTTGTGGGAAAGACAAGCCACGGTGGAAGTCGTCAAGACGAGGATGCCCGCCCAGATTGCCTTGGCCGCCGAGGTCCTTCAGATCGGGCCCACGATCGAGTTGATGCCGCAGCGGCTGTGGCGCAATCCCGCCATCCCGCAGTGGGGCCTGCCGGTGCTCATCACCATTCCCGCGGGACTGGACCTGGTGCCGGGAGAGGTCGTGGGAATCCGAAGATCATAGAAACGCGCGCGGGTTCCTCGCCCGACCACGCGGAACAGACGCGGGACGCCGAATGAGCGACGCAACATACAAGTCCGGCCGGCTGGGAGTGAGCCTGGGGCTCCTGAGCGGGCTCGTTCTGCTGGCGGGCTGCGGTCCCAAGAGCTATAAACGCAATGCGGACGAGGAGGTTTACCGGTTCGTCGACCGCCAGTGGCAGAGCGAGTTTGGCCCGCGGGCCAACTACCGGATCACCGGGGCGCCGGCCGCGCCGAACGACATCGATGCCCAGTGGCTGGCCGGCATTGAGAAGGCTGTCACGGAGGGAGGCGTCCTCACGATCCCGCAGGCGGCGGCCCTGGCGACGGCGCGCAACCGTGAGTACCACCTCCAGAAGGAACGGCTGTACACGCTGGCCCTCGACCTGCGGCTGGTGCGACATCTCTACGAGACCCAGTTGTTCGGGGGCGGTCGGTTCCTCTACTTCAACGACGGCACAGACGGGGGCGTGGTCGCGGAGCCCAATCTGGGTTTCAACCGGCTCCTGGCCACCGGGACACTGGTGAGCGCCAGCGTGGGCGTCCGGTGGGTCGATACGTTCCTGGGGCTGGGCAACAGCGGGCTTGCATCCATTTTCAGCGGCCGTGTGACTCAACCTCTGCTGCGCGGCAGCGACCCGCGCGTGGTGCGTGAGCCGCTGACCCAAGCGGAGCGCACGGCCCTGTATCAGATCCGCGCGGTGAGCCGTTTCCGCAAGATCCTGGTGGTTTCCGTCGTGACGCAGTACTACGAGACCCTGGAACTGCAGGAGGTGGCGCGGAATGCGGAAACCTATGTCAGCTCGCTGCAGACGCTGGAGACACGCGTCGCGAAGCTGGTCGGCGCCGGCCGGTTGCCCATAGAGGAACTGGACCAGATCCGCCAGGAGATCCTGCGGGCCCGGGATGCCCACATCCTGGCGTGCAAAGAATACGAACGCTTCCTGGACTTCTACAAGATCACCCTGGGCGTGCCGCCCACGACGGAATTCAATCTGGATGCACAAGTCTTTGCGGACCTGAAGGCCAAGAGCATTCCGGACCCCAACTTCTTCTCGCCGGACGAAGCGGTGGAGACGGGTCTGTACCGGCGTCTGGAGTTGGCGAACCGGGCGGATGCCGTGCTCGACGCTCAGCGGGCGGTCTACGTGGCCGCCGATGCCCTCCGCACCGGCCTCAACGTCTTCGCGGGCGGGGACGTCACCACTCGGGGCGACACACGCGCGAGCGCCGGCGCGGGGCTCGATTTGCCGCTGGATCGCGTGGACGAGCAGAACGTCTATGCCAAGGCCCTGGTCCTGTTGAACCAGCGACAGCGGGAGTACGACCTGACTGCGGACACGGTCCGGATGGAGGTACGCGAGGCGCACCGCAAGTTGCGGGAGACGGCGCAGCGGTATCAGGTCCTGTCGGAGGGATTGCGTCTGGCGCAGACGCGGGTGGAAAGCACGTTCCGCCTGCTTCAGTACGGGCGTGTGAGCAGCCGGCGTGTGCTGACGGCGCTGGAGCACCAGTATGATGCGCGTAACGCGATGGCGGACACGCTGGCCGACTACATGGTCGCCACGCTGAATTTCTACCGCGATACAGAGCTCCTCCAGGTCCGCCCGGACGGGATGTGGGAGGTCGGTCCGGCAGCGCCCACCCCCTCCGTTCCGATGACCGCAAATATCTCTGCCGCGGCGCGGTGATTTGTGCTATAATGGAGTTGTATTGATGCAGGCTCCGATGTTCGCGTCAGCGCATCGTCAAATGGACCATGCTCCTGGGATCTGACAAAGGAAAAGGGGTGAATATGAATCGGAAAGGGATGATGGGAGTCATCATCGGGCTGTCGTTACTGGTCGGGACTCTCCCGGCCGCGGATATCCTTCTCAACGAGTACAACGCCGTGGACGACATCGAATTCCTCGGCGGCGGCGATTCCGCGGCCGACGAGAACGGCGGGCGGGCCGCGGACAGTTTCTTCGGCCGCATTCCCGGCAACGGCGGCGACTGGTTCGAGCTGATCGTGATCAAAGATCATCTGGACCTGCGCGGTTGGCAGCTCGATACGTTTGTCGACGGCAAGCTGGACAAGACCCTCACGCTGACGGCCCAGTCGCTCTGGCAGGACCTCCGGGCCGGCACGATCATCACGGTCGCCCAGGATGTGCCGGGCGATGTCAGCTACGATCCGGCCGCCGGCGACTGGTGGATTCAGGTGCAGGCCAACGATGACGCCGACGGCAAGTACATCTCGGCCGAGTCCTTCGCCGTGAACAACAAGAACTGGCAGTTGCGCATCCGCAACATCGCCGGCGGGATCGCCTTCGGCCCCGCGGGCGAGGGGGTCGCGCCCGGCGCCAAGGTCGGTGGCACGGAAGTCTTCTTCCTCAAGGAAGATCCCAGCGCCTCGATCACGCCGAATTCGCCCGACTATGACACCAGCAAGAGATTCAGTACCTTCGGCGCTCCGAACCGCTGGGGAACGCAGGACGTCAACGATCTGCGCCCCGTGATCACGCCCAAAACCGGCTCGCTCACCGTGCTCTCGCCGAACGGCGGCGAGGCCTTGACAGCGGGCAAGGTCCACACGATCCGCTGGCAGAGCACCGGCGTGGCCGAGACCGTGCTGGTTGAGTTCTCGCCCGATGGCGGTTTCTCCTGGTCGCCGGTGTACCCGCCGAACGTCGGCAACACCGGCCAGTACCGGTGGCTCGTGCCGCTCGTGGATTCGAACCAGGCGCTGATCCGTGTCTCGAGTGTGAATCGCCCGGGTCTCGGCGATATCAGTGATAAAGTGTTCACCACGGTCGCCAGCACGGTGGCCGCCGATCTGGTCCGGGACGGTGCGCTGGATTTCTCCAACCTGGCGTTCCTGGCCGCGACCTGGCTGAACTGAGAGACGATCTCAAGACGGTAGATGTCGTTGCGAGGAGCACCGCGAGGAAGCAATCTCAACCCCAGGAATTGAGATTGCTTCGCTTCGCTCGCGATGACATGCCGGCGTTTGCCTCAACCCTGTCGTACCCCCGCTCTCCGGAGGCCCGCGAACTTTCCCTACCATCGCGCGGGCAGATCGTGTATAGTACAAGGCCGGGGCCCTCGACGCGAAGGTCCGCGTGGGGCGTCCCCTCCCGATGTGGTGGCCGCGTGGTGATACCGTCGAAACGCAGGATGCGGTGCGTTCCACAGCCGTTCCGACCGGCACGTCGCGGGCGCGGATTCCTTAGAGGCGTTGGAGACCGATGGACGTACAGGAAGGTACATACAGCTTCGGGTCGATCGAGGCGAAGTGGCAGGCGTACTGGGAAGAGCACAAGACCTTTCGGGCGCAGGACGGCGATGTGTCCAGGCCGAAATACTACGTGCTGGATATGTTTCCCTATCCCAGCGGCCAGGGTCTGCACGTGGGGCACCCGGAGGGCTACACGGCCAGCGATATCGTCGCCCGGTACAAACGGATGAAGGGATTCAACGTGTTGCATCCCTTCGGCTGGGATGCCTTCGGCCTGCCCGCCGAGCAGCACGCGATCAAGACGGGTACCGACCCCGCCGACACCACGTCCCGCAACATCGTCAACATGCGGCGCCAAACCAAGTCGCTCGGCTTCAGCTACGACTGGGACCGCGAGATCGCCACGACCGACCCCGAATACTACAAGTGGACGCAGTGGATCTTCCTGAAGTTCTTCAACAGCTACTTCGATGAGCGCGAGCAGAAAGCCAAACCCATCGAGCAACTGCCGATCCCGGAGGGGCTCAGCGAATTGGAGCGCCGGCGGTTCGTGGACGACCACCGGCTGGCCTACCAGGCGGATGTGCCGGTCAACTGGTGTCCGGCCCTGGGCACCGTGCTGGCCAACGAGGAAGTGGTGGGGGGCGTCAGCGAGCGGGGCGGCCACCCGGTGATCCGCCGGCCGATGCGGCAGTGGATGCTCCGCATCACGAAATACGCCGACCGCCTGCTGGAAGACCTCGCGGAAGTGGACTGGACCGAGTCGATCAAGAAGCTGCAGGTCGACTGGATCGGCAAGAGCGTCGGCGCGGAGGTCTGCTTCGAGGTAGTTTCAAGCTCCAAGTGTCAAGTTTCCAGTGAAGAGGGCCCTGCCACTTCAAACTTCAAGCTTCACACTTCAGACTGTCTTTGGGTCTTCACCACGCGGCCGGATACGCTCTTCGGCGCCACGTACATGGTCCTGGCGCCCGAGCATCCGTTCGTGGAGGCGATCACGACGCCCGCGCAGAAGGCGGCGGTTCAGGAGTACTGTGCGGCGGCCGCCCGCAAGAGCGACCTCGACCGGACCGATCTGGCCAAGGAGAAGACCGGTGTCTTCACGGGGGCCTACGCGCTGAATCCCGTGAACCACGAGAAGATCCCGATCTGGATCAGCGACTACGTCCTGATCAGCTATGGGACCGGCGCCATCATGGCGGTGCCGGCCCATGATGACCGCGATTACGAGTTCGCCCAGAAGTTCGATCTGCCGATCATCCAGGTGGTGGAGCCGCCCGACCCGCAGGACGCCGAGCGGGTCCGGCGCGGCGAGCTGTGCTTCACGGGCAACGGCCGGGCCATCAACAGCGGCCCGTTCAACGGTCTGCCGACGCCCGAATTCAAGGAGAAGATCACCGCCTGGCTCGCCGAGCGCGGGCAGGGCAAGAAGGCGGTCAACTACAAGCTGCGGGACTGGCTCTTCAGCCGGCAACGCTACTGGGGCGAGCCGTTCCCGATTCTGCACACCGAGGACGGGCGGATCCTCGGCCTGTCCGAGGACGAGCTGCCGTTGCGATTGCCTGAGGTCGCGGACTACCGGCCGCCGGGGACGGGGGAGTCGCCGCTGGCCAAGGCCGCCGACTGGGTCAACGTGACGCTGCCCGACGGGACGAAAGCCCGGCGGGAAACGAACACCATGCCGCAATGGGCGGGCAGTTGCTGGTACTATCTGCGCTACCTCGACCCGAAGAACTCCCAGCGCGGCTGGGACCCGGCGAAAGAGAAATACTGGATGTCGGTGGACCTGTATATCGGCGGGGCCGAGCACGCCGTGTTGCACCTGCTCTACGCGCGGTTCTGGCACAAGTTCCTGTACGACCTCGGCTACGTCAGCACCAAAGAGCCGTTCCAGAAGCTGGTCAACCAGGGGATGATCCTGGGCGAGGACGGCCAGAAGATGAGCAAGTCCCGCGGCAACGTGGTCAACCCGGACGAAGTCGTCGCCGAGTACGGGGCCGACTCGATGCGCCTCTACGAGATGTTCATGGGACCGCTGGAGGCGATGAAGCCCTGGAGCATGCGGGACATGCAGGGTGTGTATCGTTTCCTGCAGAAGGCGTGGCGGCTGGCCGTGGAGGAGGAGACCGGCCGGCTGGCGCCGGCGCTTCAGGACGCGGCGCCGGACGAGGAGACGGTGCGCCTGCTGCACCAGACGATCCGGAAGGTCGGCAGCGATATCGAGGCCCTGCGGTTCAACACCGCGATCAGTGCGATGATGGTGTTCGTCAATCACCTGGCCCGGCAGGAGATCCGGCCGCGGTCGGTGGTGGAGCCCTTCCTCCTGCTGCTGGCGCCGCTCGCGCCGCATATCGCCGAGGAACTTTGGCAGCGGTTGGGCCACGACGAGAGCCTCACGTATGCGCCCTGGCCCGTCTACGACGAGGAGCTGGCCAAAGAGAAGCAGATCGAGTTGGGCGTCCAGATCAACGGCAAGCTCCGGGATCGCATCGTGGTTGCGGCCGATTGGGATGACGAACGGATCCAGGGCGTGGCGCTCGCCAATGACAAAGTCGTCGCCGCGCTGGCCGGCAAGACGCCCAAGAAGGTCATCGTGGTCAAAGGCCGGCTGGTGAGCATTGTGGTCTGAAGTGTGAAGTGTGAAACTTGAAGTGTGAAGTGTTAAGAGTACTTTGCACTCCATACTTCACACGCAAGACTCCCGGAATGGTGTGAAGCGGTGAGTGGTAGGAAGCACTTGGAACTTCCAGCTTCCAACTTGAAACTTCCCAAAGAGATCGAAGCCAAGCTGAAGGTGGAGGCGCTGGAGATCGTCGAGCGAAGACTGCGCGCCTGCCGCGGCTTGTTCGTAAGAGAGACGCGGCAGAGGGACACGTACTTCGACACGCCGGACCGCCGGCTCACCCGGGGCGACGCGTGTCTGCGTTTGCGCCGGGAAAGAACCGGACCCCGCGAGCAGTTGATCCTGGCCTACAAGGGACCGAAGGAGCAGGACGACTACAAGCGGCGGACCGAAATCGAAGTCGAAGTGCGGGACGCGCGCGCGACGGAGCTGCTGCTGGCCGCCCTGGGCTACGAGAAAGCCCTGGCCTTCGACAAGAGACGGTGTCTCTGGACGTTGCACAACTGTGAGGTGGCTCTGGATGAGTTGCCCTTGCTGGGCATGTTTGTGGAGATTGAAGGACCGGACTCTGCCCGAATCGCGCAGGTACAGGAGATGCTGCACCTGGCGCACGTGCCTCATACGATGGACAGCTACGCCGGTCTGATGGCGCGGGAGCTGTCGCGGCTGGGAGAAGGGCGGCGGGAAGTCTATCTCGAAGACGAGAAGTGAGTTCGCAGGAGTGACGCGAAGCATGGGGTTCAGAATTGGCAACGTCGCCGTGGGTTTGGACGCGCCCTTGTTCCTGATGGCCGGCCCCTGTGTTATGGAAAGCGAGGAACTCTGCCTGCAGATCGCCGCCCGGCTGGTGCAGATCTCCGCCGCCACAGGGGTGGGGATCATCTTCAAGGCCAGCTTCGACAAGGCCAACCGCAGCAGCATTTCGAGCTACCGCGGCCCCGGCCTGACCGAGGGCATGAAGATCCTGGCGAAGGTTCGCCGCGCGACGGGCCTGCCGGTAATGACCGACGTACACGAGCCCGCCCAAGCGGTCGAGGCCGCGAAGACCGTCGATTGCCTGCAGGTGCCGGCGTTCCTGTGCCGGCAGACGGATCTGCTCTGTGCCTGTGCCGGGACGGGCCGGCCGGTCAGCATCAAGAAGGGGCAGTTTCTTTCCCCCGCCGAGATGGGCAACGTCGTAGAGAAGATGCGGGCCTGCAAGAACGACAAGATCATCCTGACCGAGCGGGGCACGTTCTTCGGCTATAACCGCCTGGTCAACGATATGACGGGTCTGGCGGTCATGCAGCAACTGGGCTGCCCGGTGGTCTTTGATGCCACGCACAGCACGCAGCAGCCGGGTGGACTGGGAGCCGCCAGCGGCGGCCGGCGCGAGATGGCGCCTCTGCTGGCACGGGCCGCCGTGGCGGCGGGCGCCAACGGGCTCTTCCTGGAGGTGCATCCCAAGCCGGACCAGGCCCTGTCAGATGCCGCCTCGATGTTGCCGCTGGATTGGCTCCCGGACCTCGTGCGGGTATGCCGGGGCATCTTTGAGATTACCCATGGACATCGCCAAAGCTAAACCGACCTCCTACACCTATGGACCGGTGCCCTCCCGTCGGCTGGGCCTCAGTCTCGGAATCGATATTGTCCCGCCGAAGTTCTGTACGCTGGATTGCGTCTACTGCCAGATCGGCCGGACCACCCGCAGGAGCACCGTCCGCCAGGACTTCCTGGACATCCAAGCGGTGCTGACGGAGTTGCGGGAGAAGCTCGCGGCGGGTCTGAAGGCCGATTATCTGACCATCGGTGGTTCGGGTGAGCCCACGCTGAACAGCCGCCTGGGCGACCTGATCGACGGTATCCGGCGGCTCACCGACATCCCGGTAGCCATCCTCACCAACGGCACGCTCCTCTATCGCGAGGATGTCCGGGCCGAGTGCGCCAAGGCCGACGTGGTGATTCCGACTCTCGATGCCGCCGACGCGGCGGTGTTCGAAGCGGTGCACCGTCCGGCCGCCGATATCACTATTGAAAAGCTGGTTTCCGGGCTGGAGCAGTTCCGCGCGGAGTTCCAGGGGGAGATCTGGCTCGAGGTTTTCCTCGTGGCGGGTGTGAACACCCAGGCCGGTCAGATCGAGAAGCTCAAGACCCTGATCCAGCGCATCCGGCCGGACAAGGTGCACCTCAACACCGCGGTTCGTCCTCCCGCGGAGCCGGATGTCCGGGCCGTCCCCGCCGAGATGCTGGACGAGATTGCCCACCGGATCGGGGGTCACTGCGAGGTGATCGGCGCGCCGCCGGCCGCGGGGATGGGACCGTGCCGGGCGCGGGCCGAGTCCGATATCCTGTCCGTGCTAAAACGCCGGCCGTGTTCGGTGGCGGACATCGCCACCGGGTTGGCCATGCCACGCGATGAGGTCACGAAATACCTGACTGCCCTGCAAGACCGCGGCGTCATCACGGCGGAGCGGCGGGGCGACATCCTCTACTTCCAGATGCGGTCCCAGACGCCCTGAAGGGCATTCTCCGCAGACCGCGACGAATCCCGTTTTCCGGTCCAAAGACGGCCCTCGCCCTCGGGTGGACCGCGCAAATGCGCGCGTCCCCGATCCACATTTTGTAAAGACGGACGCTCCATTGGCCGATAAAAGCGTTAGCATGAAAAGACCACAGCGACAACTGGTGCTCAACAAGGGAGCGGAGAAGTACATCTTCCGCTATGAACACGGGCGGGAGGACGAGCTTCTCGATGTGCTCATCGACCAGGCGAAGGACACACGGACGGACTTCGACTGGTTCGATGCGGCGGTGATCAGCTTCAAGCTGACGCAGTCTCTGATCGGCTCCGCCGAGCAGCTTCTGCGGGAGGATGTGGACGCCGGCAGGTTATCGTAGGGATTCCTATTTGAGGTTGGCGATACCAACGGAGCTAGTGCTGCGGAATGGACTCCGGAGCGACAATCGTGAAGCGTAGCTCATAAGTCAAGAAGGTGGTCAATGATACCAACGGATCAAACAGGTAGGTGGACCATGGAAGACGGCGGTGCAACGATCGAGCAATTCCTGCGTTATCTGAAGTTCGAGAAGCGGTTCTCCGAGCACACGGCGAAGTGTTACGGGGCCGATCTGGCGCAGTTCAGTGAGTTTCTGCTGAACGGTTGCAGCGGCGGGGCGTCCGCGGCGACGAGTCGGGCCTGGGAGCCGCACGCCGGCGCGGAGATGACGCCCGGCGGGTCGCAGGAAGGGGGCGTCGCGACGGCCGTTGCCACGCAGACGGAGCAGGACGTGGACCAGCGCCTGCTGGCCGTGGATGTCGAGGAGGCGCGGGCGTACCTGGCGCACCTGAATGAGAAAGCCTACTCCAAGGCTACGATCGCACGCAAGCTGGCGACGCTGCGGAGCTTTTACAAGTTCCTGGTGAAGACGAATCGCTGCAGCTCGAATCCGCTCAGCGCGATTCGCACCCCGAAACAGGAGAAGAAGCTGCCGCGCTTCCTGGAATACCATGAGGTCAAGCGGCTGCTCGAGACGCCGCCGACGGACAGTTGGCTCGGCGCACGCGACCGCGCCATCCTGGAGACGCTCTACAGCACCGGCATCCGGGTGAGCGAACTGGTCGCTCTGAACATGGACGATATCGATTTCCTGAGTGAAGTGATCCATATTCGCGGCAAAGGCAAGAAGGAGAGGATCACCCCGATCAGCTCCTCGGCCCTGCAGGCGATTCAGCATTACATGGAATTCCGGAATAAGCGCGCCCAGAACAACAGCCACTTCGATTCCCGGGTGCTCTTCGTGAACAAGCACGGCCATCGGCTCAGCACGCGGAGCGTCCGGCGCAAGATGGACAAGTACCTGAAGATGGCGGGTCTGGACCCGGCGATCAGTCCGCATACCCTGCGGCACAGCTTCGCCACGCACATGCTGAACAACGGCGCGGACCTGCGCAGCGTGCAGGAGCTGTTGGGACATCAATCGTTGTCGACGACGCAGGTGTACACGCACCTGACGACGCGGAAGCTCAAGGAAGTCTATGAGGATGCCCATCCGCGGGAGAGCATGGGCCAGGAGGGCCGGGGTCCCGACGCATTCGGGGAACCCTATCCCGCTCCCGAGTCGCCCGAAGGGAACGGGCAACTGTAGGATGTGACTGGTTCGGTTGATCAGGCCAAAGGATTGGATTAAAGGAGCCGCTCGAAAGGGGCGGCTCTTTTTTATGCGCCGCTCGAACGCGGGACGGCATATTCCGGCACGAGGCTCTTGATCCCGACGGCCAGGGCGGTCTGGTCCTGGCGGCGGGCGGCTTCCAGCAGGTCGGCGATTCCCGCCCGCAGCCGGTCCCGGTCAAGGGGGATGTTCTTCCAGATGCGGATTTTGGGGTGGCCGGTCTGCTGCATGTCTTCGCCCTCGATCCGCAGCTCCTCGAACAGCTTCTCGCCGGGACGGGGGCCGGTGAAGGCGATCTCGATATCCTCCCCGGGACGCAGACCGCTGAGCGTGATCAGCATGTTGGCCAGGTCCACGATCTTCACGGGTTCGCCCATGTCGAGGACGAAGATCTCGCCGCCCCTGCCCATGGTGGCGGCCTGGAGGACGAGCTGGCTGGCCTCGGGAACGGTCATGAAGTAGCGCTGCATGTCCGGGTGGGTCACGGTGACCGGGCCGCCCGCGTCGATCTGCTTGCGGAAGATGGGGACGACCGACCCTTCCGAGCCGAGCACGTTGCCGAAGCGCACCGTGACGAACTGGGTCTGGCTGGTGGCGCCGAGGTCCTGGATGTACATCTCCGCAATGCGTTTGGACGCCCCCATGATGCTGGTGGGATTGACCGCCTTGTCGGTGCTGATCATGACGAAGTTCGTGGCGCTGTGCCGGTCGGCGGCGTCGGCGACCACCTGCGTGCCGAAGACGTTGTTCTTGATGGCCTCGCCGGCGTTGAGCTCCATCATGGGTACGTGCTTGTGGGCGGCCGCGTGGATGACCACCTGCGGGCGATACTGCCGGAAGATGGCTTCGAGGCGTGCCGGGTCCGTGATGTCGCAGATGAGCGGCCGGGTCTGGAGGTCGGGGAACTGGCGGCGCAGATCCCGTTCGATATAGAAAAGCGGGTTCTCCGCCTGCTCCACCAGCAGCAGTTGCCGGGGCTGGAACTGGCCGATCTGCCGGCACATCTCCGCGCCGATGGACCCGCCGGCACCCGTGACCAAGATGGTCTTGTCCCGGGCGAAGGCCTCGATCTGACGCAGGTCGAGGTGGACGACTTCGCGCCCGAGCAGGTCGTTGATGTCGACGTCGCGGATCTGGGAGACACGGAGCTTGCCGGACGCGATGTCCGTGATGGAAGGGACCGTGCGGAACCGGATCTTGGTGCCTTCGCAGACCTGGACGACGCGCAGGTGCTGCCGGCGCGTCGCCGAGGGCATGGCGATGGCGATCTCCTCGATGTTGCGCTCCTGGCAGATGGCCGGCAGTTGGTCGACCGTTCCGAGCACCGGGAGGCCGTGGATGCGCGTGCCCTGCTTGACCGGGTCGTCATCGATGAAGCCGATGACATCGTACCGGACGACCGGCATGCGGAGCATCTCGCGGAGCAGGGCCTCGCCCGCGTTGCCGGCGCCGACGATGAGGAAGCGCTTGAGCCGCCCGCTCTCGGTGGCGCGGAACTCCTCATGGTAGAGGCGGATGATCATGCGCAGGCCGGCGGGCAGCAGGATGGTCCCGAACAGATCGGCCATGAAGACGCCCTGGCTGATCGCCGTGATCGCGGGCGGCAGGGCCCGCCGCAGGGCGGGGACCTGCAGGCAGACGGCGAACCAGACTGTGACAATGAGCAGCGTGCTGACCACCGCGGCCCGCAGGATGCCGAGCAGGTCGGCGATGCTGACGTAGCGCCACCAGCCGCGGTACTGCTGGAACCAGCCGAAGACCGGCAGCTTCACGGCCAGGAACAGCAACAGGAAGAAGGGGTACTGCTCGACGAGCCAGTCCCGCCGGAACTGCATGTTGTTGGCGACGAGAAACGAAAAGACCAGCGAGGCCGCGAAGGCGGCGATGTGGGCCAGGATGATCAGTGGCTTGCGGAAAGCCAGGAGGAATCTCTCGCCCCGCCCGGCCTGTCGCGCCGGTGGGCTGAGGTGATCCCGTGTCTTTGTCTCGGTATGTCGATCGGGCATAATTCCCCGGCGCGGCGCCTGAATTCGTCAGAAGGTGAAAGACAACCCCGGTGGTCTCACGTCGATGGTCTCGGTCCTGGTTCCGCTGTGCCATTCGTCTCCAGGGCGGACGCCGCGACGCCGGTATCGGGCACGCTCTCGGACGGCCGCGCCTCCAGGGAACTCTCGCTGGGACTGACGTAAATGTCCGACAAGGGCGTCCCATCCACGGACTGGCGCAGCAGGGCATAAACGATCGTGCTTGCGGAGAAATAGAAACTGAGGACGAAGGCGGCCACCAGAGCGATCACCGCGCAGACCCAGAAGCGCATCAACACCGCCGCGATCCACATGGACCAGGTATCCGGCAGGGCGGCAGCGGGATCGAGGAAGCGGGCGAACATCGGCGCCGGCCACAGGGCCTGGAGCTTCTCATGACGCCCCAGAAAGCCGACCTGCAGGAAGCTGCGGGTTGTCCACAGCAGCAGGAACGCGAACAGACGTACAAACAGGTAACAGATGGCGCCGTAGACGACCGCCAGGAAGGCGTAGAACCCCGTTCGCCAGGGATCGCGGTAAACGATGAAGGACCGCGAGATCGCGTCGAAGCTGTCGGAGTTCTCGTAGGCCACCGCCGGGGCCATCAGGCTCAAGCCGCCGATCGCGCCGACGAGGACGACGGTGGCGGCGCAGGCGGCCAGCAGTGCCAGGGGCAGGAGCAGGCCCGTCAGGACCTCTCCCACGACGGGCACATTGCCGATCAGGCCGAAGAGTACCGCCGGCAGACCGAAAACCGTGATGATGGCCAGTGGGCCGACCAGGGCGCCCACCAGGCTGCCGAGCCGCCGCCGGCCGAAACGAGCGGCCCGCAGCAGGCCGAGCCTTTCGGCGCGCGCGAACTGCAGCGCGGCCATCCGCGACATGGCGCCTCCGGCCCAGGCCAGCGTGACGAGCGCTACGGAGAGAAAGACGATACTGTAGACCGTGTGCCACCGGAGGGCCCAGCACAAGGCCCGGACGCTATCCGAGATGCCGCGCCCGAGGCCGGCGCCTTCGGACAGGGTACGGCGGGACTGCGCGGCCCCGAACTGCCAGAGGGTACCGAAGACGCCGGTGCGTTCCGCGATCGTTTGTCTCGATTCGATGAAGGCCTCAAGTGCAAGGGCGCCGCCCATCAGGTAGATGTTGAGTTCGCTGGCATTCTGATTCCAGCGAAGGTCAGCGCGCGGCCGGGGGACTTTATAGTCGCCGACCACGATGACGGTGCGGCTCAGATCCATGATCCAGCCGGCCAGTCCGATGATCGTGACGGCGGCGAACGCCAGTGCCAGTTGCGAGGGCCGGACCGCCAGGCGGAAGGCTTCGAAGACCCTGGGGAATAGAAAGCTGCCGTGCGGAAGTGCAAACTCCTTTTCGTCGACCATACCGGCTCCTTTCAACTACGCCACTTCACCTCTTCCCATCCTAAAGGGCCGTGGAAAACGACAGCATGGTACTGGCGATCCGGGGCGTCGTCCACAGGTTTTTGCCGGTGCGCGTTGGCACCTGTGGCTGCCGTGAGATGGCGGACGGAGAAGGCCGGGAGATCGGCGGTGGCCAAGGCAAGGTCGAAGACTTTGGGGATGGTCCCTCGGATCGCGCGACCGCCGTCGTCATCTTCTGGCCACACCCCATTACTGGTGCGGCTCGGCCTGGTCGATCGGCGGATCGGAGTCCTCCTCGGGTCTGCTGGGGATGCGGTAGTCGGCGTCGAGCCACGCCCCCAGATCCACCAGCTTGCACCGTTCGGAGCAGAAGGGGAAGAATCGCGGCAGCTTCGACGGGTCCGGCTGATGGGCACGCACCCGACGCTTGCAACTCGGGCACGTGAACTGCAGATACCGATGGGTTTCGTCATTCACCATGTGCACCTCGGCGCCGGCCGGTGAAACGCTGGCGAGACGCCTTGGCGGAGGGGGCGCCGGCTATTCGCCTGCGCTGGCTCGTCCCTCTTCCAGCATTCTGGCATACTCGACGGAATACCGCGCCCACGGCTGGGCTTCGAGTCGCGCCTTGGCGATCGGTTTGCCGGTGCCCTCGCAGATCCCGTACGTCCCGGCCTGGAGCCGATGCAGGGCGTCCTCGATCTCCACGAGAAGTCGTCGCTCGCTGTCCATCAACTCCAGAGAAAACTCCTGCTCGAAGTTGTCCGTCCCGAGATCGGCCATATGAATCGGCATGCTCGACAGATCGCCACTGGCATCGAGCCTGGATTTCCGCAGCGCCTCGCCCTCGATCTCCGACATGTTGCCCATGATCTCTCGCCGCTTCTGCAGCAACAACGCCTTGAAACGCTCAACGTCCGCCACGCTCAGGCGCGCCTTCGATGTCTGTTCGGTGTCGTTTGTCTTGGTTGTCTTCTTCCGTTTCTCTACCACTGACCATTCACCTCTCATACACGGGAAATCGGCTCTGTCTATAGAACAGTATAGTATACCATGATCTGGGCCCGGATGGTAGCCTGTTGAGCCGCGGAAAGCTTCGGAAAAGCAGAAAAATGCATCGAATCCGCTGCCAGCGTCCTATCTTCCCTAAATTCTTCGCAATATAGGACTTACGAACAACATCAGGTGGGAGTTACGCGGGCGGATCGGGCCGATCCGAGTCCTGCGCTTTCCTGCCGAGAGGAAAAAGGAACCTCGCGCGACCCACCATCCCTGAAAAGAGGCGGATCTCGAAGGCTCGTTCGACCGCTTCCGGGGTGAGGACCTCCGACGTCTTGCCGATGCGGAAATGCGGACCCGGAGCAGCGGAGCTGCCCCCGGGAGACAACAACAGGGTCTCGTCGCAGTACTGAGCCGCCAGATTCAAATCATGGGTGATCGCGACGATGGTCGTGCCCTTTTCCTGTTGGATGGACTTCAACAGATCGTAGATCCTGACCTGGTGTTTCAAGTCAAGAAAGGAAGTGGGCTCATCGAGCAGCAGGATGGGGGTATCCTGGGCCAGACCCCGGGCGATGAAGACCCGTTGGCGCTCGCCGGCGCTGAGACTGCCGAGCCCGCGGGTGGCGAACGCCGTCGTCTCCGTCAGTTCCAGGGCACGCCGCACGAGTTGCCGGTCGGCTGGGCTCTCGAAGCCCCAGCGACCATAGTGGAGCGTGCGGGCCATCAGGACCGTCTCCTCGACGGTGAACCCAAAAGCGGGAATGAACTCCTGCCGGACCACGGCCACCCGGCGGGCGATCTGGGCCACGCTGCAGGAACGCAGGTTCCGGTCCGCCAGCAGGATCTCTCCCGATTGAGGCTGCCGCAGACCGGCGAGAAGATCAAGCAGGGTGCTCTTGCCGGCTCCGTTGGGACCCGCCACCGCCAGAAAATCGCCCGGCGGAACCTCGAAACAGACATCCCGCAGGACCGGCCTGTCCCGGCGATAGCCAAACGTGATGTGCTGTGCCTGGATCGCCGGTATCATGCCAGCCAGTACCCCTTTCGGCCCAAGCGGATCAACAGGACCAGGAAGAAGGGGCCGCCGATGAGGGCGGTGATTACGCCGACCGGCAGTTGGGCCGGGGCCACGACCGTGCGGGCGATGGTATCCGCCACGACCAGGAACAGGGCGCCGGTCAGGCTGCTCAAGGGCAGCAACTGGCGGTGATCGGGCCCGAAGACCAGGCGCACCGCGTGCGGGATGATCAGGCCCACGAAGCCGATCAGGCCGCTGAGACTGACCGCGACCGCCGTGATGAACGCGGCCAGAGCAAAGGCCGCGAGCTCGATCCTCTCGACCGGCACGCCCACGCTCCGCGCATCGTGGTAACCGACGCTGATGATGTTGAGTTTGGGACTGAGGAAGAACAGGCCGACGAGGCCGGCCGCGATCCCGCCGCCGCTGACCCAAAGGACAAGGAGATCCTCCTCCGTCATGTTGCCCATCAGCCAGAAGATCGTGGCGTAGAGCTGCTGGCCGCGGGCGATGGAGGTCAGGAACATGATCAGGGCCGAGAGGAAGGCGTTGACGACGACCCCGGCCAGGAGCAGGCCGGTGACCTGGTACTTGCCGGTGATGCGGCCGATACCCCAGACCAGCCACACCGTCCCGAGAGCGCCGACAAAGGCGCAGAGCGTGACCGGCGAACGGCCCCACAGGGTCCAGCCAAGGCCGCCGACGATGGCGAGGATCACGCCCAGGCCGGCGCCGCTGGAGATGCCGAGGATGTACGGGTCTGCCAGGGGATTGCGCAGCAGGGCCTGGAACACCACGCCGGCGCCGGCCAGCGCGGCTCCCACGAGAGCTGCCAGGATAATCCGCGGCGACCGGACGCGCAGGAAGATTTCCCGGTCCGGGTTCGGGGCGGCCGAATCGGCCGGGGTACTCAGGGCCGCCTTCAGGGAGATTGCCTGCGGACCGATCAGCGAGCACGCGAGCATCGCGCAGGCCAGCAGCATCGCCGCCGTTGCGGTCCGGAGCAGCAGAGTCCCAGGCGTGAGGGGCGCAGGCACGTTCTTACTCTCCCAACAGGTTCGGCCACAGGCACCGGGCGATCAGCTCGATCCCCAGGTGCAAACGGGGGCCGAGCCGCGACACCAGGTCCCCCTCGATCACGTAGATCCGGTCGTTCGTGACGGCCGGGACGTTCGTATATCGGCGCCAGTAGGAGAACGCCTGACGACGCTGCTCGTCAAGAGCGCCCGGCACCATGGCAGGCTCGACGATGACGTCGGGCCGGGCGGCGATGACCTGCTCGGCCCCCACCGGCGGATAGATGTGCAGCGTCGGCCCGATGGCATTCACACCGCCGGCCAGCTCGATCATCTCGTTGATGAACGTGTCCCGGCCCGCCACGCGCAGCGGCTCGCGCTGGACGACCCAAAGCACTCTCACCCGGGGCAAAGCGGCAATGGCCTTCTGGATGCGAACGATCGCCAACCGGATATCGGCCGACAACGCCCGCGCCGGTTCCGGCGTGCCGGTGGCGTCGCCGAGGATCGTGATGCCTTCGAACAGGCCGTCGATGGTCTCGATGTCGACGGCCAGGCACCGATAGCCGATCCGTTGCAGCCGGCGGGCGAGCTCCCGGTGTTGCTCGAACGTCTGCGCGATCACCAGGTCGGGCTTGGCGCCGATCACGGCCTCGAGGCTCGGCTGCCAGAAGGTCCCGACCTCCGGCTTGGTCCGGGCGGCGGGGGGATAGTCGCTGTCCCGGGTCACGCCCACGAGCTTCTCGCCCACCCCGAGCGCGAAGAGAACCTCCGTGATATTCGGCGCCATCGACACGAGGCGCGCGGGCTCCCGCACGGGGCGGGTCTGGGCATTGCCCGTCTCCGCGCGGGGTCGCAGCAGCGTGTAACCCGCCGCCAGCCACGCCGCCAAGGCCGTCGCCAAAAAGCACCATTTGCCCATCAGGTCCTCTTGAACTGCTTCTCCAACTCCCGGAGGGAGAAGTGGATGGTCGTAGGCCGTCCGTGGGGGCAGCGGCTCGTCGATTCGAACTGCCGGCGCTCGGCCAGCAGGTCCTGGATCTCGCTGTCGGTGAGTTTCTGACCCGCCTTGATCGCCGCCTTGCAGGCCGCCATGCTCAGGATGTCGTTGAGAAGGTCCTGCTGAGCGACGGCGGTGCCTCTCTCGACCAGCAGGTCCACCAAGTCCTGCACGAACTCCGCTGGCGGAACGCCTCCCAGCAGGGTCGGCAAGGTCTGCACCGCGTAGGTTCGGGGGCCGAAGGCGGTCAGCTCGATCCCCAACTGCGTGAGCAGCTCGGCATGGCTCTCGATGGCTCCCGCCTGGGCGTCGGTCACCTCGAGGCTCTCCGGCAGGAGGAGCCGCTGCGATTCGAGACTCTCCCGCCGCAGGCGCCGCTGGAGAGTCTCGTACAGCATCCGCTCATGCAGGGCGTGCTGGTCGATGACGACAAAGCCGTCCGCCGTCTGCTCGACGATGTAACTGTCATGGATTTGAAGATATCGGCCATCGGGAAGTTGGGTCCCCGTCTCCGACCGGGACGGGGCCGCAGCCGGGCTCTCCGGCCGTGGCGCGCGCGGCCCGGCGCCGCTGTCCGGGCGCAGATCGAAGTGCTGTTGCTGCGCGGGCCGGTGCTTCCGGAAGAACTCGGCCATGGCATCGGCGATCTCCTGGCGTCGTGCCTGCCGGCCGGACGGGCTCTCATCCACGCCCAAGGGAGCCGCTGCCGGCAGACGGACGGGCGTACGGAGGTCGGTTCCCAGCAGTTGCTCCCGCAGGACCCCGAGGACCTGGGAGTGGACCAGGTTGGAGTTGTAGAACCGCACCTCGATCTTGGTCGGATGGACGTTCACGTCGTAATCGGCAAACGGCATCTCCAGGAAAAGGAACACGACGGGAAACCGGTTGCCCTCCAACAGGCCCCGGTAGGCTTCCTTGATGGCGTGCGAGATGAACTTGTCGCGAATGAAGCGGCCGTTCAGAAAGGCATACTGGAACTGGTTGCTGGTCCGCGAGAGGCTCGGGCGGCCGAGCACGGCGCGGATGCGAATCCCCTTTTCGTCGCTCTGGGTCTCGATCAGGTCGCCGGGGGCGCCCGCCAGCATGGGGAAAAGCTGACCGATCCGCTCCTTGAGGCTCTCGGTGCGCGGCAGGCGGTAGAGTTCCTTGCCCTTGTGGACCAGGATCAGATCGAGATGCCCCTGGGGCAACGCGATGCGCGCGAACTGCTCGCTGATATGGCCCAGTTCCGTGTTGCCGGTCCGCAGGAATTTGCGCCGGGCGGGCGTCTTGTAGAAGAGGTCGCGCACCTCGATCGTCGTGCCGAAATCCCCGCTGCACGGGCGGACAGGGCTCCGCGCGCCGCAGTCGATCTCGAGGCAGTGCGCCTGGTCGGACGAGCGCCTGCGGGTTACGGCCCGGACCCTCGCCACAGACGCGATACTGGCCAGGGCCTCGCCCCGAAAGCCGAGCGTGGAGATCTGCTGGAGGTCCTCCACCTGCTTGATCTTGCTGGTGGCGTGGGATTCGAAGGCGGTGGCCAGGTCGTCCGCATCCATCCCGCTGCCGTCATCGACGACAGAGATCAGCTTGCGGCCGCCGTCTTCGGCCGTAACGACGATCTTTGTGGCCCCCGCGTCGATGCTGTTCTCGACCAACTCCTTGACCACGCTCGCCGGGCGCTCGATGACCTCGCCGGCGGCGATCAGGTTCACCATATTCCGATCAAGTTGGACGATTTGCCCCATCGGGGATTTGCGATTTATGAATTATGATTTATGAATTGGCTTTGTCATCGTACCTCCTGAATCATAGATCATAAATCATAATTCATAAATCCTGGAGCAGACTGCGGCCGGTCATCTCTTTGGGTTGCGGCAGTCCCATCATCTCCAGGAGGGTCGGAGCGATGTCGGCCAATGTGCCTCCTTCCCGCAGTTGGCGGCCCTGGTACCGCTCGTCGAAGACGATCAGCGGCACGTCACCCACGGTGTGGGCGGTGTGCGGGTGGTCCGGGGAGCCGTCGATCATTTTCTCGAAGTTCCCGTGGTCCGCGGTGATGACGGCGGCACCGCCCAGGCTCTTGACCTTGTCGAGGATCTTGCCGACGCAGGCATCGACCGTCTCGGCGGCCTTGATCGCGGCGGCCAGATCCCCGGTATGGCCCACCATGTCGGGATTGGCGAAGTTGACGACCATCGCGTCATACTTGTCGGATTCGAGCCGTTCCAGCACGACGTTCGCCACCTCGTAGGCGCTCATCTCGGGTTTGAGGTCGTACGTCCGGACCTTGGGCGACGGTACGATCTGCCGGTCCTCGCCTTTGAAGGGTTTCTCGGTATAATCGTTGAAGAAGAACGTCACATGGGCGTATTTTTCCGTTTCCGCGCAGCGGAACTGCTTGAGACCCAGCGAACTCCAATACGCGGCGACGATGTTCTTCATCTTCGCCGGCTTGGTGAATGCGACCGGGGCGGGGATGGTCGCGTCGTACTCGGTCATGCAGACGAAATAGACGTCGGGCTTGATCGTCCGCGGGAACTCCTTGAACGCGGGATCCACGAACACCCGCGTCAGCTCGCGCGGTCGGTCGCCGCGGAAGTTGAAGAAGATGACACCGTCGCCGTCGGTGATAGGAGCGATCGGCTCGTTGTTCTCGTTCACGATCGCCGTCGGCTCGATGAACTCGTCGGTGACGCTTTTCTCGTAGCTGCTCCGGACCGCGTCCGTGACGCTACGGGCCTTGAGGCCCTTGCCGAACCGCAGGCATTCGTAGGCCTTTTGCACGCGCTCCCAGCGGTTGTCGCGGTCCATCGCGTAGAAGCGGCCCATCACGGTGGCGATCCGGCCGACCCCAATTTCCGCGGCTTTCTTCTCCACGGCGGTGACGTAGCCCAGCCCGCTGTCCGGCGGGGAATCACGCCCGTCGGTGAACGCGTGGATGAAGACGTCCTGCAGGCCGTTACGCTTGGCCAACTCGAGCAGACCATAGAGGTGCCCGAGGAGTGAATGCACGCCGATATCGCTGCACAGGCCCATGAAATGGACTTTGCCCTGGTGCTTCTTGACGAAATCGACGAGCTTGAGGAACTGCTCATTCTCAAAGAAAGAGCCGTTGCGGATCGCGTGCGTGAGCCGGACCGATTCCTGGGGCACGATGCGCCCGGCCCCGATGTTCTGATGGCCGACCTCGCTGTTGCCCATTGTTCCATCGGGCAGGCCGACGTACTCGCCGTAGGTGTGGATCAGGCAATTGGGGTACTGTGCCATCAGCATGTCATCGGTCGGCGTGTGCGCCCGCTTGATGGAGTTGTACGCGTCTTCGTTGGGGTCCGGATTGTAGCCCCAGCCGTCGCGGATGATCAGGACACACGGTCGTTTCTTCAGCGTGATCTTCTCTTTGGTCATGGAGAACGTGCCTTTCAAATCGTTGCATTCCCGGCGCAGCGCAGAAGCGGACCGACCGGGTACTCCAAGGGCCCCGCATCATATAGCCGCCGGGTGAAGATGTCAATGTCCGTTCGCGAGCTGGTCCCGCTTTGCCCCGGGGCTTTGACGTTACGAACCCGTGGGGTATAATCGCAGGGCCGATAAGGACAGGGCCATCGCGTCGGAGCGTCCCTTCGGGACGGAAAGGCAGCCTGACAGTGTCCGCAGGGAAGAACCGGGTCATCGTAGGGGGGTGCAACATCCTGGCGCTGGGAGTATGCCTGCATCTGGGCTGTGCGTCCCGGCCGCCGGTGAACGACCTCTATGTGGATGCCGTGGCGCTGCGTGAGCTGGGACAGAATGAGTTGGCGATTGCCAAGCTCAGGTCCGTCCTGGCCGCGGATCCGAAATTCGCTCTGGCTTATGTGGAGTTGGGGAAAGCCCATCAGGCCCTGCACGACCCGAATAAGGCGCTGGCGGCGTTCGAACGGGCCGCGCAACTGGCGCCCTGGTCGGCCCAGAACCAGTTGCATCTGGCCGGGACGCGGAAAGCACTGGCCCAGTACCGGCCGGCGGCGGAAGCTTATGCCCGGGCGGCCGAGCTCGATCCGAAGAATATCGAGGCCCTTTGTGGCGCCGCCCAGTGCTACCTCGAGGCGGGCGAGCCCACGAAATCACTGATTTACTGTGAATTGGCTGAGAAGGCGGGCGAGCGGCCGGAAGAATCGCTGTCGCTGCTGGCGCGTGCTTACGAGGCCCAGAAGGACTACGAGCAGGCGATCGGAGCCTACCGGCGTCTGCTGGCCCTGGAGGGCGAGGACCCGAACGTCCTGCGCCCTCTCGGCGTAACGTACATGAAGGCCGGACAGTACGGTCGGGCACGGGAGGTCTTGACTCTCGTGGCGCAGCGGCGACCCGAGGATGGGCCGGTATTCCGTGCGCTCGGGTATTGTTGTCTGCGGCTGGGTGACGTCGAGCAGGCCAGAGAGGTGTATCAGAGGGCGATCGAGCTCGACAGCCGCGACTGGGAGGCCCAGCGGGGTCTGGGGGTGGCCTGCATGCTTATGGCCCGCCGGACAGGTGAAACGCGCTGGCAGGACGAGGCCCTCCGCCACTGGCGCCGTGCCCTGGTGCTCAAGCCGGATCAGCCGAAACGGGAAACGCTCGAGAAGCTGATTCGCGAGCATGCGAGTGTCCAGAACTCCCTGGAAGGGTTGGATTACTAGGCGACTTGTGCCGGATGGATGTTGGTTAGGAGAGACATGGTAACAGGTGAGCAGGACAGGATCGTTCCGAGCACGGCCGGCGCTTCCCCGGCCGGTCGCGCCCGGATCGAGCTTCCGGATGGCGTGGGGCATCTGATCTTCTGGCCCATCCTGCTATTGGGGTTGCTGGCGGATCTAGGAACGAAGCGGGCCGTCTTCGCCCGGTTGCAGGACACGGCCACCCAGAGCGTCGAGATTCTCGATGGCATTCTTTCGTTCCGACTGGCCTTGAACGCCGGGGCGGCCTTTGGAATCCTGCCCGGCCGCCTGCCTTTCCTCGCCGGCGTGTCTATTGTCGCTTTGCTGGCGATCGTCGGCGTCTTCTTCCTGGCCACCGGCCGCCAGCGCATCCTGCAGGTGGCGCTGGGGCTCTTCGCCGCCGGAGTCTGCGGCAACCTGTGGGATCGCCTCTTCAACGACGGACACGTCCGCGATTTCATCGACGTGGTCTATTGGCCCGGCCGCCATTGGCACACCTTCAATGTGGCCGATGCGCTGCTCTGCGGCGCCGTGGGACTGCTCCTCGTGACGACCTTTCTCACTGGTTCGTCAGATCGAACACATGCTCCGCCACAAAAATAGGGGCCTGGATGGCGGCGCACAGCGCAATGGCGTCGGAGGGACGGGAGTCCACCTGCACATGCCGGCCGTCGATCCCCAGGTGGATCTTGGCGTAGAACGTGTGATTGCGGAGGTCGTCGATCACGATGCGCTCGACCGTGGCGCCCAGGCCTTCGATGACGTTCGCCAGCAGATCGTGCGTCATGGGTCGCGGCGGCTGGATTCCCTTGAGCCGCCGGTCGATGGCGAAGATTTCCACAATGCCGATGACGATGGGAAACGCGCGGGGACCATTCCGCTCCTTCAGGACGATCACCTGCTGGTCGGACGTTTCATTGATGATGATTCTTGACAGTTCGACTTCCACTTCCATGACGACTGCCCTCTTGATTTATGACTTATGATTCATGAACTATGATTTGTGTCGTGGAGGCTTGACACGCCCCCTGCGCGCCAGGCGCGGACACGGCGAAGCCAAATCATAGCTCATACTTCATAAATCACCCTAGCTCGTCCAAGTGCTTTTGGATCGCCCGCAATTGCTCCTGAAGCTGCTGGAGCTTCTCCCGGGCCTGGGCCACGACTTCGGGCTTGGCCTTGGCCACGAAATTGGCGTTCGCCAGCTTGCTTTCGATCGGCCGGATGGCCTGCTCGAGCTCCTGCTTTTGTTTTTCCAGGCGGGCTCGTTCCGCCTGAGGATCGATCACGTCATGCACGTAGATTTGCGTGCCTTCTACTATGGCCGTGGCGGCATTGTTCGGCTTGGGCAGATTCTCTGCAACTTGCAGGCTTTCCACGCCCGCCAACTGGCAGATCAGCCGGCGGTCCGCATTGAGCGCGGCGCCAGTGGCCGCCGGGGCATTGATGGACACGGCGAGCTTCTGGCTCGGCGGCAGATTGTACTTGCTGCGGAGGTCGCGGATCGCCCGGACGACATCCTGGAC
Source organism: Planctomycetota bacterium (assembly GCA_025459125.1). Classification (GTDB taxonomy): domain Bacteria; phylum Planctomycetota; class Phycisphaerae; order Sedimentisphaerales; family Anaerobacaceae; genus PLanc-01. Next base: position 9,025 of record JALORE010000018.1, on the reverse strand, counting down.
CCAGCGGATTTGCTCCTCGACCTGCGGATTCCTCAGCGCGGGCAGAGCCCCCGGCCACGGGGCGACCGCCAGTGCCGGGGCCGGCGCCGCGGCGGCGATGCCCGCCAGCCCGCGCCCGGGGACCAGCTCGTTGAGCTTCTGGTAGATGCCTTCCGTGATGAACGGGAGGAACGGGTGCAGCAGCCGCAGGGTGGCGTCGAGGACGAATGCCAGGACGTTCTGGGCGACGCCCCGGGTGGCATCATCCCGCATCCGCGCCTTGACCCATTCGAGGTACCAGTCGCACAGGTCGTTCCAGAAGAAGGAGTACAACTGTCCGAGTGGCTCGCTGAATCCGAAGGCGTTGAGCGCGGCGGTGACCTCGTCCCGGGTCGTCGCCAGCCGCGACAGGATCCAGCGGTCGGTGATATCCATCCGCGCCGCGTCGAAGCCGGCGGGATCGAGGCCCTCGAGGTTCATCATGGCGAAGCGCGACGCGTTCCACAGCTTGTTGCAGAAGTTGCGCCCGGCGTCGAACTTGGGCGAGGTATTGACCTGCCGGCCGTCCGGCAACGTCATGGGAACTACGGGCATGCGGATGTCCTGGGTGTCCGTCGTCATGCTCGCCAGGGTAAAGCGCATCGCGTCGGCGCCGTGGCTGTCGATGACGATCAGCGGATCAATGCCGTTGCCCAGGCTCTTGGACATCTTGCGGCCTTCGCCGTCCTGGATCATGGCGTGAATGTAGACGTCGTGGAAGGGGATATCGCCGACGCAATACTGCCCCATCATGACCATGCGCGAGACCCACAGCTTGATGATCTCCCGGGCGGTGCAAAGCACATCGCCGGGATAGAAGGCCTTCAACTCCGGTGTCTGGTCGGGCCAGCCCAGGGTGCTGAACGGCCACAGGGCCGAAGAGAACCACGTATCGAGCACGTCGGGGTCTCGAACGAGACCCGCGTCCCGCAGTTCGCTCGTGATGTCTGCATCGTCATCCAACAAACAGACGTAAGGACGGCCTTCAAACCAACGCACCAACAAGCGATCGGGGGAGAACCTAAGTCCCAGGGCAGTAACGGCAGCGAATCGTTCCTCGTCGGATGTGACGGAGCCGCCTGCGTTCTTCTGCTCCCCAGATACCATGGTCCCCGCGGATTCCGAAGGAACATAGGACCATATCGGTATCTGGTGTCCCCACCAGAGCTGGCGGGAGATGGGCCAGTCACGGAGGGTCTCCAGCCATGTCTGGTAAGTCCTGGCGTAGCGTTCCGGAATGAAACGCAGGCGGCCGTCGAGCAGCGGCTGGAGGGCCAGGCCGGCCAGCGAATTGGCCGGTATGTCCGTGCCCTCGATGAGGCCCCCGCCGAACTTCTGCGCCAGATAGGCGATTGGTTGCTTGACCGCCACGTACCACTGATCGGAAAGATACGGCTCGATGGGGACATGACTGCGATAGCTATGGCCGACCTCGTGGGTGTAGTCCCGGATCTCCTCCAGCAGGTTCTCCTGCCGGAACCACTCGACAACCGCTTCGCGCGCTTCGAAGCGGTCCAGGCCGATGAGGTTCTCCACATCCGCGTTCTTGACCTGGTCCCAGTCGGTCCAGCCATGCTTGTCGCTGATCGAGCCGTCCGGGGCCATGATGTTGATCACCGGCAGATTGTGCCGCTGCCCGATCTGCCAGTCGTCCGGGTCGTGGGCCGGCGTGACCTTCAGGAAGCCGGTGGAGAAGCGGGCCTTTTCATCTTCACTCTCGGGATTGGGCAATACGACGTGCTCGTCGGCGACAATGGGGATGATTCGCCCGACGATGGGCAGTCGTACCATCTTCCCTACAAGACTCCGGGCCCGCGGGTCGGCGGGGTTCATGGCGACGGCGGTGTCACCCAGCATCGTCTCCGGCCGCGTCGTGGCGACGGTGACATGCTCGACGCGCTGTCCGTCGATATCGACCGGCTCGACGAGCGGGTATTGGAGGTACCAGAAGTGGCCCTGGATCGTCTCGTGCTCGACCTCATCGTCGGCGAGCACGGTCTGGGTGGCGGGGTCCCAGTTGACGAGGCGCTTGCCGCGATAGATCAGGCCGTCCTGGAAGAGTTTGAAGAAGGTGGCTCGAACCGCCCGGGCACAGATCTCGTCCATCGTGAAGCGCGTCCGCTCCCAGTCGCAGGAGCAGCCCATGGCCCTGAGCTGGCTGAGGATGGTGGCTTCGTACTCATCCTTCCACGCCTGGATGCGCTGCACGAATTCCTCTCGCGGGAAGTCCGTACGCCGCCGGCCTTCCTCGGCGAGGATGCGCTTTTCGACGACGGTCTGTGTGGCGATGCCGGCGTGGTCGGTGCCCGGCATCCAGAGCGTCTCGTGCTGCTCCATCCGGCGCCAGCGGATCAGGATATCCTGGAGCGTGTTGTTCAAGGCGTGCCCCAGGTGCAGGGGCGCCGTCACGTTCGGCGGGGGAATGACGATCGTGAACGCCGGGCGCTGCTGCCCATCGCGCCCCGGCCGGGCATGAAAATAGGAACGCGACAGCCACAACTCGTTGACCTGCCGCTCGATGGTCTGGGGCTCGTAGACCTTGGACAACTGCTCTGCCATGATGGATCCAGCTCAAGTAGGGTCAAAAAAAATCCGGCAGACCCATGTCTGCCGGATGTTATGGTAATCGCAAGGCATTCCCCTGTAAAGGGGCCAGTCCCTGCCGGTTCGTGGACGGAGAGCGTCGGCACCCGCGGGAAACGTCCGCCTAGTCGAGGTTCATCGTCATGAGGAACTCGGCGTTGGTGCGAGTCTTGGCCAGCCGGCCCTTGAGCAGCTCGACCGCTTCCACCGGGTTCAGATCGCTCAGGACCCGGCGAAGCCGGTAGACGAGCTCCAGCTCTTTCGGGTCGAGCAGCAGCTCTTCGCGCCGGGTACCGCTGCGGCTGATCTCGATGGCCGGCCAGACACGGCGGTCCACCAGCCGGCGGTCCAAGTGCAACTCCATGTTGCCCGTGGCCTTGAACTCCTCGAAAATCACCTCGTCCATCTTGGACCCGGTGTCGATCAGGGCGGTCGCAAAGATGCTCAACGAGCCGCCTTCCTCGATCTTGCGGGCGGCGCCGAAGAACTTCTTGGGCATCTGCATGGCGCCCGCGTCCACACCACCGGTCAGGATGCGGCCGGAGTGGGGCGTCTCGTTGTTGTACGCGCGGGCGAGGCGCGTGATCGAGTCGAGCAGGATCACGACATCCTGGCCGTACTCGACCATCCGCTTGGCTTTCTCGATGACGATCTCGGCCACCTGGCAGTGACGTGCGGCGGGCTCGTCGAAGGTGGAGCTGATGACCTCAACGTTCTCGGCGGTCTTGCGCTCCATTTCCGTGACTTCCTCGGGCCGCTCGTCGATCAGCAGCACGATCAGCTTCACTTCGGGATGGTTCGTGCTGATCGCATTGGCCATCTTCTGCAGCAGAATCGTCTTGCCGGTGCGCGGCGGGGCGACGATCAGGCCGCGCTGGCCCTTGCCCACCGGGGTCACCAGGTCGATGATCCGCATGTTCAGCTCGTCCGCGCTCGTCTCGAGAATCAGACGCTGTTCCGGGTGCAGCGGCGTCAGGTCGCTGAAGACGATCTTGTCCGCCAGCAGGTCGGGGTTCTCGAAGTTGATCGCCTCGACGCGCAGCAGGGCGAAGTACTTCTCCGAATCCTTTGGCGGCCGGATTTGTCCGGAAACGATGTTGCCGGTCCGCAGCCCGAAGCGCCGGATCTGTGACGGCGACACGTAGATGTCATCCGAAGAGGACAGGTAGTTGTAATCGGGATTGCGCAGGAATCCGTAGCCGTCCGGAAGGACCTCGAGGACGCCTTCGCCGTACATCAGGCCGTTCTGACGGATACGCTCCTTGAGGATCCGGAAGATCAGGTCCTGCTTCTTGAGGGCGCTGTACTCCGTGATCCCTTCTTTCTTCGCCATCTCGTGCAGTTCGGCTACGGTCAGCCGCTGCAGGTCCGTCAGGTACAGGTTGCCTTTCTTGATCCGTTCGTATTTCGCATGGGTCGACTCCTCATCGGTGAGTTCGAGCCCTTCTTCGGCCACGTCCGCGGGCTCCCCCGCGTCCGGGATCTCCACGGCCTCCAGCGGAGGTTCTGTCTCGATCTCCGCCGGCGGATCGTCGTCCAGCGCCGCCTCGGGGGCCTCCGCCGTCTCGGGCGTCTGCTCGACCCGCTCTTCCTCGACGGGCTTTCTCCGTGTTCCTTTCCGCTTCGTTGTTCTGGCCTTCGCCATAACTACTCCTTTTTTGTTGTGCCGTGATTCTCTTGTCACCCTGGCCCCTGGTTGTACCGGTGGGAACCTACCCCCACGGATGCGGGCGTCACGCCTGCATCCGACGTGAAGGATCTTCTCCTGCGTGGTTTCGTGGAAGGAAAGCCTCAAGCTACACCACCAGGGGAGGCAGGGTTCCACACGGCGACCCGCCGCAGCACTCCACAGAGCAGAGCGCCGCTACCTGCTTCCAGCTATGCCAGAGAAGATCTCTTTGATTTGCCTGACCAACGTCGGGAAGTCAGAGTTGTTGTCTATGCTATTATCGGCCAACTCTTTCTTCTTGTCCAGAGAAATCTGAAATTTTTCGCGAATTTTGATCTCCTGCTCATCCAGGAGACCCGCCTGTCGGGCCCGTTGTGTCCGTTGCGCCGCGTCACACCGCACGAAGACCAGCCGGTCGCAACGCGGAGCCCAACCAACCTCGACTAACAGGGGCATATCGAGTACAATCGCTGGGATGTGTTCGCAGGAATTATACTCGGCAATCAACTCCTCAGTTCGTTCCAGTACGCGTGGGTGAATCACTTTGTTCAGGGCGCACAGCCTCTCGGCGTCGGCGAAAACGAGGCGGGCCAGCCGGCGGCGGTCGATCGCGCCCGAAGGCAACAGGATCTCCGGTCCGAATTGCCGGGTCAGTTCTGCACGCACCGACTCCTGTTCCAACACCGCGCGGGCGATCGCGTCGGCACTGATCACGGCGCAGCCCAATTTTCCAAACTCAGCGGCAACGGTGCTTTTACCCGAGGCGATGCCGCCAACGATCCCGATGATCGGTTTTTCCCTGGGATGGCTCACGACTCAGCAGTCAACCTGCTAACTCCCACTTTGGATCGGCATTCTACCGCCCGGCGCCGGCGGTGTCAACAGGTTCCCGGAATTTCTCCCAGCGGAGCCGGGGCCGCAGCGGCGCGGGGCTGGCGGCTCCCGCTCAGGGGGTTTTCGCCTGGCTTTCGATGGCCTTGAACAGGTCGTCCGGCACCTTGACGCCGAGTTTCCGGGCGGTATTGATGTGTGTCCAGGCCCGGTCGTACTGCCCCAGCCGGTAGTATGCGTACGCCAGCGCGTGATGGGCATCGCCGAGCTTGGGGTCTGCCTTGATCACCCGCAGATAGGCTCGGACGGCCTGGTCGAAGTCGTCCTTCTTGAGATAGGCGGACCCGAGGTTGAAAAGAACCCTCGCGTCGTCCTCTTTCAATGCCAGGGCCCGCTGGTAGTGTTGAATGGCCAGCTCGTAGTTGCCCTCGTCGAAGTAGGTGGTGCCCAGGTCCACCAGGGCCGCCAGCATGTCGGGTTTGAGCACGAGGGCCTGCGTGTAAGCCCGGACGGCTTCCTGGGCGTGACCCAGCTTGGCGTGGCAGATGCCCAGGCCGTAGTAGGCTTCCGGCGCATCCGCCTTGAGGGCGAGGGCCTTGCCAAATCCCTGCAGACCCCTTTCATAGCTGCCCATCCGGTAGTACAACTCGCCGATCTGAATGTACACCCGGGGGTTCTTGCCGTCGAGGGTCAGGGCGCGGTTCAGCTCCGAGAGTGCCAGGCCGTATTGCTCCTGCCGTGTCAACAGCAACGCCAGGTTCCGATAGGCATCGGCGAAGTTGGGATCGAGCTGGATCGCCTGCCGATACGAGCCGCCGGCCGCGTTCCACTCCTGGAGTGCCGTGTACGCGTTGCCGAGATTGTTGTAGGTTTTAGGATCGCCCGGGTTCAATTGGAGGGCGGCCCGGTATTGCTGGACCGCCTCATTCACCCGGCCCTTCTGCAGATAGAGATTGCCCAGGTTCGCCCGGGACTCGGACAGGGCGGGGTTGATGGCGGCGGCCCGTTCCAGCGCCACGAGCGCCGTGTCCATGTCTCCGATTTCGCTGTAGACGTTCCCGAGATTGTTGAAGAAGCAGCCGATTGTCTGACGCTTGGTCAGGTTCTTCATATAGATGGAGTTCGGGCTGTTCTCGGGGACCCCGAAGCGCTGGAGATAGTGTCCGTCCGGGGGGGTGGCGCCGCCGCTGGTGGTCTCGATGTTGAAGCTGATCCGGCCCTTCTCGTAACGGACGAAAAAATGGCCCGGGACCACGACGCCGTACAGGCTCAGCCCTAGTCGTTCGCCGATGGCCAGGTACAGAATCGACAGGCTCAGGCAGTATCCCTGGCGGCGGTCCATCACCGAGTGCAGAAACAGGTCGTCCGGGTCGCTGGCGTGCGAGATCGGTTTGAAGCCCAGTTCCTCGAAGAGGTACTGGTTGATCACCGGGATGGCCCGGTGGTCGAGGGGCAGACGCTGCTGCCGCAGCCGGGTCTGGATCGTCAGGGCCAGGGTGTCCAACCGCTCAAGGTAGCGACGGCCCTGCACGAAATCGCTCCAGTATTCCGAGGAAATGAGCGTGGCGGTGGCCAGATCGATCTGGTCCTCGGACAGGCGCAGCACCTCTTCCAGGGACGTGACGTTCAAGCCGGCCTTGCCGGCGTTGGCCAGGTGCCCGCGCTGCCCGAAGGCGGAGGGAGCCAGGAGACTTCCCAGGATTGTAAGACTCAGCAGGATTCTTTTCATGGACTCCTTTCTACGATTCCCTCTTGTGCCATTGTAGCTTCCCGCGTACTCTATTCCAACAGTATTTGTCTTATCGGGAGAACCCTATGAGAGTGACCGGTTGGACCTTTATCGTGGCGATCGGCTTGTGGCTGGCGGGGTGTCAAAGAGCAGCGCAGTCGCCCGAGGCCGCGTCGCAGAAACCCACACCTGAAGTGGAATCGCAGCGGGGCGTGCTGCGTGAAGACGCCGTGCGCCGGGAGGAAGGTTCGCCCCCGGCGGGTGTCGGCCAAGCCACGGTTGCCTTGGGGGCCCAGAAGCCGCCGGCTCCGGCGCCGGCCGTTCCGGCGGCGGGGCAGGAAGTCAGTCTTTTCGACGGCCAGTCCCTGGGCCCATGGAAGTCGACGGACTTCGGCGGCCAGGGGGACGTCGTGGTCAAGGACGGCGCGATCCACATGGCGATGGGTAGCTACATGACCGGGATCACCTGGACCGGGCCGGTCGTGCGCATGAACTACGAGATTACGCTGGAGGCGATGCGGGTCGACGGCAGCGACTTCTTCTGCGGCCTGACGTTCCCGGTGGACGACAAGTCATGCACCCTCGTACTGGGCGGTTGGGGCGGCAGTCTCTGCGGCCTGTCCTGCCTTGACAGTTTTGATGCGTCGGAGAACGAGACGACGCGCATGATGAGTTTTGAGAACGGCCGGTGGTACCGGGTCCGGCTCCGGGTCGTGCCGGGCCGGATTCGGGCTTGGCTGGACCGTGAGGAGGAGCCGCTCGTGGACGCGGATGTCCTCGGGCGTGCGCTCAGCGTCCGGCTGGAAGTCGAGCTGTCGCAGCCGCTGGGCATTGCCACCTGGAACACCGCCGGGGCTGTGCGCAATATCCGCCTCAAGAAGCTGCCGGACGAGGTTCAGTGAAAGCGCGGTGGGTACCGGTCAAGGCCGGGTCAGATGCCCAGCCCCGGAACAGGCCGGGCGGTGGGGTGACCACGTGCCGGAAGCGGCGGCGATTCCCACCCATCACTAGAATTGATGATTGTTTCTCTCCTGAACGTTCCGCCGGCGCCGCAGTTGTGGGTTGACAGGCGGCAAAACCTGGGTGGGAATCGACGGCAGTAGAAACGGGCATATTCGAGTCGGAGTTCTTCTGCCCCCTTCCGGGACGGGAGAACCTGGGCTGGGGCAGGGCGGCAAACACGTCGGCACCAACGCACGGTGGCGGGGAAGGTTTCCGGGACTGTCCGGGGCGTGCCGAAAGTTTCCTCCGGTGGGGTTCGATCGAACGAGATTCTCCCTGGGGGCTTGCCCAAGGCGCCGTGCTCGAGGGGAGCCGGGCGAATCCTGCGGGTGAGACAGGATGTCACACAGCGCCGGCGGATCGCGCAGATCCTGCCGTCTTGGATCGTTCGGGGGCTGCTGGTCAACGTGGCCGGGCATGCGAAAGGCCGGAATGTGGCGATCCCGTTCGCACACCCCGATGGGAACCTCGCGACCGTCGTACAGGATGATGGCCGCGGATTCAATCTCGGAATTCTCGCGCAGCCGAGCAAGGATTCCGGCCTTGGCATCCCCAGTGTGCGGGAATGCCTGATACGGGTGGGGGGCACATTTGCGGGTGGAATCGCAGGGAGGCAGGGGCACCCAGGCGACGATGGTCGTTTCCGGCGGGCCGGGGCTGCGATCCCAGCGGGGGGCTGATAGCCGGAAGCTGTATCGAGATCAAGGAAGGGCCGCACACCGTGGGTCTTCGCATCTTGTTGGCGGACGACCATACGATTGTCCTTCAGGGCTTGAGCCGTTTCCTGCGAGAGCAGGAAGGCATGGAGGTCGTGGGCCAGGCCAAGGGCGGACCGTCGATTGTGGAACTGGCCCGGGAGCTCGCGCCGGACATCATCATGGATATCAGCGTGCCGGGTCTCAACGGCATCGAGGCCCCCCGGCGGATTCACGCGGAGGATCCCCGGATCAAGATCATCGGCTTGTCCATGCACGTTGCCAAGCGGTACGTCCAGGAGATGCATGAAGCCGGCGCCCGGGGGTACCTGTTGAAGGACTGCGACTTTGATAAGCTGCTCGCCGCGATTCAGGCTGTCGCCGCCGGCGGCACCTGCTTCGCCGGTGAGTTTCGCGACGGGGTCGGCCAGACGGCGGGCCCGCCACGCGCCACTGACCGCGCGGGAGGCGCGGTCGCCGATCCCTTGCATGTCCGCA
>JALORE010000184.1 GCA_025459125.1 Planctomycetota bacterium | reverse complement strand
TGCGTGCACACGCACTTGTCCGGCTCGTCGCCGTAATTGTTGTTCCAATCGAGGAAACCCGGCGCCTGGCCGGAGGCCAGCAATAGGGCATACATGGAGACAGCGCCGGCGACATCAACCTCGCAGGCACTGGGCATACCCTTCTGGCCCATCAGGCTCATGGAGAGGCAGGTGGCACAGCCATAGTTGTTCTGTATGGACGTCCAGCATTGCACCGCGCTGGCATCCAGTTCATTCTCCGCCATCCAGTCCTCGATGGTTACCGTGAGTTTGGCCTGCTTGAGCAGGTTGGCGCTCGCGATGCGGGTCGATATCTTGCCATACGCCCGGATCTCAGTCAGCTTCTGCTGAACCTGGGCCGCCTGATCGTCGAGCTGCCGGGCCCGGCCCATGATCTCGGATAGATCCACGGGCACTACCGTAATCCCTGTATCCTGCAGTAATTTCTCGCTGAACCGCACCGTCTGGAAGGCCGCCGGCCTGGCGCCGATAGCGCCCACGCGGGCGTTGCGCAAACCCCGGACAACGCGGCATACTCGGGCGAAGAAGGTCACGTCGCCTTCGAATGACGCGCTATCGATCTCGCTCGTATGCTCGCGCGTATCTGTGAACGGGATTCCGTACTGGTACAGATTGTTGCAGACGGAGAGCTTGCCGCAGAAGGCATCGCGCCGGCCGGACACATCAACGGCATCCAGCCGGTCCCGGGAAGCTTGGACGAGCACCGGGACGTTCAGCCCCGCCCGATCGAGGGTTTGCACGACACCCAGCTCATCGCCGAAATTGGGCAGCGCCACGATGATTCCGTCGATGCGTTCTCGATGGGTGTGGAATAGCTCGGCGCACTTGTTGGCGTCGGCACGCGTTTCAATGGCGCCATGGGCCGTGGCCGTCTCCGGCAGAATGACATAGGAGTAGCCCAGCACATCAAGCTTCGCCAACAACTGCGTTCTTCCCTCCCGCGCCAGTTGGGGGTTGAAAAAGCCTCTCGTACCCACGATCAAGCCAAACGTCACCTTCCTGTCCAATGGTTTCACCGCGATTTCCCTGTTCAGATTATTCCTTGTAGTTGAGCCGGTCGATAACGACGGCCACGAGAATGACACATCCCTTGATCACTTGCTGCCAGAAGGGATCGACACCCATAATGACCAGTCCGCTGTTGAGGACGCCGATGATCAACGCCCCGAGGACCGTTCCCGCCACGGAGCCCCGGCCGCCCGAGAGAGACGTGCCGCCGATCACGACGGCGGCAATGGAGTCCAGTTCCATCCCCTCCCCGGCGATCGGCGTGGCGGAGTTCAGGCGGGAGGTCACGATCAACCCGCCCACGGCCGCCAGCGTGCCGGCGATGACGTATACCGATCGTTTCACACGGGCAACGTTGAGGCCGGAAAGCGTGGCGGCCTCTTCATTGCCGCCCACGGCGTACACGTACCGCCCGAACCGGGTCTTTCTGAGCAGCACCACGGCGACCAGCACAATCCCCGCGGCGATCCAGAACTGGTTGGGAATTCCTAACAGCCTGCCCGACCCTATACTGACGAAGACCTGGCCCAGGCCGGTAATCGCTTCGCCCCCCGTGTACAGCTTGGTAAGCCCCCGGGCAATGGTCAACATGGCCAGCGTCGCGATGAACGGCGGAACCCGGAAGCGCGTGACCATCAGGCCATTGAACCACCCCAGGGACGCACCGACCAAGAGGCCGACAACGATGGCCGCCGGGGCGCCATAGCCAATGTAGAGATTCAGAGCCTCCAACTCCGTCCCGCGTTTGAGCAGGCCGGCCATGATCGCACCGCTCAGCGCCAGGATCGAACCCACGGACAGATCGATTCCTCCCGTCAGGATCACCAGGGTCATCGACAGAGATTGACCGAGATCTGCCGCATCACGGTCCAGAAGTTGTCCCGGGAGAGAAAGCCGTCCGCCAGGAGGCTGAAGACCAGCACCATCAACAGTAAGGCGATCAGCGAGTGCGATTTCGCCAGGAGCGTCCGATAGTCTTTTCGATCCAACATGCACAGATCCTCAGCGTGTCGCGGCGCCGGATGATGAGGGCGGCCTGCTGCTCGAAAGGCTTCTGGGCAGAGCCGCCTTCAAAATCGATTCTTCTGTGGCCTGTGCGCGGGAGAACTCCGCGGTCTGGCGGCCCTCGGACAGGACGATGATCCGGTGCGCCAGGGCGATAATCTCCGGCAGTTCCGAAGAAACCACGACGATGGCCAGGCCCGCTGTCGCCAGTTCGTGGATCAGCCGGTATATCTGGTTCTTCGCGTTGACATCGATGCCGCGCGTCGGCTCATCGAGCAAGAGGACCCGGGGCCGGGTCGCCAGCCATTTGGCGAGGACCACCTTCTGCTGGTTGCCGCCGCTGAGATGTTTCACCGGCTGGCGGTGCGAAACCGCCCGGATCCTCAGACGCTGCCCAAAGTCACCGGCCAGGGCCCGCTCGCGCCGGTCGCTCAGAAACCCGAACCGTTCGACTTGGGCAAGACTGGCCAAAGAGATACTGGCCGCCACGGACATGTCCATCATCAGGCCCTGGCGTTTGCGGTCTTCCGGCACAAGGGCCAGGCCTGCCGCGATGGCCTCGGCACAGGACGAGAGGCGAACCTCTCGTCCCTCCAGGAACACCTGGCCCGAGGCCGTCCGCGCGTGCAGGCCGAAGATCGTTTCAAACAACTCACTGCGTCCGGCCCCCATCAATCCGAACAGGCCGAGCACCTCGCCCCGGGCCACCGAGAAGCTGATATCCTTCACGAGAAAGTCCCCGACTCGGTCCGGATGGGGCAGGCAGATCTCCTGTACCCGCAAAACCTCTGATCCGCGGGCGGTTGGGGTTTGGACGAAGAAGTCCTTGAGGTCCCGGCCGACCATCATCCGCACGACACCATCGTGGCTAAGCGCGGCCCGCGGCGCCGACCCGACGGTGCGGCCATCCCGCATGATGGTGATCCGGTCGGCAATCCGGAACACTTCGTCCATTTTGTGACTGATGTATACGATGGCCACCCCCTCACGCCTCAGGCTGTCGATCAACCCGAACAGCACGTCCACCTCCCGTTCGCTGATCGCGGAGGTCGGCTCATCCATGATGATCACGCGGGCATGCAGGGCCAGCGCCCGGGCGATCTCCAGGATTTGCTGCTGGCCGACCCGGAGCGTGCTGATGCGGGTGCGCGGGTCCACATCCAGATCCAGCCGCTGCAGGAGAGCGGCGGCCTCCCGGCGCATCCGGCGAAAATCGATCAGGCCCAATCCATCCAGAAACTCCCGGCCCAGAAAGAGGTTTTCGGCGACACTGAGATTGGGGATCAGGTTCAGTTCCTGGTGAATGATCGTCACCCCGTGCTCCTGGGCCTGCCGCGGATTGGCGAAGACCGCCTCGCGCCCGTTCCGCAGGATCCGTCCCTCGTAGTCCTGATAGACACCGGCCAGGACCTTCATAAGCGTGGACTTGCCCGCGCCGTTCTCCCCCATGACGGCGGTCACTTGCCCTGCGCGCACCTCCAGATGTGCCTCATCCAGCGCTTTGACGCCGCCAAAACGCTTGGTGATCCCCTGGGCCGCCAGAACAACCTCATCGTGCTCGCTCATAACGGGTGTTCTACCGGATGGACTATTCCACCTCCAGCCGAATGGGGACGACGCTCAGAAGATGCCAGGGACCATGCGACTGTTCCAGCCCTGCTCGACCGCCGAATGGCGTCTTCTCGGTCGCGTCCTCGGCCACTTCGGCCGCACCGACAAAACGCATGCTCATTCCCACCTGCAGCGTGCGCGAGAGAAAAGGCGCGATCACCTCTTGCACAACGAGGCGATTGATCTCGGCACTGAGCCGGTTGAACTTCATCGTATCGGAGAAGCTACTGACATCGACCAACCCGGAGGCATCGCGTAAAGCATTGCCTGCGATGTACGCGCCGGTGCACAGGAGGACTTCGGGATTGGGATCGTCTGCCAGGACACTCACCAACAGTCCTTCCTTCTCCACTGCCACGATCCGACCCCGGCCCCCCAGCAGGTAGGCATGGACCCGGCTCTGGCCCAGGGTCTTGCCTTTGGCGATGGCAGCCTTCATGTCCGTATTGAACAACCGGATCAACTCGTCGGCGGCCGGCGGATGGTCCAGGGCGGCTGGGAGGCGATTGTCCCAGAAATCCCGTGCGTACTCGGCCGGACTGAACCGCGCCGTTCGTTCTTCGGCTCGCTTGTCGTCCAAACGACGAAACTCCAGGGAGCGACCCACCACCAGGGCCAGGGCTGCGATACCGATGATGTAGACGAGGTGCTTTCGTTTCATCGGGTCGTCACTCGCTGCGGCCGTAGGCGGTGTACTTCGCGATGTTCTCCGCGTTCACGAGCTCGACCGCCACCGGGACTTTCTGGGGGAAGTCTCTCTTGCCCTTGAGGTACTGGTCGGCCGACTCCGCCGCCATCTTGGCCATGGTCTTGGGGAACTGCATCCCGGTCGCGACGATCCGCCCGGCGCGGATCTCCTCGACGACGTCCTTGGCCCCGTCGAAGCCGAAGACCATCACCTGCGTGTCCTTGCCGGCCGCGACGAGCGCCCGATGCGCCCCCATGGCCATGGCGTCATTGCCGCAGAATACGGCGTTGACATCGGGATGGGCCTGCAGGAGCGACTCCATCACCTCCATGGCCTTCGTGCGGTCGAAATCCGCCGTCTGCTGGCCGACCATCTTCAAGCCCGGGTAGTTGTCCACCACGCTGTGAAAACCGTCCGAACGGTTCTTCGTGTTGTTGTCCCCCAGCAGGCCCAACAGCTCGACGTAGGTCCCCGTCTCCCCGAGCTTGCGGACGAAGTACTGGCCCAGGGCCACGCAGCCCGAGAAGTTGTCGGAGAGGATCTGGCTGACGGCCACGCCGCTGGCGGAGATCTCCCGGTCCATGCAGAACGTGGGGATCCCGGCATCCTTGGCCCGCTGCACGCTGGCGATGGAGCCCTGCGCATCGGTCGGGTTGAAGAGAATCGCCGCGTACTTGCCGTCGATGATCGTATCGAAATGGCTCGCTTCCGTCGCCGGCGAATTCTGGCTGTCGAACACGTCCGCCTGGTAGCCCAGCTCTTCCGCGCGGGCCTTGGCGGCATCCTTGAGGACGACAAACCACGGATTGTTCAGCGTCGAGATGACTACGGCCATCTTCTTCTTTTGTCCCTGTGCCGGCTGCTCCCGGTGGCCACAACCGATCGTCAGCAGCACAATGAACAGGACCACAACCCACGCGAAACACTTCTTTGCCATTCCTTATCCTTTAAGCAAGAGACGACGGATAGCCGCTGAATGCGGGCTTCATCTTCAATCATCCATCATCAATAATCAACAGCAAATCACCGGTCGTTCCTACCGTCGAAACGGAGGGCGAAGTCCGACGAGATGACCACGCGTGGTCTTGTGGCGCCTGCGCTCGACAGCAGCACTCGAACGTGTGAGTTGATCTCATCGATTCTCAGGGCTCCCCGCCCACTCACACGGCTGCCGAACACCTGCAAGGCGCCCATTTCCCCGCGGAACTGGCGGTCCAGGCCGTAGCCGCGCATCGTTTCGTTGAAATTGCCGATCGTCAGCGGACCGACGTCGCTATCCACCGGACCGGCGTGGTAGGCCGTCCTGCGGTCGAGCGTGATAGCGGATTGCCCGGGTGTGTCCGCAGGCGCGCTGAAATACCAACTCACATTGTCGCCGGACGCTGTCGCATCGTAGCTCACGGCAAAGAACGTCCATTTACCCACCTGCAGCTTGTCAGGGGAGCTGTCATTGCGGACCGAGTCCGGCCATTCATTGACGGCCAGACGCAAACGGCCATCGCTTTGGCAAACGAGATCGATGCCGGAGCGGCTGGCCTTGAGGCAAAAGAGGATGCGATTGCCGCCGCTGCCGACCTGGAGGCTTTCGGGCTTCAGCCATCCCATCACGGTGAAGGAACGCAGGCCGCACAGCCCCTCAACCACACCATCGCCCACCTGCACCCAGCCCCAAGGCGTGCCTTCGGGCAGGTGAAAGAAACCGTCGCGGGCCCTCTTGGCCGTGCCGTGCAATTTCACCCCTGGCATTTCCTTCCCCTCAGGCCTGCCGACGCACAGAATAGGCTCGGCGGTGTTCCGGTCCACGGCAATGGATTGAAAGGCCACCGCGCTGCTGCCCTGCGCATCTGTGACAGTCAATCTCACCGAGTAGAGACCAGCCTTCTCGAAGACGTGCGTGGGCTTGGAATCCTGGCTCATGGTGCCATCGTTGAAATCCCACTCCACACGCCCGTCCGCGACACTGGCGAACTGCACCTTCAGCGGCGACAGCCCTGCGGTCACAGAGGCAATGATTCTCGCTTCGGGCCGCAGCGTTTCGCCGGGCCGGTAGGGCATGAATCGATAGACCTGGTCTGCTTTGGACGAGGAAAAGGTGTATTCGCCGGGGGAAGCCGTGCCCACGGGGGCCACGATCATTTCCCAGGGATCGATACGATCCACTCTGTAAGGGCGCGAGCCTGCCAGACGCACCCGCTGCGATCGCTGGTCCAGACAATAGACCAGGTAGTACTCGCCTTCTTGGGCGAGCACGAAGGTTCCCTGGCCGTCGCCCAGCGGTTGGAGCTCATGAAATGCCGGAGCCTGGGCCATGAAGTCCTTGAGCCACTGAATGCGTTGAGGGCTTTGGCCGTGCAGCACCCCGCCTTTGGACCACCAGAGAATATCCTGCGGATGCTTGTAGGTCTCGCCATGACCGACGTAGCAGCCACTTAAGGTGCCCAGCCAGAAGCGCTGGGTCATGGCCCGGGCGGTCAGGTTGCCCCAGCCCTGCGGTATGTCGCCCTCATATTTGCATTCGTCGTAAATGACCGGTTTGCGGTATTGCGTGCGGAAACGCACGCCGCCCTCCATCTCTGAAGTCTGGAGGCTGGCGTGCGTGACCCAGTCTTTCGTATGGTCATACCACGTTCTGCCGTTGTGGATGCCCCGCAACCGCCGGTGGGGGTCTTCTTTCTGCAGGATCGAGAAGAAACGGTCCCAGTCCTCCCAGTGCTTGTTGCCCCGGTGGCCCTGGGGCCTGTTGGTCATGAAATCATACTCGTTGGCCAGTGACCACCAGACATTGCGGTACGCCGAGAGCCGCGCGATACAGTAGCGCAGATACCGGTCATCTTGTTCATCGCTCATGTCCGCGAAACCCCAACGGTCGTACGGGTGCCAGAGAATGAGATCCGCCTCGATGCCAAGCGGTTGCAGGTCGAGGATCCGTTGCTCGACATGGCGCCAGAAGGCCGGATCGGGTTGGCTGAAGTCGAATTTGCCATCCCCGCCTTTCTGGAATGCGAAGAATTCCGGCTCATTCTGATTGTACGCATACGACTTGGGAAAGACGCAGAACCGGATCTTGTTGAACGGCGCAGCGACCAGCGTCTGGAGCGTCTGCGCCTGCAGCTCGCGCGTTTGATGCACCCAGGCATAGCAGGTGGTGCCGAACTGGTGATACGGTGTGCCGTCGGCATAGCGAAGGTAGCAGGTGTCAAACGCCTGCACCGGACCATGGTTCTTGCCGGTGGGCGCTGTAGCGGTGAACACGCCGGTCCTGCCGTTCAGCTCCGGTGCGGCGCTATGGGTTCGGTAGCGCCATTCGCCTCTGGCCGGCGGGCTGAAGCGGACCTTGTAGGTACCACCGCCATCCCAGAAGCCCGGCACGGTGATGCTCTGGTCGCCCTGGCGGAACGTGGCGGACCATGGCACGTCGACATAAGGATTGCCTGACGCCGGACCGGTGAGCGCGATCTCAAAGACGTCCCAGCACTCGACCCGGCTTGCACCGGTTGCGCCTTGGGCATGGGTTGGACCGGGAAGCAAGGCCGCAACCAGCCACCAGGATACCCATAGGATCGTCATACGATCGGCGTGAGGTCGAGTCATGTTTCTTCTCCTCTGTCTGTCTTCCATCTTCAACCATCGATCATCTTCCGGGTCTTGTCCCGGCGATGTGTGCGGCGACAAACGCCTGGTTGCCCCATTCGCCCTCCTGCTTGCGGCCGACGAACCAGCCGCAATAGGTCGCATTGGCTTCGATGATCCAAAGCGGGGGATAGTGGATCACAATGTACTGATAGGCATCGACGCTCCATTTCTTGTTCGGCCCGCCGCTGAAGTACACGCGGAGCTTCGGCAAGATATCGGGCGCATCATGCAACGCTGGGGCCAGATCCTCGATCCCGCCCCACACCAGGACCCACAGCGGCCGCGGATCATCCCGCCGGGTGCATCGAACGATCCCGTCGGAGCCTTCCGTCGGCGCCCCGAATCCCTCATATCCCGCGCCCTCGATGGCCCCCTGCTTCGTGACGGTCCGCAGCGCAGCGGGCGCGGGGTACTGGTCGGAATACGTCCTCAGGTGGTCGTAGTCGCGCTCATAAAGGTCGATCACCTGCAGAATGTGCGCCTTGCGCCCCGGGCCATACGGCGACGAGACCAGCCCCTCGATGTCGAACTGATCCGCGTAGACCAGGAGATGAACCACCGACTGAAAATCGTCGGGATCGGTGCCGCCAATATCTGTGGAGACGACGACTCGGTGCCGCGGCCCTTCGGCCTCGTCGGCCTTGCTGCCCGACCGCGAGTCGTCCAGATCCGCGGCTGCGATCGCTCCTGTGCTCCTCCCGCCGGGAGTTGCCGAACCGAAACCTTCGGCCCTGAGAAATGCCGGAACTTGCGCCTGATCCGCGGCCAGTACGTTGGGAATCAGAGCGAGAAGGCAGACCCAAACGATATCGCGAGATGACTTCTGGAGTCTCTCTGCGGTCATGGTTCCATCCTTCCTGATTCTGTCGTACCAGCGCTTTCGTTTCGCATGGTAGCACGGAGAGTCCAGCTTGGCTACAGCACAACCCTCCAGGCAGTTTGTGTCTCTGGCGCCAGCGGGGGTAGTCGCGCGTCAACAACCCCGCGGCCCAATGGCCATGATCTCCAGGAGGGTCAAGATGCTTTCCATGCCACGCCTCTCCTTTGGCTTTCCAACTTATCTGGCTCCTGGCTCGGCGCCGCACGCCGGCGGTGGGCTATGCCGGACTCGCCAAAGGTCTCGAACCATCCGCTTGGCGGTTTCGCGAACGATGCCGGTGTGATCGCCGGCGAGGGTCCTGGCAAACACGATCCGATTCGCCTGTGTATCGATCAGCTTGTAGCTGACTTCGACTCTGTCCCGTCGGGCCTGGCAAGCAGTCTCGATGAGGTATTGAACGCCGAGCTGCCGGGCCGTCTGCCCGTAGAGGGTGTGTCTGCCCACCTCGGTGCTGAAGGCATCCAGCACCTGGAGGGTTTGGGTCAGGTCATCGGTGATGAGGAGCTCGAAGACCGCATCGTCGACCAGCCGATCCTCGAAGCTCTCGTGGAGCCGGGAGAACTCGACTAGTTGGAACTCGGCCGTTCTGGTCAGCTCGATGAGCAGCGCGGTCGTCAGCTCATCGTCGGAAAGGCCCTGGGCGTTGGAAGAGTCTTGCTGTGTCAGAGGCAGCAGGGCCACTTGCGCAAGAACGTCCATCTGGGGCCGGGCGCCGCCTGCCAGCAACGACACGGACAGTGCCAGCGCGATTACGAGTCTGGTGAGCATGGGGTAACCTCCTCCATTACTGCTTGGCTACGGCCGAGAATCGGAGTTCCTCGTCCTGCACGGGGATTGTTTGTCCATTCTTTGTGGTCACGGTATCGATGATCAGATGGAAGCCGCCGGACCCGTCCGGCTCATAGTGCCCATTGGTGACGCCGGTTTGGTCTAGGGAGATGCCGGCCAGTTGGACCGCCCGCAGTTGCTTGGCGGAGAAATAGCGATCTGTATCACTGGGCACTAGGCCAATGATCTTCATGAGGGAATTGAGGTTGTGCTGGCGCCGGGCTTCATCGAGCCAGGAACGATACTGTGCATAGAGCATCCGGTCTTTGATCCGGTTGGAGAAACCGCTGAAATCGAAGCGATCAACCTTTTCCGAGGCGCCTGTGCCGACATTGAATGTCAAAAAAGGCGGTCCGGGTTTGTGGTCCACGAAGCTGTAGGCGACCACGACGATGCCGAAGTGACCGTCGATCTTGGGCAGGAGCCCGACATCTTGAACGACGGTGCTCAGCTCAGGCACCTTCTGCCATTGGTCCCGGAACTTGCCGATCAACTGAGCGCGGTACTCCTTGATGGTTTGTTGTCCTTGCTGTCCGGCAGGCACCGCGTCGGGGGCCGGATCTGTGGCAACTTGAGTGTCGTCCTGCCGTGACTGGTCTTCTGGCGCGTCTTTCGCGGATCCGGCCGCCAAGTCATCCGCCTCACCGTCGGTTTCGACATTGGGTCGGAATCTCTCCGGCAGGTTCTCGACAACCTCCGTCTTTGGGGACCCATGGGACGGCTGATCCTGAGGCAATGACCGCGATGGTTCCTGCGGCGTGGCTGCCGGTTCCGCGCCGGCAACCACTACCGCAATACCCATCCCCTCCGACCGTAATACCTGGAGCACGTCCGCCCGGATGAACCAGGCCAGATGAATCACCAGAGAAACGGCCAGGCACAGGAACCACCGAATACTCATTTTCTCACCGTCTCCTTCCGACTCGCGCGATCCTGGACCGGTGTGGGATCGGCCTTGTGGACAACCAGGGCAACCTCCCGGCCCGGCAGATGATGGGAAAGCTCCGACAACACGAAGGCCACCCGTCCATACCCGACGTCGGTATCGGCTCGGACGAAAACCTTGTGCGAGGAAGAGCCGGCAGCCAATGTCTGGAGCACTGTCTGCAGCCGGGCGAGAGACACCTGCTCGTCCCCGACGTAGACATCCCCGTTCTTATCGATGGAGACCTCAAGAGCCTTGTTGTCTTTCTGGATGTCCGTGCTGTTCGGTGCGGCGGGCAGATTCACGGGAAGGCCGCCTACGATAGAGCCGCTGAGCAGGATAGCCAGAAGCAGAAAGATGATCTGGCAGATCGTATCCATGAGCGGCGTGAGATCCGCGGTCGTTGGCTCACTGGTCTCGAGCGGCGGAATCACATCCGGCATGACCGACATTGGCAGTGCACTGCGTTGCACAGATGACCCTCCCGATTCGCAACATAGCTCGTTGGATACACCACTTGAAACCGGCACACGCCACGCTCGCGCTAATACTGATGGTCAGCCCATCGGCCGTGGTCTTGAGGGCGACACCGATACCCTTGCTGATGGCCGTCGGGGAGGCGGTGGCCATGGCGCCCACCTCGCAGAAACTCATAATCAGTCCCACGACCGTGCCGAGGATGCCTACCAACGGGGCGATCTTGGCGATCAGCTCCAGGGCATTGAGTTTGGACGACATGCGATCGAGGACCTCGGACACGGCCTGCCCCACCCGGTCCCTGGAGCCGAAGGACTCCAGGGACGCCAGCAGGATTTCTCCCGTGTAATGCCGCCGTTTGACCCTGCGGAGCCGAGCGAGCAACTCCTCCCTCGAAGATTTGCCGCTGTCGTACATCTCAGGCGGCATAGGCCTGTAGCGCAGGGCGGAGGCGATCCAGAACAGGATTCTGTCCAGAATCATCGCGAAGCACAGCACGGAGAGCAGGCGCAACACCAGCACGAGCGGGTGGGTATTCAGAACGAGATGGGTAATGGCCTCTCGAATCATGGTGGCACGTTAGTTGTCCAGGAAGTTGAGGGATAGATCGTCCTCCAGACTCTTGACCTGGATGGAGCAGAAGCCCTGGATTCTGGAGAGCATCCGCTGCACGGTGAGCAGCCGGAAGTCCGCGAATGTCGTGGTCTCTGCGCTCGGATCCGCCTTGCCGAGAGTCTGTTTCTGCTGCAGGGCGTCTTCGCTGCCGGTGAGTGCCGTGGACACGTCCAGCATCTGCCTCTGAACGGCGGATTCAGAAAGACGGGTCCCTGTCACTCCCAATTGCTCCTGGAGATCCTTGATTTCCTGTTTTACCTGGGCCTCCTTGGCCTGCCATTGGGCCCGCAGATCGTTGGCCATCTTGTTCTTGGTTTGCTGATCGGAGCCCGCAAACCGTTGCATCAACGCCTCGAACTGACGGGTCACAATCTCGGGTATGCTTTGCAGGTACGTCTGCTTCTCCGCGAGCAGGCGTTGCAGTTCTTCCGTCCTCCCCTGGTTGTACTGGTCGTTGGCTTGGAGGGTGTTTCGCTGTCCTGCGGTGGAGTCCTGGAGGACCCCTTCAAACTGCGCCACGGCTGCTTCCAGGGTAGGTTTGTCGTTCTTGACCTGGGTCGGGTTCGGAAAGAGGGAATCCTCCTTCCCCGGGGCGGCGCAGCACAGGTAGAGCGTCACGAGGATCGTGACGATGGTGGCATACAACGCGTTCATGTTCGGCCTCCTTTGGTCTCAGTTCTTGAGGAAGTATTCCACGTACTTGTCTTCGAAACTGGTGCCCTTGGCGTCGGCGGAATTGTCCATGCCGAAGATCGCGCCGGCGTCCGGAAGACTCTGGATCAGCGTATCGATATCATTGAATTCGACGAGCACGTCCGTGGCCGCGTTGAACTTCTCGAGCGCGTGGGACAGCTCCCCGATCTTGGTCATCAGCGCCACGCCGGACACGCTGTTCTCCCCCTCGCCGCGCAGCCACGCTTCCATCTGGGCCGCGTCTTTCAGCAGACTCACCTTCATCACGAGGAACTCCTTCTGCTGTTCCAGGTTCGAGACCAGCAAGTCCGTGCCGTTGTGTAACTGTTCGAAGAACTGGTGGGCGGCGGCGACCTGTTTCGCGAACTTCTCCGTGAGCCGTTGGTGACCCTGCTGAATCCTGAATCGCTGGTCGAGACTGCGGAGCCGGAACAATTCGTTGCGGAACTCCTTGCGGAGACCGAGATTCTGCGGGTCGGATTTGACCTTCCGGGCGAGCTCCCGCAGACGCTTCTTGACTTCTTCCGCGTCCACGCGGACCCGACCGACCGACTCCGCAAATCCCTTGTGCCGGTCCGTCAAGGTGCGCTCGATATTCTGCATCTTGTAGAGAACCTGGCTGATGCCGTCACGCATCTTGTCCTTGTTGGCCACGATGTCATCGATCTGTCGGACCGTGGCGCCAGCCAGGTCGCCCAGAAGCCCGTACACACGATCTTTGGCCTCAGGCTTGTGATCTTGGCGGTATTGCCGGATGGCCTCGCTCAGCTCATCGTTGCCCTTCTTGAGGACGTCGGCGAGTTCCCCCGTCTTGGCGAGGTTCGTTTCCAAAGCCGCGAGGTTCTCCTTGGAGCTTTCAAATTGTGGCAGGTAGCCTGTCCTCTCCAGAGCCTCTTGCGGAAGCGCGGGTCCCGGGGAGAGCGTCGTCGCCAGCAACAGCAGTACCGTGAATCTGAAAATGATGCTTCTCATGTCACACCTTCCTTTCTCTATCCGTTGTTCATGGCGACTTCAGCGGCCTGCGTGGGCTGGTCGTCGAGGGCGTTGAGGATCTTCTGCTGCTCCTTGCTGGTGAGGGTCTTCCAGTGTCTGAAGGCCCGCTCCCGATCTCCGGCGGCGTAGGCAATCGCGCCGGCCAGACGGTTGTCCTCCTTGGTGATGAACTTCTGTTTGATGAGGTACAGTCGGAACGTGTCGTCGGCCTGCTTGAAGCGGCCGGCCAGCAACTGGGCCATGGCGAGATTGTAGTGCAGGGTCGTCCGGACGGTGTCATTGGCGGAATTGGCCACGGCGTTCTGGTAGGCCTCGGCGCTGCGGGCGTACTCCTTCTGCAGAAACTTGACGCGCCCCAGGAGAGCGAGGGTCCGGCTGTCGTCCGGTTTCTCCTGGAGGGCCTGCTCGATGAACTGCTCCGCCTGGGCCACGTCGTTGAGGGCGACGCAGCAGAGTGCTTTGAGATACAGGCTCTGGTGCAAGTCCTGTTTGACCTTGGCCAGTTCCGCGAGGGCCTCGGTGTGCCGGCCGGACCGGATCAGGGCCATGGCCAGCCGCAGGCGGGGTGGATCGTTCGCGTCCTGCACCAGCACCTTGCGGTATTGGTCGGCCGCGGAACTGTAGTTTCCCACCGCCATCTGCTGGTCTCCCTGCAGAACGAGTTTGCTCCCCTGGGGACCAGCACAGTTGGCCCCCAGAAGAGCGAGGGTTAAGTAGAGCAGGGTAAAGGGGTTGAGTGTCTTTCTCATTTCTCTGTCCTCCTTTCAAGGAATCGGTTACGCGGAGGTTCGCGGCCGCATGTTGGCAGCCGTGCGAACACGCATCAGGTCGCGACAGTTCCATCTCTTCTTATATGACTCTATTGTCTTTTGATGGGGTTTACATCCATTTGGCCCTTCTATAGTACATCTAAGGCACTATAGGACCTCGCAGTAACATGTCTATCTTCAGCAATTGTCGAATTCTTTGACTTACCATTGGCTTTCCCGTAGCATGGTGACGGAGCAAGCGGGGGCGTCTCCGGACTGGATCCGCCCCCGGTTCTGCCTGGGAGGCCATTACAAGGCTTGTGCCGGCAGGCACTTACGGAGGTTTTGTGCATGAAGCGCTGTCCTTTCTGCGCCGAAGAGATCCAGGATGCGGCTGTCAAGTGCCGGCACTGCAACGAGAGGCTCGACCGCGCTGCAACGGCCGAGGACGACCTTGACAAACACCCGACGGTCCCGAGTGGTTCGGTACGCTACGACACCCTTGACAATGCGGTGACTCAGCGCCGAGGCCCCACGATCCTTGGGTGCCAGTACCGTATCTTGAAGAAGCTCGGCAAGGGCGGCATGGGTGTGGTCTACTTGGCGGAGGACATGGAGATGGAGGACCGGCGCGTGGCGGTCAAAGTGCTCCCGCCCGAGCTGTCTGACAACGTGCGCGCGGTGGAGAGCCTGCGCCGCGAGGCCATCACGGCGATCAACCTGACCCACCCGAACATCATTCGCCTGTACGGGTTTCATTCCGATGGCGACATGAAGTACTTGGTCATGGAGTACGTCGATGGTCAGACGCTGGAGCAGAAGCTCGCAACGAGCGGGAACGGTCGCTTGGCCCCGAATGAGGTGCTGACCATTATGGAGCGTGTAGCCGCGGCCTTGGACTACGCCCATGGGCGGACACCGCCAGTATGCCACCGGGACCTGAAGCCCTCGAACATCATGATCGGCAAGGACGGCGAAGCGCGACTGATGGACTTCGGCATTGCGCGGGAGATGAAGGACTCATATACGAGTGTCACTGGCAAGCAGGACACCTCGGGCACACTACCATACATGAGTCCGGAGCAGGTTCGTGGCAAGAAGCCCACGGCGGCGATGGATATCTACTCGCTGGGCGTCGTCTGTTACGAGTGCCTGAGTGGCCAGCCGCCCTTCCACACCGGGGAACTCACGTATCAGATTCTCCACGAGGAGCCGGAGCCGTTGGAGGATGTCTCGACCGCGGTCAACGAGGCGCTGCAAGGGGCATTGGCCAAGGACCCGAGCGGGCGACCTGCTACCGCTGGCGAGCTGGTCAGGCTGTTGGCCGGGCGAGCACAGCCGCAGGCACTCAGGCGACCGGAGGGGTCACCGTCGCCGGCCAAGGGATTGATCCTACCGGAGGATTTGATGGAAGTGGCGAATGCCCAGTACGCCTCTCTGGACGGGTTGGCCACGGGCAGTCGGGAGGCCCAGGATCGCCAGCGTCGGGCGGTATCGGAACTTGGCTTGCCGTTGGAGGTGAGGGCGGCCCGGACGGGGATGGTGTTCCGGTTGATTCCGCCGGGCAGCTTCACGATG
>JALORE010000183.1 GCA_025459125.1 Planctomycetota bacterium | reverse complement strand
AATGAATGCGAATCTGCTGCTCCCCGTAGAAATCCCCTCAACTCCCGGACCCGCCGGTAGTTACCTTCACCGTCTCATGCTTATTTGCGGAATCGCTGCCGCTCGCTCGATGACCCGGGCCTGAAGCGGTTTCTGGAGCAACATCTGCCGCAGAGTCTGCCCGAGTGGCCTCTGCGCCAGTGGAATGACCAGACACTGACGCTGGTGGCCATTTACTACCATCCGAGCCTGGATGTGGCACGCGCCCAGTGGGCCGTGGCCCGGGCGGGTGTCAGGACCGCCGGCGCGCGCCCGAACCCGGCCGCGGAGCTGGCGCCGCAGTATACTTCCAATTCCGAGAGCGGGGTGTCGCCCTGGGTGACCGCTCTGACTCTCAGCGGCACCATCGAGACCGCCGGCAAACGCACCTACCGCGTGGCCCAAGCGCAGCACGCCTCCGAAGCGGCCCGGTTGAGCCTGGTCGCGCAGGCCTGGCAGGTGCGCAGCCGCCTGCGAACGAGCTGGCTGGACTACACGGCGGCCCGGCGCCGCGTCCTCGTGCAGCAGGAGATCCTGGCCGCACAACAACGGGTCCTCAAGCTGCTGGAGGGCCGCCTGTCCGCGGGCGCGGTCGCCGCCACCGAGCTGATCACGGCGCGGACGGCCCTGATCAGGGCACAGGCCGACGTGGTCGAAGCCCAGCGTCAGGCCGTCGAAAACCGTGCCGCCGTAGCCGAGGCTCTCGGCGTACCGCTGCGGGCGCTCGAAGGACGGGAGCTGAAATCCGAGGTCGCCGACGTGTCCACCAGCGTTGGGAGCGACTTGGTATCGGCCGAGATGCGACGGCGTGCTTTGCACGAGCGCGCGGATATCCGCGCCGCCCTGGCCGACTATGCAGCCAGCCAGTCCGCCCTCCAACTGGAAATCGCCCGGCAGTACCCCGACATCCACCTCGGCCCCGGTTATGAGTACGATCAAGGGGCACACAAATGGGGATTGGCACTGGGCCTGGACGTTCCCCTCTGGCACCACAACCAGGGCCCGGTCGCCGAGGCCCAGGCCAAGCGCACCGAGGCCGCCGCCCGCTTTCTGGCGCTGCAGGCCCAGGTTGTCGCCCAGATCGATCAGGCGACGGCGGCTTGGACCGCCGCGCAGGAACAGACGCGGCAGATCGATGCCTTGCGGGAAGTACAGCGACGCCACGTTCAATCGATCGAGGAGATGGTCCGGGTCGGCGCCGCCGACCAACTGGACCTGCGCTCGGCCCAGTTGGAGGCGTCTGAAACGGAGTTGGCTTATGTTGACGCCATCATCCGGAGGCAACAAGCTCTCGGCCAACTTGAGGACGCCGTGCAGATTCCCTTCGCAGGTCTGACGGCCGTCGAGCAGAACCCCCGTTCTCAGACGGTCAAGGAGAACCACTCGTGAGCAAAGTCTTCGCAGGAATCCTGATCGGCCTGGCGCTGGGAGCCGCGGGCGTGGTCATCCTTCTGCAGTATCCGGGCCTCCAGGACCTTCTGAAGCACCCCCAGACCCAGGGAGAGCCGGGCGCCGAGGAACCGGCCGAGGAGTCGTTCCTGCAACAGGATGCCCAAGGCAAGACCATCGTCCGGCTCGATCCGGACACGCAGACCCGGATGGGACTGAAAGTGGCATCCCTGGCCGCGGCCGAAGCGCCGGCAGAGGTCAAGGGCTGGGGCCGTGTTCTCGATCCCGCACCTTTGGCGGCTCTCCTGACGGAAGCCGCCTCGGCCCGGGTGGCGTTGCAGGCGTCCACCCGGGAGTTCGAACGGCTCAAGGTCCTCTATTCTCAGGACCACAATGCTTCCGCCCGTGCCCTGGAGGCGGCCGAAGCGACGCTGACGCGCGACCGGATTCAACTCGAATCCGCGCAGGCGCGTCTGCTGCTGGGCTGGGGCAAAGCGGTCGCGGCACGAGAAGACCTGGCGGAACTGGTCCATTCCCTGGTCGCGCAGGAGCAGGCCCTGGTCCGCGTGGACCTGCCGCTTGGCGAGAGTCCGAAGACGGCGCCGGCCGGGGGACGCCTGGCGCCGGTGGCGGCGCCGGACCATCCCATCCCGGCCCAAATCCTCGGCCCTGCCCCCGCGGCCGATGCACAACTGCAGACGGACGGCTTCCTCCTCCTGGCCCGGACCGATGGGCTGGTGCCCGGAACGGTGCTGGCCGCATGGCTGACCCTTGCCGGCCCCCAGCGGTCCGGCGTCCTCGTACCGCGCAACGCCGTGTTGCGCCACGAGGGGGAGACTTTCGTCTATCGCCAGACGGGCGCCGACACCTTCCAGCGCCGGGCCGTGACCCTGGAGCATCCGAGCGGCACCGGCTGGTTCGTCGCCGCGGGCCTCCAGCCGCAGGAGAACGTCGTGGTCGTCGGGGCGCAACAGTTGCTCTCGGAGGAACTCAAAGGCCAAGGGGGCGAGGAGTAGGTCCCCATGCTGCAAGCCCTCGTCCGATTCTCCTTGCGGTTCCGCGGCGTCGTGGTGGCGTTGGCCTGCATCCTGCTCGCCTATGGGCTCTACGTGGCCCAACACGCCAAGCTCGACGTCTTTCCCGACTTCGTGCAGCCGCAGGTGGTGATTCAGACCGAATCGCCCGGGCTGTCCCCCGAACAGGTGGAACTGCTGGTCACGCGCCCGATCGAGACGATGATCAACGGCCTGGGCGACATGGAATCGCTCCGCTCGGAGTCCATCGAGGGGCTGTCCATCATCAGCGCCGTCTTCCGGGAAGGCACCGATGTCTTTCGGGCCCGCCAGATGCTCGCGGAGAAGCTGGCCGAGACCGCCGGCGAGTTGCCCGCCGGCGTGCAGACGCCACGTATGACACCGTTGACGTCCTCCACCATGGACCTGCTCAAGATCGGTCTGGTCTCGGACCGGATGACGCCGATGCAGTTGCGGAGCTTCGCGGACTGGACGCTCAAACCCCGCCTGCTCTCCGTGCCCGGCGTGGCGGCCTGTCGGATATTCGGCGGCGAAGTACGCCAGCTTCAGGTCCAGGTCCGGCCCGACCGTCTCATGACGTACCACCTGACCTGGTCCGACGTTCTGGCCGCCGCGCGGGTCTCGACCGGGGTTTACGGGGCCGGCTTCATCGAAACCGGCAACCAACGCATTACGATCCAGACCGAAGGCCAGGCGCTGACGCCGGAAGTGCTCGGCGCGGTGGTGGTGACCCATAGCAACGGCGGCAGCGTTCGGCTCCGGGACGTGGCCCACGTCGTGGAGGGCGCGGAGCCCAAATTTGGCGACACCGTCATTATGGGCAGGCCCGGCGTGCTGATGACGATGGCCAGCCAGTTCGGCGCCAACACGATGGAAGTCACCCTCGCCCTCGAAGCCGCCCTGGCGGAGATGAAACCGGTCTTTGCGAGCGAGGGCATCACGCTCTATCCCCGCCTGCACCGGCCGGCCACCTTCATCGAGAACGCCCTGCGCAACATGAGACACTCCCTGGCGTTGGGCGGCCTGCTGGTGACGATCGTGCTGTTTCTGTTGCTGGGCAGCGTCCGCACGGCGTTCATTTCGGTGACCGCCATTCCGCTGTCGCTGCTGACGGCGGTAATTGCCCTGGAGCGGCTGGGCATCACCATCAACACGATCACGCTCGGGGGCCTGGCCATCGCCCTGGGAGAAGTCGTGGACGATGCGATCATCGACGTGGAGAACATCTTCCGCCGGCTGCGCGAGAACCGGATGCTCCCACAGCCCCGTCCCGTGTTTCACGTCGTGCTGGAGGCCTCGCTCGAAGTTCGCAGCGCCGTGGTCTACGCCACTTTCATTGTCGCTCTGGTCTTCCTGCCCGTGCTGACGCTGACCGGATTGCAAGGGAGCTTCTTCGCGCCGCTGGCGCTGAGCTACATCCTCGCCATCCTGGCCTCCCTGTTGGTGGCGCTGACTCTGACCCCGGCCCTGGCGTACCTGTTGTTCGGCCGCGGCGCGAGAAGAACCGGGGAGCCGCGCCTGCAACACGCTCTGAAGATCGTCTACGGCTGGGCGCTGAGGCTCACGACGCGCCGGCCGCGAACGGTCATCGTCCTGGTGGCGGTGGTTTGCCTGGCCGCCCTGACCCGGCTGCCGTTCTTTGGGGGCGAGTTCCTGCCGGAGTTTCGCGAGGGTCATTTCGTCCTGCAGGTGTTCGCCGCCCCGGGCACGTCGCTACCGGAAATGCTCCGCATCGGACGACGGATTTCCGAGGAGCTGCTCCAACACCCGAACATCGCTACCATCGAACAGCAGGTCGGGCGTGCCGAGCTGGGCGAAGACCCGTGGGGGCCGCACCGCAGCGAATTCCACGTCGATCTCAAACCCCTTTCGGCCGCGCAGGAAGAGACAATGGCCGACGAGATCCGCGCCATGCTCCGGAAGTTCCCCGGGATCAGCTTCGAGGTGTTGACCTTCCTCGGCGATCGCATCGGCGAGACCCTGACCGGCGAGACAGCGCCGGTCGTCGTCAACATCTTCGGTGAAGACCTGGCGGTGCTGGACGCCAAAGCGGCCGAAGTGGCCCGAGTCCTGGGCACCGTGCCCGGCGCCGCAGACGTACAGGTCAAGTCGCCGCCCGGCGCGCCGCGCATGGCGGTCCGTCTGCGGCCCGACCGGCTGACGCAATTCGGCTTTCGCCCTGCGGAAGTCCTGGAGGCCGTCCAGACCGCTTACCAGGGAACGGTCGTGGCACAGACACACCGGGGCAATGAAGTCGCCGGCGTGGCCGTCATCCTGGAGGAGCCCAGCCGCCGGGACCCCGAGACCATCGGCGAGCTGCTGCTGGCGAGTCCGCAGGGCCTGCGGGTGCCCCTCCACGAATTGGCGGCAATCTACCCCACGAGCGGGCGACCATCGATCCTGCACGAGGGCGCGCGCCGCCGCCAGACGGTGACCTGCGCCGCCCCCGGGCGGAACGTAACCTCCTTCGTCACCGATGCGAAGAGACAGATCGCCGTGAAGGTCCGTTTCCCCAGCGGCACCTATGCCGTGTTCAGCGGCGCCGCCCAGGCGCAGGCCGAGGCGCAGCGGCAACTCCTGCTGCATTCCGGCATCGCCGCCGTGGGGATTGTGCTGCTGTTGACCTTGGCTTTGCACAATACACGCAACCTGGTGCTGGTGCTGGTCAATGTGCCGTTCTCGCTGATCGGCGGTGTCCTGGCGGTCTGGCTGACCACCGTGCTCGGCAAATCCGGGGAAGGCGGGCTGACCATCGGCTCGCTCGTCGGCTTCGTCACGCTCTTCGGCATTACCACGCGCAACTCGATCATGATGATCTCGCATTTCGAGCACTTGGTGGACCAAGAAGGCCTGACCTGGGGCCTCGACGCCGCCCTGCGGGGGGCCTCGGAACGTGTCATCCCCATTCTGATGACGGCTGCGGTGACGGCGCTGGGTCTGCTGCCCCTGGCCCTGGGCTCCGGGGAGGCCGGCCGCGAGATCGAGGGCCCAATGGCCATCGTCATTCTGGGCGGCCTGGTGACCTCGACCGTGCTCAATCTCCTCGTTCTCCCCACGCTCGCGCTGCGCTACGGCCGCTTCGAGCCTCGTAGGGGCGAATGATCATCCGCCCATCATCACGTCCCCACCATTATCCATCAACGATCCGCTCAAAGGCTGACGGGATGGGGAAAAGGGGACATTCTACTTTTTCAGTCAGCCCCGACAGCGAAAAGGATGAAAAAGTAGAATGTCCCCTTTTCCTCTTCGCTCGGGACGGGAGCCCCGCTGAGCCTGGGAGCGGATCGTTGTTATCCATTCGTCGGGGCGAGAGATTCTTCGCCCCTACCGCGGGACGCTGGGACCGGCTGCGGCGGGAAGATCGGGCGGTAGACGTGGCAGTACGGAGTTTTGCCGGTGGTGTTGTAGTAGTCCTGGTGATAATCCTCCGCCACCCAGAATTTGCCCGCCGGCGTGATCTCGGTCTTCACGTCGTAGCCCATCTGGCGCAGTTGCCGGACCAGGCGCTCGGCGATCTGCTTCTGCTCGTCATCCAGATAGAAAATCGCGGAACGGTACTGCGGACCGATGTCCGGGCCCTGGCGGTTGACCTGCGTGAAGTCGTGTGTCTCGAAAAACAGCCTGGCCAACTGCTCGTAACTGGTCTTCGCGGGGTCGTAGATGACCTCGACGGTCTCCGCGTGACCGGTCCGGCCGGTGCAGACCTGTTTATACGTCGGGTTCTCGACGTGGCCGCCGCTGAAACCGACTGTGGTGGAGATCACACCGCCAGCTCGCTGCAGGTAGTACTCCGTGCCCCAGAAGCACCCCGAGGCGAACAGCGCCCGCGCCGTCGATTGCGGATTGCGGATTGCGGATTGCGGATTTGTAGGGGCAACCCCCTGTGGTTGCCCTGCTCCATCCGGGCGGGCACGGGGGCCCGCCCCTACGGCATCATCTGTCTTCTGAGCTCGTTTCTCGGCGGGGATGAAGTCCATGGAGATCGAGTTCACACAGTAACGCGTGTTCTTCTCGGTGTAGCCCTCGCCCAGAAAGACGTGGCCCAGATGGGCGCCGCAGTTATTGCAGATGACCTCGGTGCGCCGGCCGTCGGCGTCCGTTTGCCATTGGACGCGCCCGGGAATCTGCTCGTCGAAGCTGGGCCAGCCGCAGTCCGAGCGGAACTTGCTCGCGGACTCGAACAACTCGGACCCGCAGCGCTTGCACGTGTAGACCCCCTTCTCGAAATGCCTGTCATACTTGCCGGTAAACGGCGCTTCCGTGCCTTTGTGCACGATGACCCGCTCTTCTGCGGGTGTCAATTGCCTGTACATAGTCCGCTCTCGATAGAACGCGATTTCGTCGATGTAGACGTCCGCCTGCGACCCATTCTGACCGGCGACCACCGATATGCTCATCAGTTGGGCCGGATTCAGCGGCGGCCTCATAGCGGCGGGCAGGAACTTCCCGAACGGGAGCTTGATCTCCTGCCATTGTCCGCTGAGGGGAAACTCGATCCGGTAGTATTGACCCAGACTCCGCGCTTCCCTCGTCCGCAGGTGGAGGGCGGCGCTGCCGCTGGTTCCTTTCACGATCAGCTGGATGCCCTCGTAGGCCCGGGCATCGAATGGCTGGCCCCGCACATAAAGAGACCGCCGGGCCTCAATCGGACCGGCCTTGGCCGTCGGTGAAACGGTCCCCATCAGATGCAGGCACGTGCGACCCTCCTGTTCCTCCATGCGTACGCTGCCGGCCGCCGTTCCCCGCTCGGCCACAAACTGCCAGATCGCCGCCCGTGCGGCCTTCCGGGCTTGTGCCGAGAAGTCGTCGATGACCCACCTGCTGCCCTCCGCTCCGGGCGAGGGCACCTCGCCCGCCTGGCCCGGGCCGATCCAGCCGGCCAGCAACAGCACCGCCGTGACTCCCGTCCGGCCTCCTGTCCTGATACTGCCTTGATCTCTTCTCATACCGTTGATCCTGCCCTTCCACGTATCCTATTGAAATATACACGGGTGGGGCAGCGATTGTTTGAGGATTCCATCCGCGGATCTGCGCCCTGGTGCTTCATGCCAATGGAACCTCCGGGTAGAAGTGGTGGGTGGCAGCGGCAAGTGGAGTCGGGACCCCAGTCGCGATTCGTCGCGCTTGGGAAGGGCTTCCAAGTGCGAAGTATCGCACTTGGGGACCCGAACCCTCTTCGGAGCTTGCCGATGGCGGATACGCAAACCAGCGGCAAGCCGCGCTTGCCGCTGCCACCCATCCGGAGAGTCAATTGTCATGAAGCACCAGGGGCGTGCCCGAGGGAATGCCCCGCGACCTCAGGATTGACGCCGCCGCGCCTCAGGCATACGATCTGCGCCGGCGTTGGCAACCGACGCCTCCAAGGCAGTTTCCGTCAGAAGGATACGACCATGGCAAACCGCATGAAACGACGAACCCCCGGCTCCACGCGGCGCGATTTCCTCAGGCTGGTCTGCCGTGGTACGGCCGCCGCCGCCCTGCTCGGCCCGGCCGCATGGGCCAACCGGCGCGAGCGAGACAACAAGACTTCTGGACGGAACATCATCCTGGTGCTCAGTGACGATCACCGGTATGACTTCCTCGGGTTCCTGCCGCAGGCGCCGACGTTCCTGGAAACGCCCAACCTGGATCGGATGGCACAACAAGGCGCCCATCTGGTCAACGCGTTTGTCAGCACGTCCCTGTGCTCACCCAGCCGGGCGTCGATCCTCACCGGCCGGTACATGCACCACCACCGCATCGTGGACAACCAGCGGCCGGAGCCGCCCGGGACCGTGTTCTTCCCCCAGTACCTGCAGCAGGCCGGTTACCAGACCGCCTTCATCGGCAAATGGCACATGGGAGAGGAGCGGGATGGCCCCCGGCCCGGCTTCGACTACTGGGCCAGTTTCAAGGGTCAGGGCGAGTACGTCGATCCCGTCCTCAACATCAACGGCCGGCGACAGCAGTTCCAGGGATACACGACGGATGTCCTGACCGACCGGGCGCTGGACTGGCTCAAGACCGGTCGGGACCAGCAGCGGCCTTTCTTCCTCTATCTTTCGCACAAGGCCGTTCATTACCCGTTCCAGCCGGCGCCGCGTCACGCGGGGCGGTACGCGCAGAGTCCCATCGTGCGCCCGGAGACGATGGCCAACACCGAGGAGAACTACCAGACGCAGCCTCATTGGGTCCGCGAGCGCCGGTACAGCATTCACGGCGTGGATCACATGGAGACCGGGCCGTACGATAACGATCCGGTTCCCTCCTTCGACGATCTCTACCATCAGTACTGCGAGACCCTGCACGGGCTCGACGAGAATCTCGGCCGGGTGCTGAGCTATCTCGATGAATCGGGCCTGAGCCGGTCCACGCTGGTGATCTACATGGGCGACAACGGTTTCGCTCTCGGCGAGCACGGCTTCTACGACAAGCGCGACGCCTTCGAGGAATCGATTCGCATCCCGATGCTCGCCTATGCACCGGGATGGATCAAGCCGGGGACACAGGTGACGCCGATGGTGCAGAACATCGATATCGCGCCGACGCTCCTGGAGGCCGCGGGCGTCCCGGTCCCGCCGCAGGCGGGGATGGACGGCCGATCCTTCGTGCCCCTGCTGCGCGGCGAAACAACCTCCTGGCGCGATCACATCCTGTATGAGTACCATTGGGAGTGGAACTTCCCGGCCACGCCGACCGTGTTCGCGCTCCGCACGGAGCGGTACAAGTACATCTTCTATCACGGCGTGTGGGATTACGACGGCTTCTACGACCTGCAGACGGACCCGCACGAACGGCACAACCTGATCAGCGTCCCCGCGTTCCGCGACCAGATCGAGGCCCTGAAGAAGCAGCTCTTTGACGAGCTCGAAGCCAGCGGCGGGCTGGACATCCCCGTCCCCCGCCCCGCCGGCGAACGCCTCGACCAGCGTAAGAACAAGTGATACGGATTCGGAGAAGTCCTTGCGCTCTTTTGTCTTGCTGAGCACAGCGAAGGATCTGGGCTGGGGGCGCGACAGAGCAATCTCTCGTCCCCCAGGTTGAGACTGCGTCGTCGCTGTGCTCCTCGCAATGACAGGCCGTGCGTTGTCTGTCATTGCGAGCGAAGCGAAGCAATCTCAACGTCACGATTTCGGAAAGGCCCTACTGCTTGCGGGTCCAGGGTCTGACGCGGTTGACCTTGGCCCACTGCTCGTAGATGGCCAGCAGCTCCTGCTTCTTCTGGGGGAGCTTGTCGCTCAGGTCGTTGAGCTCGGAGCGATCTTCCTTCATGTCGTACAGCTCCCACCGCAGGTTCGGCTTGGCGGCGACAAGCTTCCAATCCCCGATCCGCACGCCCCGATTGCCGATGTGCTCCCAGTACAGCGGGTCCCGGCGCGCCAGCGGCTTGCCTTCGAACGCCGGACGCAGGCTGACACCCTGCAGAGGCTTGAGCGATTTGCCGTGGCGCGTGGCAGGGTATTCGGCGCGGCACAGGTCCGCCAGGGTGGGCATGATGTCGATGATGTGTCCCGGCTGCGGATCGATGCGGCCCGGCCGGATCAGCCGGGGATAGTGCGCGATGAAGGGCGTGGCGATCCCGCCTTCGTGGATGAACTGCTTCTGCAGGCGGAAAGGCACGTTGCTGACGTTCGCGCCCATGTAGCCGTAGCACGGGAACGAGTTGGGCCCGCCGGGCGTGCCCTGGAGATGTTTGTAGCTCGGGGTCGTATGGCAGCCGCCGTTGTCGGCCAGGAAGAGAATCAGCGTATCCTCAAACTGGCCCAGGGCTTTGAGCTGGTCGAGCACGCGGCCGATATTGCGATCCATGCGGTCGATCATCGCGGCATAGATCGCCATCTCCAGGTCGAACTCGTCCTGTACAGCCGCGCTCGCCTGCTCCCACGCCGGCACCTCGGGACTGCGGGGCGACAACTTGACCGAGCGGTCGAACAGGCCCAGCTCGAGTTGACGCTGATAGCGTTGCTCCCGCAACCGATCCCAGCCCTGCGTGTACTTGCCGCGATACCTGGCGATGTCCTCCGGGAAGGCGTGCAAGGGCCAGTGCGGAGCTGTGTAGGCCAGGTACAGGAAGAACGGCTGGTCCGAACCCTGCTGCTGACCGAGGAACTCGATCGCATGGTCGGTGAAGGCATCGGTCATGTAGAAGCCTTGGTTCTGGCGCCACATGTCCTCGGTCACGGGCGGCGGATCGAACCGCTCTCCATCGAGCAGCATCGTCTCGCGTTGGGCCGGGTCCTTGCAGTCGATATTGGTGTAGTAGTTGCTCGACCCGGTGACCAGGCCGAAATAGCGGTCGAAGCCACGATCGCACGGCCAGCGGCCCTGGGCGTTACCGACGTGCCATTTGCCCGCCATATACGTGTTGTAGCCGGCGCCTTTGAGGACCTCGGCGATCGTCAGGCACTGGTCGTTGAGGAAGCCCTGGTACTGGGGCGTGCCCTGGTTGCCGTCCATGTTCCCAACACCTGCCTGGTGCTGGTAGAGGCCCGTCAGCAACGAAGCCCGCGTCGGGCAGCAGCGGGCGGCGTTATAGAACTGCGGCATGCGGAGCCCACTGGTGGCCAGCCGGTCCAGGTTCGGCGTACGAATCTCCGACCCGAAACAGCCCAGATCGGAGAATCCCATGTCGTCGGCCAGGATCAGCAGTACATTCGGCCGCCTGCCCGACCGCGGCGCCGCGGCCGCACCCGGCGTGACAAGGGAACCCGCGAGAACACCGGCTCCCGCCATTTTCAGGAACGTACGACGACTTACGATATGCGTCATGGCCTTCTCCCAAGCGGGCTGGTTCGTAGTGTGCCCGTGAGGGCATGTAACCCAGCCGCCCTCGGCTGGGAGTCGAACACCGCCGAGGGCGGCGGTGCCACGTCCGGCGTCACCGCGAGCCATTCTAATCAGCCCTCGTCTCCACCGCAACTCGGGAGCGATGGACGCGCAGGGCAAGCGCAGGCCGCGTGCGCAGCGGGTGGCATCGTCAAGCGCAGCCTGGCGATGGTGGCGTGCCCGTGCGCAGGACCATCGCCAAGGCCTTCGGCCTTGACGATGCCACCCGACTCAGTCTCCCCGCGTTCGGAACTCTGCGCCAGCTCTGCGTTGACGCAGCGGCGGTGCGCGGTATCATGGAGATCACAACCTGCAGACGCATGATCCGGCGAGCGAACCGCAGAGGCTTGTCTTGGGGATCGAAGGAGTATCGTATGAACGTACCAGGCATGCATCGCATTATCCCCCTGCTCGTGCTGGCAGGATCAGTCACCGGAGTCTGTGCCGCGGCGACGATCCCGGTCGATCCCGGCACCGACGTGATCCAGGCGGCGCTCGCTTCGGCCAAGGACGGCGATATCCTTCTGCTGGCCCCGGGAACCTACGCGAACACCAAGCCTATCAACATCAACAAGCGCGTCATCATTGCCTCCGCGTATCTCGCGTCCCGCAATGACGAGGATCGCGACGCCGTCGTAATCCAGGGCCCTCCCGGCGCCGAGGAATGGCTGGAGCTCTCGGCGCCGCCGGCCGCCGCCGGCGCCGCGCGGCTCATCGGGGTCTGGGTCCAGGGCAACGGTCTGCATACCGCCAATATCACGAGCACGTGGGCGGAGATCCTCCACTGCAAATTCACCGGCGGGAAAGACCAGGTCTCCCTGACCCGGGGCGGCGGCCGCGTCGCCTATTGCCACATCGAAGGCTCCGGCGACGACAACATCGATTGCGACAACACCCGCGACTGGATGATCGACCACAATACGCTCGTCAACGCCCGCGAGGACGGCATCGAGGTCCGCCTGCATCCGGACAAGGCCCAGCCCCGCACGCACGTGTTCTGCTACAATCTCGTCGTCGGATCGGGCCAGAGCGGCATCCAGCTCATCAACTACGCCGGCGACTCCCGCCGGGAGTTCTTCATTCACCACAACATCTTCCGGAACTGCCGCGGCGCCGGCGTAAGCTGCATGCACGACGAGCAATCCCAGGAGAACTACCGGGGCTCCGCCATGGAAGAGAAAGCAACGATCTACAACAACACCTTCGACGGGTGCGACGCCGGCATCACCCTGGCGCCGCGGCTGGTCATCCTCAACAACATCTTCAGCCACCTCACCAAGTGCGCCCTGGTCAAGGGCGATTTTGTCACGACCGGCGCCGCACAGCCGGTCATCGACTATTGTCTGTTCTTCGACAATACCGCCCATTACGATGCCGGCCCGATCCCCGGCGCGCACCATCTCATAAATGAGGACCCGTTGTTCA
This sequence comes from Planctomycetota bacterium, assembly GCA_025459125.1. Lineage (GTDB taxonomy): Bacteria > Planctomycetota > Phycisphaerae > Sedimentisphaerales > Anaerobacaceae > PLanc-01. The sequence goes on along the minus strand of JALORE010000183.1, from coordinate 18,875 downwards.
TGGATCGGGAGAATCATGCCCTGCCGGCCTCCAGTCCCGGCGTCAATGCAGGCGCCGCAGCTTACTCACGGGCACAGGAGCAGGTGTTCTCGATGGCCGCCGCGGAGTATTTCGGCGCAGCGCCCGATCTGGGCGCCAACGAGCATGGATCGAGCGGGCCGGTGACAACCCGGAGGCTGCCGAGGGAAGTCACGCTCGGTCCCTTCGTCGTCCGTCCATAGTGCTTCATGTCAATTGAACCTCCGGGTAGAGGGGGTGGGTGGCAGCGGCCAGCGGAGTCGGGGAGACATCTTCTGGATTTGACGAAGGCGCGGGACGGGACTACAATCGCACCCGTCCAAGTGGACAATCCAGGCGAAGGATCCGCCGCCGAAACCGGATCGCATACAGCATGAGAGAGGTGAAGGAGCATGAAGGCGCAATCGACCCGTGCAGACCTGTCCCGTCGGAGTTTCCTGGCAACGACCGCGTCCGCGGCCGCACTGACCGTCGTCGGCACCGGCTGCAGGCAGGAAGGGGAAAGCAGAACTATGGCAAAGGGAGGCAAGATTCCGATCGGCCTGCAGCTCTACTCCGTTCGCAGCGAGGCCCAGAAAGACCTGTCCGGCACGATCGCCAAGGTGGCAAAAATGGGCTACCAGGGCGTCGAGTTCGCGGGCTACTACGAGTGCAAGGCCAAGGATATCCGCAAGATGCTCGACGATAACGGCCTGGTCTGCTGCGGCACGCACACCGCGATGGAGACGCTCGCGGACGAGAACCTGGCCGCCACGATCGAGTTCAACAAGGTCCTGGGCAACACGTATCTCATCGTTCCCTGGCTCCAACCCAGTGAGACCAATCCCAAGGAGACCTGGCTCGGGTACGCCCGGCGGTTCAACGTGCTGGTCGAGAAGGTCAAGCCGCAGGGAATGTGGGTCGGCTACCATGCCCATCAGCACGACTTCGCCCCGCTCGACGGCACCACCGGCTGGGATATCATCGCCAGCAACACCAGCCGGGATTTCATCATGCAACTCGACAGCGGCAACTGCATGGATGGCGGCGGCGATCCGGTGGCCTATCTGAAGCGTTATCCGGGCCGGGCGGTGACCATCCACCTCAAGGAGCACTCCGCCAAGAATCCCAAGGCCATGATCGGCGAAGGCGACGTGAAATGGGCCGAGATCTTCCAGCTCGTTCGCGCTGCCGGCACTACCCGGTGGTACATCATCGAGGAAGAGAAAGACGCCGTCCCGCCGCTCCAGGGCGCCAAGATTTCGCTGAACAACCTGAAAAAGATCCGCACGTGAGAGCCCGATGGAACCGTGAAGTGGGAGGTATGATTCTCGATTTGCTGTCCGCAACCAACAATCAAGAATCAACCATCAGACTTCAAACTTGTTCTTGACCCAGCGCCTCGGTCGCGCAGCTCATGTCATCGAGATCGACAATCGCCACCCGGGCGGAGCCGGTGATCCAGTCCGTGGCTTCGCCCGGGTTGACGATGAGCGTCCTGCCCTCCCGGCGGATATCCTGGCGGTGCGTGTGGCCGTAGACGACCAGGTCGTACCTCTGGCTTTTGATCGCTTCCTCGGCCAGATGGTCCGTATGCATCATGCAAATCTTCCGGCCGGCCAGTTCGCCCTTGTAGCAGTATTCATGAATCTCCCCGCCCAAGCTCTCGACGGTGGACCTCAGCAGGAGCTTCTCGCCGTCGTTGTTCCCGTAGACCGCGATGAGCTTCGCCTCCCGCAATTCGCCAAACGCGCGGATCGTGAATGGGGCCACGATGTCGCCGCCATGCAAAACGTAGCGGACGCCATACCTGCGAAAGATGTCAATCGCCTGCCTGACATGACCATGGTGGTCGTGGGTATCGGAGATGATCCCGATGCGCATCGCTATCCTCCCTGACAAGCGTGTGATGTCAACGAACCTTGGAGTCCAGTAGAGCTCGCAACTCCTCCGGGGCCACGTTCGCCCCCGGCAAGAACTCATCGCTCAGCGTATAGCGGACCAGCTCATCCAGGCAATAGGCCGCCGCCGGATCGTCTGCCGGTACGGCGGCAGAGAAGTTCAGACCGCTGACCAGGAGCTTACCCGGGCCCACTTTCATCTCGAACAGGTAGGCTTTGCGCGCCAACCGTTGCGGCACGTCGATCATGCGAAGGATCGGCTCACCGGTCACCGGGGTCTTCTCCAGGAGAACCGCCTTGCCGCCCTGGATCAGATCGTAGAACTGCAGGTCGCACCAGCCCTCGGCGGGCATGGCCCGCAGGGCCGGGTGCTGGGAATCGAAGATCGTGCCCACGTGGCCGGCGGGATCGCTGGGGTCCCAGCCGGAGGGCCGATAGCGCGTCTTGGCCGCGGGGAAGACCGGCTCCGGGTCGAGCATCAAGACCCGGCCGCCGGCGGCCAGGCGGTCCAGCACCGCCGGCTCCCACCGATCCGTGACCAGGAGCTGCGCTTGTTCCTTGTCGGCAGATTGCGGATACCGAAGTTGCAGCCAGTTTGAGCCGGCGACGGCGAACTTGCCCGTCACCCGCCGTTCGGCCGGAAAGCACCAGATCTTCCACTCGTTGGCCGCCGGGCCCTGCGTATCGTCGAGCTGTACGGTCAGTCGAAGCTGCTCGGCGCGGGGTAGGCGCGGGACTTCGAACGAGATAGTCGTCAAATGCCGGACCTCGCCGCACGGAATCGCCAGACCTGTCTGCGCCCCGGTTGCCAGGCGTTCCTCGCCGCTACGCAGCTCCCAATGCAGCGTTGCCCCCGCCGTGGCCGGCTGCTCGTAGCGGGACACGCTCAGGGGAAACTCGACCTTCTCCCCGCACCGGTAGTTGCGCCGGTCCTGGGCCGGCAGGAGAACCGTCGGCGCGTTGAAGGCACGGAACCGCTCGGCAGTGACGGCTTTGGGCCGGTAGAACATGTCCACCACGCCCTCGGCGCACCAGGGATAGTCCTGGAAGAGCCAGACGTGGTAGCCCTGGAGACTGGACCGGCGGGCCGCTTCGATGTTCGTCTTGAGACAAGCCGCCTGCAAACGGTTGGAGCAATCGACCCAGCGGAGGTAGGCGCTCTCGGCTCCCGTACTTCTTGCTTTGTCCCGTACCTCGTAGAGCCAGTACGGCTTCAAACCCTCGCGGAACAGCTCGAGCTGCCGCAGGTCGGGCAAGGTGACGAAGTACCCCATCTCGTGGGCCACCACCGGCAGCGAGCCCGGCTCGAACCGGTACTTCGCATCCTGGTACCCGCAGGAGGCCGATTCGCTGAACTGCCAGACCGCGTAATCGAGAGTCTCACGCGGCTTGCGCGCGACACCGTCGGAATCGATCACCGGGCGGGTCGGATCGAGCTCCTTCGCCAGCCGGTACATCGCGGGCGCCTGCTCGAAGCTGTCGTACAGCTCATTGCCCATGCACCAGGCCACGATCGACGGATGGTTGCGATTGCGCCGGATCATCTCCTGCCAGAGCTTCAGATAGAGAGCCTTCGTTTCGGGCTTCGCGGCCAGGTCCCAGCGGTAGGCGATGGGAAACTCGGGTTGGAGCATGATGCCCATCTCATCCGCTGCATCGAGATACTCCTCAACGGGCATCCAACTGTGGTGCCGCGCGAAGTTGAAACCGAAGTCCTTCACAACCTGGAACCGCTTGCGATACTCCCCGCGGTCGACGGGCGGCGCGATGGTGTTCGGGTAGATGCAATCGTCCCCGTAGCCCCGCAGAAAGATCGGCTGGCCGTTGAGAAGGAACCGGCCGCCTGCGACGCGAAACTCGCGCAGGCCGAAGCGAACGCGCTTCTCATCCAGCCGCTTCTGGCCGTCCAGGCAGGTCACGTGCGCGACGTAAAGGTGAGGCCGCTCGGGCGACCAGGGCCTGGCATCGGGAACTCGCAAGGTCACGGCCGTCGTCGATTCCCAGGGTAGCGGCGCGTCGCACCCGGCCACGCGCTGGTCCTGCTGATCGCGCACCTCCACGGCCACACGCAGGGGCCGGTACACCGCAGCGGTGGCGTGTCCCGGCGTCACCCGGACCTCCACGCTCCCGTCGGCCACGTGCGGCACGACGAACACATCGTCGAGCCAGGAGTCTCCCGTGGCCTCCAGCGAAACGCCGCGATGGACGCCGCCCCAGGTGAGATAGAGGAAATCGAGCGTATCCATGCAGCCCATCAGCGGGTCGATATCGCGGTTGCGCCGAGCATCGACGCGCAGCGTGATCGCCGCCTCCCGTCCCGGCGTGACGAATTCCGTTACGTCATACTCGAAGGGCACCACATAACCGATATGCGTCCCGACGTGCCGGCCGTCGATCCAGACGTCCGCGTTGCGGTGCACGCCGCCGAACTTGAGCCAGATCGTCCGACCCCGCCAGGCTCCAGGGACCTGGACGATGCGCCGGTACCAACCGGGTCCCGGATAGACGTGAAAGAGTCGATCCGCCTCGGTGCCCGGCCCCCGCAACTTCTCTTCGACCGGCTGGGCCAGGTAGCGCTGCAACTGCTCCTGCGTCTCGAACTCGACGCCCTGCGCATTCCACGCCCCCGGCACCTGGATCTGCCGTTGGAACGAACGCCTGCCCTCAAACCACTTCTCCCGCACGCCCACATCCTCCGGATCCACGTCGAACTGCCACGAGCCGCTCAGATCGATCTGGCGGGAGATGGTGTCATGCGTGCCCGCCCGGACCGAAGGTGGGACCTCCGCCACGGCCAGGGCGATCTTGTTGTGCAGCCGAGGCCCAATGTTGAGGAACATGTAGAGCCGGTTGCCTTCCGCCACCATGCAGGGCGACATCACCGCCTCGTTGGCCGGTGAGACCGCGGTCCGACTGTAGAACAGGCCGAGATGCTGTGTCCGCTCGAAGGCCGCATCCACCTCAGCCACATAGAGATTGAAGTTGACGTTGAACGCCCCGGGATCGGCGGCCCGATTGGCGTGTACGATCAGGTAGTGTTTGCCCTGCCACGGCAGGTACCAGGCCCCCGCCACCTGATCCGTACCGGGCGGCGGATCCATCAGCGGCGTGCGGCGCGTCTCCCATTGGCGCCCATCCTTCGACCAGGCCAGGTAGATCCGCCGCGTCCCGCGGTTGTTGCCCATCAGGAGCATGATGTAGCGGTTGTCCTTGCCCGGGAGGTTGTAGCGGGCCACGCGGCCGTACGAAGCCTCCGAGACATCATCGAACATGTCGGTGGTGACCACGCTGCCCTGGTAGTCGAAGTGAATCCCATCGGCACTGGAGGCCAGGCGCGTCACCGAATTCTCGCCGTGGTAGTAGAGGAACAGCTTCTTCTCCTCGGGATTCCAGATCGCATCCGGCCCGGACACGTGCGACACCTCATAGTGCCCCACCCATGCGCGCGTGATGACGGGGTTGGCGTCGTACTCCCGCCAAGGCCCTTCCAGCGCATCGGCATAGGCCAGGCAGATGCCTCCGGGCGTATCGTGCGGCGCGTAGTACAGGTAATACCGCCCCAGCGGCCGGGCAAAGAACTTGTGGGCCTCGACGACGCTGGGGTAAATGATGTCGTCACGGGGGTTGTACCGCAGGTCCTCGTAATCCAGCACGACCCCCTGGTGCCGAAAGACCGGCAAGCCCAGGGCCGCCACCCCGGACCCAGCCGCAAGACAAGAAGAAGATAGATAGCCGCAGAAAACGCAAAAAGACGCAAAGAGGACAGTCAGGAGGGGAGGTGGACCGTCACGCTTCGGTTGGTGTAAAACTCCAGACATAACGAGCTTTCGAATCTGGAACTCAGGCGCGCCGAAGTTTACGAGAACCCCATGCTCAGTACGCGCGGAACGCAGGTAGCCAAGCGTCTGGGCGACGTGGTCGTCGACGATGGCTCTGGCGGCCTTGACCTCAACGATGAGTCGTCCTTCAATGGCGATGTCAGTGAGTTCAAAGATGCGATCTCTCATAGTTCTCCGCTCCCCAAGTCATGGTCAAAAGAGAAGGCAGACGCGATCGTATGCCTCTCTCTTCTTTGCGTCTCTTGCGTTTTTTGCGGCAACATCATCTTCCCATCCTTTCGGCGACTTCCCCCACTCTTCAAAAGACGTCGCTCGGCTCCACGGGAACCCACCGATTCCTCCTCAAAATGAAGAGCTCAAGGGACTTTCGGCGTCTCCATTCGCATAAGACCACTGCCTTGGCTCTGTGATACGTCGCCACCTTCCGCAGTCTGGCAATATCCCCGCGCGTTGGGAGCGGTGCGGTGCCGCCCTTCACCTGGATCAGGACCAGATCGAACAAGTCGCCCTTCTTGACTGCACCGCCTTGCGTTCCGTGGTCCTTACGCACCGCAAGAAGATCCACCACCCCCCTCGATTCGCAGTTGGCAGGCCCGAGGAAGTTCACGACGTGCCACCTCGCTCCTCCGGACTGCCCCCGGGCAATGAGCCATTTCGCCATGACCTTGGCCCAGCACGCCGTCCGGGACGCTTTCTGGGCAGCTCCACGCCATTTCACTGATGCTGGCTTCACTATGCAACCTCCAAGGACGGCTGGCGCAGGACGTCACCGGCATCGGCAGCGTATGCGCTGCGCCGACCCAATCATACGCTTCTGCTCGCCGTATTCTGATCGACGTCGAGAAGCTCAGGAGAGCCGGCGGGCCATGAAATTCTTGTAGGTCCGGTAGTGGTCGGTTTGCTCGTAGGGGATCGGGGCGATGGGGGCGCGGTCGAAGCTGTAGATGGTGGCGCCGGGACAGGATAAGAGAATGGGCGAGTGCGTGGCGATGAGGAACTGGGCGTGGCCGGCGGCGCTCATCTTTTCCAGGAGGTCGAGCAGGGCCAATTGGGTCTTGGGGGACAAGGCGGTCTCGGGCTCGTCGAGCACGTACAGACCTTTTATGGCGTAGCGGGCGCGGAAAAAGGACATGATCGACTGGCCATGGGACTGGGTCAGGAGGGACCGGCCGCCGAAGTAATCGAGCTGGCCGGGATCCGTGGCGGCCCACTCGTCCAGGATGCGGGCGAAGTCCTGGAACACGGAGGACCCGAAAAACGAGCCGGGGACCGAGCCGTTCACCCATTCGACGGAGAGGTAGTGCCAGAGCAGGTCCTCGTAGGGGTTCACCCGGTAGCGGGTCCGGCCGCCCTCCCGCCAGATGAAGATCTCGCACCGGCGGGCAAGCGCCTCCAGCAGCGTTGACTTGCCGGCGCCGTTTTCGCCGACGAACAGCGTCACCGGCGTGGGGAAATCCAATCCGGCCGTCTGATGGAAAAGCTCCAGTGTGAAAGGATAGTGCTCCCGCGTCGGATATCGATCCGGGTGAAACCGCACGCTCTTCAAGTGCATCGTCATACCCCTTGGGCCATCTATTTCTTCGCACGAGAAGGAGCATCATACTCCGGGACCGCGGTATTGGATAGGGTGGGGCATATGTGCCGCAGGGGCAAACGCAATGTCGCGCGGCGCGCTGGGTGGCATCGCCAGGGGTTCCCAAACGCGATGAACCGCGTTTGGGGCCCCATGCGCAGCTTGGCGAGGGTGGTCTTGCCGTGCGTACGACCATCGCCAAGGCCAGCGGCCTTGACGATGCCACCCAGTTGGCGCATGCCGTACCTGTACGCGGGGACCATAGGCCGGCCGGAATGGGCGGTCCTTTTGTGTGGGCGCGGGGGCGGGCCGAGGGTAGAATGTCCCCTCAGGTCTGGGTAACGATGATGGTTGACGCCGGTTCGGGCTCATCAGCCATCATCAATCATCCATAATCAATACCAAGAGGAGATTGCCATGTCTGACAAGAAGCCCCATCTTTCGCGGCGAGCATTCCTCGGGCGCACGGCGGCGCTGGCGGCGGTGCCCGCCCTCGTGCCGGCCTCGGTGTTCGGCCGGGACGGCGCGGTCCCGCCCAGCGAGCGCATCATCCTGGGCGGCATCGGGATCGGCAACCGCGGCACACACGATCTCAACTGGATGCTGCCGGAGAAGGACGTGCAGTTCGTGGCCACCTGCGACCCGCAGAAGCAGCGCCGCGAGAAGGTCAAGGCCCTGGTGGACACCCGCTACGGCAACGGCGACTGCAAGGTGTACGCGGACATCCGGGAGTTCCTGGCCACCCGCACCGACATCGACGCGGTCCTGAGCACCACCGGCGACCGCTGGCACGCGATGGCGGCCGTCCTGGCCATGCGGGCGGGCAAGGACGTGTACTCGGAGAAGCCGTCGGCCATGACGTTCGCGGAGGGCCAGGCGGTGGTGGCGACCGCCCAGCGCTATCGGCGGGTCTACCAGTCCGGCATCCAGCGGCTCAGCGAAGGCAACTTCACCTTCGCCAACGAGCTGCTGCGGCTGGGCTACCTCGGCAAAATCCACACGGTCCGGGCGCACATCGCCCCGTGGGACGCGGCGGAGATGCGGCACGACTGGCTGCCGGAGCAGCCGCTGCCGCCGAAGGAAGAAGTGGATTGGGACGCCTGGCTGGGTCCGTGTCCCTGGCGGCCCTACAACGCCGCTTACTGCAGCGGCAGTTGGCGCAACCACTACGATTTCCACACGAGTTGCATCGGCGAATGGGGCGCCCACACGTTCGCCCAGTGCCAGGTGGCGCTGGGGCTCTGGGAGACCTCGCCGGTCGAGTACAAGTACGTGAACAACGACAGCGGCGACGGCATGGTGGCCACCTTCGCCAACGGGATCAAGCTGGTCCTCGAACGCGACATGGACAAGAAGATCTGGCACGGCTCCTGCGGCGTCCGCTACGAGGGCACCGAGGGCTGGGTCGCGATCGCTGACGGCTACTCCAAACCGGAGGTCTCCAATCCCGCGTGGATGGCGGACTTCAAGAAGCTCGTGGACGACTACTGCGCCCGCACGCAGCGGCCGATGAGCCACGTCCGCAACTTCCTCGATTGCGTCAAGTCGCGGCGTCAGACCGTGGCCAACCCGGTGATGATGCACCGGTCCATGTCTACCGTGCACGCGGCCAATATCTGCATGTGGCTGAAGCGCGACATGAAGCTCGATCCGGCCAAAGAAGAGTTCGTCAACGACGTCGAAGCGAACCGGTTCCGCTCCCGCGCCATGCGCGAGCCCTGGGTCATATAGTTGTCAGTTGACAGTGGCCAGTTGACAGTCGGACTGAGAACTGGGAACTGGCAACTTGTTCGAGGAGATTATCATGTCGAAAACAAGAATGCATCTGGTTATGATCGTCGCGCTGCTGCTGACCTCGGCCGTGCCGATGGTCGCGCAGACCGTCGCGTCCCAGGGGGACGAGGCCAAGCTCATTGCCGTGCTCAAGAGTTCGGAGGCCTCGCGCCAGGACAAGATCGCGGCCTGCCGGCAGCTCGCCATCATGGGCGGCAAAGACTCCATCGCCCCGCTGGCGGCCCTGCTCGGCAGCGAGGACCTTTCCCATAACGCTCGTTACGCCCTGGAGCCCAATCCGGACCCGGCGGTCGATGCGGCCTTCCGCAGTGCGTTGGGCAAGGTCAGAGGCCTGCCGCTCGTCGGCGTCATCGGCAGCATCGGCGTCCGCCGGGACGCCCAGGCGGTCGGTGCCCTGACAAAATTCCTAAGTGACTCGGATGTGGTGGTCGCGCAGGCGGCCGCGCGGGCCATGGGCAAGATCGGCACGACCGAGGCGGCCCAAGCCCTGCAAGCCGCGCTGCCCCAGGCACCCGCGGCGGCCAAGCTGGACTTCTGCGAAGGTCTGTTCCGCTGCGCGGAGGCGCTGGCCGCCGCCGACCAGAAGGAACAAGCGGTCGCGATTTACGATGAGCTGCTGAAGCTTGATGCCGCCCACCAAGTCCGCGGCGGCGCCCTGCGCGGCGCGATCCTCACCCGCGCCCGGGGCGGTCCCAAGCTGCTGCGGCAATACCTGCGGAGCGATGATTACATCCTGTTCTCCGCGGCGGTGCAGGCCTCGCGCGACCTGCCGGGCGACCGCGTTACCAAGGCTCTGGCCAACGAGATGGGGAATCTCCCGGCGGACAATCAGGTTCTGATCATCCAGGCCCTGGGCTGCCGCGGCGATAAGGCAGCGGTGCCGGCTTTGCTGGACGCGGCCCGGACCGGGCCGACGCCCGTTCGCGTCGCGGCGCTCCAAGCCGTCACGGAGCTGGGTGATGCCGCCGCGGTGCCCGTCTTCGTGCAACTGCTGGACGACAGCACCGCTGAGATCGCCCAGGCCGCCCAAGCGAGCCTGGCGACGATGCCGGGGCGCGAGGCCGATGGCGCGGTGATGCAGATGTTTCAGAGTGGCGAGCCCGACAAACAGCGTCTGGCCCTGGACCTGATGAGCCGCCGGCGGATCAAGGACAGTATGCCCGCCCTGCAACAGGCCGCGCGCAGTGCCGATGCCAGGACCCGCCAGGAGGCGATGAAGATGATCGGCGATCTGGGCGGCGCCGACCAGTTGCCCACCCTGCTCGAGCTGCTCGACGGCGCGCAGAGCCCGCAGGATCTGACCGCGGCAGAACAGGCCATTACCGCCGCGTGCACCAAGGCCAAGGACCCGCTGGCGCAGGCCGAAAAGCTGGCGGGCCGACTCAGTCAGGTCAAGCCGGCCCAGCAAACCGCCCTGCTCCGGGTGGTCGCCGCCATCGGCGGGCCGAACTCCCTGAAGACCGTTCGCGCCCTGGTCGACAGCAGCAACGCCGAGGTGCGTTCCGCCGCGATCCGTGCCCTGGGCAGTTGGAGAACCGCGGATGCGGCCCCGGACCTGCTGGCCCTGGCCCGCAAGACCAGCGACTCCGCCGAGAAGACGCTCTTTGTGCGGAGCTATCTCGATCTGGCGGCCCGCGGCGATATGACGCTCGAACAGCGTCTCGACATGTGCCAGCAGGCGGGGAGCCTGGTCCAGCGTATCAACGAGAAGAGACAACTGCTCGGTATCCTGGGCAAGATCGACTCGCCCGAGGCGATGAACGTGATCCTGCCGTATCTGCGCGATGCCGAGGTGCAGCAGGAGGCCGGTATTGCTGCGGTGACGATTGCCGAGAGGCTGATGCGCGGCCGCGGCCCGTGGCCCTATGCGGCAGAACTCGTCGAGCCGCTCGAGAAGGTCATCCAGGCCACGACCAACGACCAGATCGCGAAGCGTGCCAGGACCCTGCTGCAACAGGCCAAAGAGGGCCGCCGCAAGAAGTAATTCACAAGTCCGTTCGCCATACCGACGGGTGGCAGCCCGTCAGACGAGGCTGCCACCCGTCTTCTTTGCGCACTTCACGGAATACGGCTACTCAATGAGTTCTGACGAGCGAGATCGGTAGTCGAAGCCTTCGTCGTCCTGGTGGATGAGACTGGACGGCCATTCGTGTCCGCCTTTGGGCAGTTGGCCGTCCGGAATCACCGGTTGCTGCGCGTCGGCCACGCCGTCGCCGGTCGCGTCGCGGCCCCGGAAGATGGCGCCGCTTTCGGTGAACCACAGCCAGCCCTCGTGCCAGAACATCCCCTGCACGGGGGGATGGTCCTTCACGAAGACCACGGTCGTCTCGTAGTAGCCGTCGTCATTCTCATCCCGGCACGCCGGGATCTGGCCACTGTCCGGCTGCGACACGAACAGCGTCCCCTGCGCATCAAATGCCGGGAATCGCGCGCGGTCGATATCCGCCAGAGCGATGCTCAGCATGAAACCGTCGCGCACCCGAATCGCAGGATCGGGCTTCGGTCCGGGTCCGCGCGTCTGCGCCGAGACCAGGGAGACACAGGCCGAAACGATAAGGATCACGGCGACAGACGATCTGACTCCAGGCCTACGTCACCCCTCACGATTGCGTCGTTTTGCCCCGGAGCGTATCATGGCTCCCGCAACGTGTCCGTTAGGGGTTTTGCCGATACGTGGACAGGAGGAAAGACCGATGAGTCCGATCGCACGCGTGGCATCTGTCGCCGTCTGGAGTCTCCTGGTGGCTGTGCCCGTCCCCGGCGGCGAGGAGGGGATTATCATCCGCAGCAACGAACGGACACTGGAGCAGATTCAGAAGGCCTATGCCGAGATCCCGCCGGTACAGTACCGTCCACCCGTCGAGCGCTGGGAGAAGCTGCCGAAGACGGGCAAACTCCTGACGGAGGGCGGCGCGCTGCAGGTCGTCATGCTGGGCGACAGCATTGTCAACGACACCAGCCGCTCGTGCTGGAACCTCATCGTCGAACGGCGGCATCCGAAATGCCAGATCGAGAAGACCACGTGCGTACGGGGTTCCACCGGCTGCTGGTGGTACAAGTACCCGGGCCGCGTCCAGAAGTACGTCCTCGACCACAGTCCCGACCTGGTCATGATCGGCGGGATCAGCCACCGCAACGACATCGAGTCCATCCGGGAGGTCATCCGGCAAATCCGCGAAGCGGCCCAGCCCGACATCCTGCTGATGACCGGGGCCTTTGGTTCCGTCGATCCACGGGCGGAAGGGTTCCTCAGTGCCGACGGTGTGCACAGCACACCCTACAACCAGGAGTTGCAGAAGCTCGCCGGCGAGGTCGGAGCCGGCTTCCTCGATATGGAAGCCGCATGGGGTCAGTATCTTCGGGACAGCGGCAGAGAGCTGGCTTCGTTCAAGCGCGACGCCGTCCACGCCAATGCGCACGGCGAGCAGATCCTGGGTCATATCCTCGCAAACTTCCTCTCGTATCCGCCGATCGGCAAACAAGCGCCGGGCGACCAGGAGACCGATCCGCTCGTATGGGACAAGCTCGACCGGTTCCAGGATTGGAAGTTCGGTTTCATGATGCACTGGGGGATTTACAGCCAGTGGGGCTGCATCGAGTCCTGGCCGCTGGTCGAGGCGGACAAGTGGGCCCGACCCGATGGTCTGCCCGCCTGGACGCAGCGGGGCAAGGACTTCGAACAGTTCTTCCGGGATTACGTGGCCCTCAATAAGACCTTCAACCCACAAAAGTTCGATCCGAGCACCTGGGCAGCCGCCGCGCAGGACGCCGGGATGAAGTACGTCGTCTTCACCACCAAGCACCACGATGGCTTCTGCCTGTTCGACACGAAGCAGACCGACTACCGCACGACCGACGCCTCGTGCCCGTTCCACGCCAACCCAAAGGCGGATGTCGTCCGCGAGGTCTTCAATGCGTTCCGCGCGGGAGGCTTTGGCATCGGGGCGTACTATTCGAAATCCGACTGGCACCATTCCGGCTACTGGTCCCCCGACTGGCCCCACAAAGACCGTAATGTCAATTACGACACGAGCCAGCACCCGGAGAAATGGGCGAGCTTCGTCGCTTTCACGCACAGCATCGTTGGGGAGCTGATGACCCACTACGGCCCGGTCGATATCCTCTGGCTCGACGGCGGCCAGGTCCGCCCGCCGAAGCAGGATATCGACATGCCCAGACTGGCCGCCATGGCACGGAGTCACCAGCCGGGCCTGCTCGTGGTCGATCGCACGGTCGGCGGCCGCTATGAGAACTACCGCACGCCGGAGCAGGAAGTCCCCGAGAAGGCCATGCCTTACGTCTGGGAAACCTGCATGACGATGGCCAGACAGTGGTCGTACCAGGCGGATGACCAATACAAATCCACCCGCCAGCTCATTCACCTGCTCGTCAACATCGTGGCCAAAGGCGGCAACTTCCTGCTCAACGTGGGCCCCAGCCCCGACGGCGAATTGCCCGAGCCGGCCCGGGAGCGGATGAGAGAGATCGGCCAATGGCTGCGTGTCAACGGCGAAGCGATCTACGGCACACGGCCCATCCCGCCCTACAAAGTTGGCCCCGTCTGCCTGACGAAGAAAGGCGAGAAGCTCTACGCGATCTGCCTGGCGACGGAGGGCCAGACCGCCCCGCCCGAACAAATCCAGGTTCCACCGCTCAAGGCCGCCAAATCAGTGAAGCTGCTGGGATCGAAGGGCAATGTCACCTGGACGCTCACGCCGGAGGGCCTGTCCGTGAAAATTCCATCGGAGATCCGCAACGCCCCGCCCTGCGCGCACGCCTGGGCCCTGGAGATCGTCGGCGGGCGCATCGAGTGACGACCGCCACAGTCTTGTCCCTGCTCCTCGGAAGCTGTGAACCGCCCTGCTTCCGGACCGTAAGGATGTCCGGCGGCCCGCTCATCCTATGGGAAATGCGGGGATTCCTTAGGAGTCTCGGACCGAGTGAAAACCATGGCGAAAACTACTGGCATGTCATTGCGAGCGCCGCGAAGTGATCTCCATGCCGGGGATTGAGATTGCTGCGTCGCGGCGCTCCTCACAATGACATACTGAGGTTCATTCTATCGGAAGCTCCAAGGGTGTTGGGGCGATCTGGTTGAGTTGGAGGTATGCACCATGCGGATTGGAGTGGTCGGCGCCGGCCATGCGGGCGTGGAAGCCGCCGGGCAGGCACGTCGTCGCGGCGCGGAGGTGGTGCTGTATTCGGGCGAGACGGTGCTGCCGTACTTTCGTCCCCGGGTCGTCGCTCTGGCGTTCGGCCAGGTCCAGCTCGACAGCATCTATCTGCGAACGCAGGACTGGTATCGCGAGCACGGAATCGACCTGCGTCTGAACAGCCCGGCCGTCCACATCGATACCTGCGCCCGAACCGTGGTGGCCGGAGGACACGAGGAACGGTTCGACGCCCTCATCCTGGCGACGGGGGCGTCCCCCGCCCTGTTGGCCTTTGCCCGGGACCTGCCCCGGGATGTCATTCCTCTCTGGGGGGTCTCCCAGAGCCTGGTAATCCGGGAGCGGCTTGCAGGCACCCGCCACTTGGTCATCCTCGGCGGCGGCATCAGCGGGGTCGAGGCGGCCGTCTATGGACGCGAGGCCGGGCTGAATGTGACGCTGGTGGAGAAGATGGACCGGCTCATGCCGCTGCAGCTTGGCCCCCGTGCAGCCGCCGTCCTCGCCCACCGGCTGCAGAACATGGGAATCAACGTGATAACGTCCCGGTACGCTGAGACGATATCCAAGGCCGAGGGGCGCCTGCAGGTGATACTGAATGACGCCGGCACGTTGACCGGCGAGTTGGTCTTGACCACGGTGGGGGCCGTCCGGACGCTGCAACTGTTCGCACAGGCGGGACTGAGGACCGGCCGGGGTATCATCGTGGACGCATACCAACAGACGTCGGTACCCGGCGTCTTCGCTTGCGGGGACATCGCCCAGCGGGATCATCTTCGCACCGGCACCGTGCTTTCCGCCATCGAGACCGGCCGGGGCGCGGCCGACAATGCCGTCGCCTTCGCCCAGAGCCGGCCCCTGATGCACGTCCCGGCCCCCATCGCACCGCTGCGGTTCAAGCACAATGACCTGGAAATCCAGGCCGTCGGCCCGGCAACCGGGGACGGTCTGGAAGAGAGGGTCCTTCCCTCCGAGGGCGGGATCATCTACCGCTGCGTCCTTTTGGAGAACGACCATCCTGCCGCCGGGCCCGGCCAGACCCTGGTCGGCGTCCAGATGGTGGGCAGCCATGACGACTTCCGGCATCTCGCCGATGGTCTCGGGAAACCCTGGCAAGCGATCCCATAGATCATCCATAGGGACTGCCCCCGCGCAGGTGGGGGATGTCGATGCCGCAAGTGTGCCCGCCGCTCATACGAAATTGCTCTGGCTTCTTTGGAGTCCCGTTGACAACACAATGGAAAATCTGGTATAAGTGGGCAATAAAGATAAACGCCTATGCGTCTATTCAGGCAAGCAGACAGGCCCATAGAGCAGTATGGGGGCCTGTTTCAGTTTGGAGAAGTGGAGTAGTAGGTGATCTGTAGCACAATCATTCCTGCGGTCACGCCGACCCGACAGGGGCTACGCTGACCGACCACCCTTCCCGACAGGCCGCAAAAAATCGGTGCCATGGTGCACGTGCGCGCGGGTTTTGCGCGCATCCCACGGCGGATAAGAAAGAGGTATACGCAGACCCAGGTATCAGCGCCGTGCTGATACAAAGCAGGTTATTGTAGTTGAGGAGGAGTAATATGACAGGCAAGAAAGCAACACTGCTTTCGTTCATCCTGGCGGTGGCGCTCGTTTCCGCCGGCCACGGTGACGTGGTGGGGAATTTCGAAGGCGGTCTCGATGGCTGGCAGCCCCGGGATGCCAAGCTCACGCTGAGCACGACCGGTGCGACCGCCGGCACCCAGGCGCTGCAGGTCGATGGTCCCGGCGGGTGGCACATCAATGCCCTGCTGAATGCGAAACCCTATCTGGCGCTCCTGGGCACCAAGGGCGTGAAAGTCACGGCAGATGTGACGGCGGTGGCGGCCGATATGACCACGCCGTGGATGCAGGTGGAGATGATCATCAACGCCCAGAATAACGATAGTGCCGGCGCCAACAACAACATCGGCTGGAACGGGCTCGGCGCCCAGGACGTCATTCGGGATGGGCAGCCCCACACCTACACGTGGGTGCTTCCCGATACCTTGACGGCCAAGATCGCCGTGGCGGACGCCGGCATCCAGTGGTTCGAACTGGCGCTGGTGACGAACCTGGACGGCGGCTCGGTCACCAAGTTCTACATTGACAACATTCAGATCGTCGGCGTGCCGGTGGCCACCGGCAAGAGCACCGATACCATCATCGGCAACTGGGAACAGACGATGGACGGCTGGGTGGTCGGGGGCAGCGCCGATGCCCGCTACAGCGACGTCAACGGCGTGACCCTGGGCAAGTACAGCCTCGACGTCTGGGTCCCCACCGGGGCCTGGGCCACGGTCCTGACCCTGAACCTCCTGGACCCGAACCAGGCCGCCGCCCTGGCCGCCTTCCGCGCCAACACCAAGATCACCGCGGACATCACGCACAAGGTGGCCGACTGGCCGGTGGACGACATTCCGCCGTGGAACGGGACGCACCTGATCATCAATACCGATGCGGGGTACATGGACCTGGGCTACCGGGCGGGCTGGTCGCAGAACAACGGCGACCGGACGGACTCGGTCACCTGGGACTACAGCCAGCAGCTCAGCCGGATCGACTTCAGCAAGGTCACGTACCTGGAGCTCATGATCGTCGTCAACGCCAACAGCGCCGACTACGCCGGCTGGGTGTGGTTCTACATCGACAACATGAAGTTCAGCGGCGGCGGCATCGTCCTGAATCCGCAGCCGGCCAACGGCGCCAAGGATGTCGACATCAATACGCTGCTCGGCTGGAGCGCCGGCGCTCACGCGGCCACGCACCATTTGTACCTGGGCACGTCGCAGACGGCCGTGAACGGCGCTCCGGGCGCCGGCGACCCGAGCGTGACCTTCGTCCAGGTCGACGGCACCAGCTTCGATCCCAACACCCTGCAGTTCAACACGCAGTACTTCTGGCGGGTGGACGCCGTCAACGATGTCAATCCGGACAGCCCGTGGAAGGGCGTCGTCTGGACCTTCACCACGGCCAATGCCATCATCGTGGACAACTTCGAGAGCTACACCGACGATGAAGGCAACCGGATCTACCAGACGTGGGTGGACGGCTTTGAGAACCCCGCGGCCAACGGCGCAACCGTCGGCAATTTCTCGGCCCCGTTCGCCGAGCGTAAGACGGTGCACGCGGGTCTCCAGGCCATGCCGCTGGCCTATGACAACACGAAGGCTAAGACCTCCGAGGCGATCCGCACCTGGGCCGCGCCCCAGGACTGGACCCGCAACGGCTACAACACGATGAAGCTCTTCGTCTACGGCATGGGGACCAACGGCGCCGATGCCTTCTATATCGCGCTCAAGGACAGTGCCGGCGCGAGCAAGAGCTGCCCCCTGCCGGTCGTCCTGACCACGGAGGCCTGGACCGAGTACACGCTCGCCACCAGCGCCTTTGCGGGCGTGAACCTGGCGGCGATCACCCAGATGACGATCGGCGTGGGCAACCCGCAGGGCAGCCCGTCGAAAGCCACGGGCCGGCTGTATGTTGACGACATCCAGATCGGCGTCAAGCCGCTGGGCCTCGTCGCCTACTACAAGCTCGAGGGCAATCTCGAAGACAGCTCCGGCAACGGGCTCCACGGCACGTTCGGCGGCAACGCCAACCTCCCCGCCAAGTACGTCAGCGGCCCGACCGGCTTCGGCCAGGGTCTGCTCTTCGACGGGACCGGCGGCCACCAGAACGTCGAGCTGGGCACGTTCAACCCCTCGGCCGCGACCGGCAAGCTCACCGTCGCCCTGTGGGCGAAGTGGGATGGTGCCAGCGACCAGTGGCAGGGTCTGATCGGCAAACGGGACGGCTGGGCCCTGGACAACATGATGTGGCACATCGAGGTCAACCGGGACAGCGGTACGATCGGCTTCGCCCGCTACGACAGCTATCCCAACAGCGGCGGCGCCAAGCTGCCGATCGGGACCTGGGCTCACGTCGCCGTGACGTTCGACGGGACGACCGCCCGGTTCTACCTCAATGGCGCGGAGACCGGCAGCGGCAACTTCTCGTTCGGGCTCGACACGGAGTCGGCCCTGCACTTCGGCTCCGACGATCCGAACGGCGGCAATGCCTTCAACGGCGCCCTGGACGAGGTGCGGCTCTACGACACCGTCCTATCCACTGCGGAGATTCTGAAACTCGCGGGAAAGTAATCGTTCGTCGTCCCACGTCCTCCTCCACGACGACGATGGAACCGTCGAGTACCTAAGAGCCTGCCCGACCCTCGGGCAGGCTCCGCTTTTTTCTGGGAAGATGAGTGGCCTGGAAACCAGCACTCTCATGAGCTTTGACGAGCAAGTTCGGTAGTGGCTGAGGGCGGGGTTCTCTTCGTAGGTCGTGCGTCCTCGCACGACGTTTTCGGCGAGCGGGGACGCTCGCCCTGCGAAGATCGGCCTGCGCTGGCCTCGGATTACCGAACTTGGGTGTCGAAACTCCTAAGGTGGTGCGTACGCGTCCCTGCACTCGGGCCTGTGATGGGTGGCAGCGGCAAGCGCAGCTTGCCGATGGCTTGTGGGACAGACGCCAACGCCATCGGCAAGCTCCGAGGACTCCCCTTGCCGCGGCCACCCTGTCGTCGCGGGACAAAGCCTGTAGCCCAGCC
>JALORE010000439.1 GCA_025459125.1 Planctomycetota bacterium | reverse complement strand
ACGGAATTGACCCAGGCCCTCTCCGGCCTCCGCCCGTAATCGTAAACTGATTCGCTGAGCCCACTTACGACAATCTGCACGCCCGGCCGGATCGGTGCCGTTGGCCGGATCCGCCGTGGCTTCGGTCTTATACCGATTGGGATTGAGTAGTCCACATTCCAGGCCGCCTTTCGGGTGGCATCGTCAAGGCCGAAGGCTTTGGCGATGGTCTTATACCGACCCCTCTTCAGAATTTCGTAGTCCGGGTGGCCGCGGCAAACGGAGTCGGGACCCCAAACGCGATTCATCGCGTTTGGGAAGGGCTCGGGGCCCCCAACGCGAAATACCGCGTTGGGAGACCACTCCCAAGTGCGAAGTATCGCACTTGGGGACCCGATCCCTCTTCGGAGCTTGCTGCTGGCGGATAGGCAAACCATCGGCAAGCTGCGCTTGCCGCTGCCACCCATCCGGAAAGTCAAGTGTCATGAAGTACCAGGGCGGTTTCCCTGGATCATCGACGTGTTCCCTATTCGGTCGCGGGGAAGCGGTCGCACCGGAACCGAAGTCCAAAGCACCGGTGCCGTTTCTGCCCCCCCACAAAAGCGGCCGATAAACCGCTTGTCTTTGGCGCGCACCTGCGGTAAAATAGGGGTATTACCTTGAAGGTATGACGACTATGGACATCGCCTTCACATCCGAGTGCAACGAGTCACGGTGTCATCGGAGGTATCATTGTCGCTGCACCACGCTACCGCTCTACTTGAAGGGGACAGGTCATGCGCAAACACAGGGGCTTCACACTCATTGAGTTGCTGGTGGTCATCGCCGTCATCGCGCTGCTGATGGCGATTCTGATGCCGGCCCTGTCGCGGGCCAGGAGTCAAGCCCGCAACGTGGCCTGCCGGGCCCTGCTCAAGCAATGGGGCCCGATCTGGTACATGTACTGCAACGACAACAACGGCTACTTCTGCAGCGGGAATATGCCGGATATCAGTTGGGCACGGGGCGAGTGGGTCGTCGCTCTGCGCACCCAGTATGAGACGCGTTCCGAGATCCTGCGCTGCCCCATGGCGGTGAAACGGTTGCCGAGCGGGGAGAATCACGGCGGGCCGTTCAACTCGTATGTCATGGGTGGCGGCGGCATCGGGGATATGAGAGAGGAGGCCAGTTTTGGGCAGAACTGCTGGCTCTTCAACCCCCCGGCCGGCATCACCAAGATCCAGAACCGGCCCTGCGAGTGGAACTGGCGGACCATGAACGTCAGGCAGGCGGGCGAGATTCCGGTCTTCGCGGACACCATGTGGCGTGGGGGCGGCCCCACCATCAATGGCGCCAAGGGCGATCCGCCGCTGTTTAACGGCCAATGGGTCGACGCCGGTTCCGAGATGAAGCACTTCTGCATCGACCGGCACAACGCCTTCACCAACCATCTCTTCCTTGACTGGTCGGTGCGTGCCGTGGGCCTCAAGGAACTGTGGACACTCAAGTGGCACAAGACCTTTGACGTGCGCGGTCCCTGGACCAAGGCCGGCGGCGCCACGACCGCCGACTGGCCGGAGTGGATACGGAGGTTCAAGGACTATTGACCGCCGTCCCACCCGGGGCGTGTTCGGAGTCCCGCGTTTACGCGGGTTCGGGTCCGCCTGGCCGCTGGAAAGACGGGCACGCACCCCATCGGGCGCACCCGGTTGACTTGGGGCCTGGCCACCCGTACAATAGGGGGTGGCTGAAAAGAGTTATCCTGCTCTTTTGGAGAAGGCCTATGGACTCCGGGAAAGACAGCCAGGTCCGGCACTACAAGTGGCACATCCTCATCATCGTCGCCACCGTCGCGGGCGTGCTCATCCTGTCCTTTTTCGTCCGCGCGTTCGAGAACACGGAGAGCGTCTGGCAACTCGTGTCCCTGGCCGGCGGGGTCATTTTCCTGATCGCCCTGCTGACCATGCTCGGGCGGGTCTCCCGGATCGTCGAGACGCTGAACGAGAACAGCACGCGCCTGGAAGAGGCCAGCAAGGCCATGGTGAGCATCCGGGATGGGCTCCTGCAGATCAACCACAGCACGCGCATCAGCGAGGCCGCCAAGGCCATCGCCTTCCGCGAGGACGACAAGCGGTCGCTGCGGGAGACGGTCTTCGACCGGCTCAAGCAGAATGACTTCGACGGGGCCATCGAGATCGTCGACGAGATCGAGAACCACTCCGAATACCGCCTGCTGGCCGAGGAGCTCCGCCGGCAGGTGGACGAGTACCGTAACGCCACCCAGGATGAGCGGATCGACAAGGCGATCGCCCAGGTGGAGAAGCTGTTCGACGCCTGCCAGTGGGTCAAGGCCAGCCTGCAGATCGAGTCTCTGATCCGGGCCAATCCCACCTCCGACAAGCTCAAAACGCTGCGCCAGAAGCTCATCGAGCGGAAAGAGGAGCGCAAGCGCATCCTGCTGGCCGCCTGGGACGACGCCGTCACCAAGCAGGAGACCGACCGCAGCCTGGAAATCCTCCGCGAGCTGGACATGTACCTGACGCCCAACGAGGCCCTGGCCCTGCAGGAGGCGGCCAAGGACGTCTTTCGCACGAAGCTGCACAACCTGGGGGTGCAGTTCGCCCTGGCCGTCTCGGACAAGCACTGGTCCAGCGCCCTGGAGATCGGCCAGCAGATCGTCAAGGACTTCCCCAACAGCCGCATGTCCGGCGAGATCCGCGAAAAACTCCACGTCCTCCGCCAGAACGTGCAACTGCAGAACAATTAGCGGCCCGCGAGCATCATGCGCATTTCCACAACTCATTGGCTGCTTCTACGCCAGGTGCCAGTGCTCACCCTCAAGCGTCACGAGGCTCCTCTTCTTGAGCTGCTGTTGCGCCGATCTCACAGCGTGCTTCCATTTCTTGCCAAAGCTCTTGCCATCGATCACTCTGTCGACCGTGTCGTCACACAGATCAGGGTGAATGGCCCTGATCTTGGAATGTAGTTGATCCGTTGACAAGGGTCCGTAGCGAGTAAGCAAGTACAGAATCGTCTTCGCGAACACGGTATGCATCGGCCCCTGAGCCAGGCGCAGCCGCATAAGCTGATCCTGCGCCGCCGCGCACTGTCGCTGGAATTCCGATCGAACCGACCTCGCAACAGAGTCACGTTCCTTCTGATAAACCGCACGTACCCGCTCCGCAATATCACAGTACGTGCGCAAATCTCCCTGAGTGACCAGCGCGCCAAGCTCCGAATACCGTGAGACATCCTGGAGTACTGAGGACACCACTGCTGCGTCTGCAATCTTCAACCCATACTCGTAGTTCCTTTCGAGACCTCCGCTGGTGAGGTTTGCGGATGTGACAATTGCGCAACTGGCATCAGAGATGTACACTTTTGCGTGTAGTCTGGGAAGATGCCTCAAGGTGACGTTGTGCAACGATGACATCAACGACGCAAGAGCGCTTGGGTCGGTGGCCCCATCACAGATATTAGTTGGCGACAAATCAGTAAGGAAGGTCAGAGCACTCAAGGAGTTCTTGCTGCTGCCCAGGCTGTTCAAGACGAACGAAACGCCATCGGCCGTTACGTACGGGGATGATAACGTCAGTCGAGAACGAGTACCAGCGATAAGCTCGCTCAAAGCGTGCTTCCAGTCTCTTCCCAGCAGCATACAGGCGTTCATGGAAGCTCTCAAGGCTCAACCAGCAGGCTCGGGGCGACCAATATCGAAATACACCCAAGAAGCGAGCGTACGTGATTCCGTTCCTGGCGTACTCCTTCTTGGTAGTTATACCACGACAAATATACGCATCCGCGCTGCTGAGTCAAGGCCGACTGACGTTGAAGCATTGCCCCTGCATTCCGGATTTCCGTGGTAACCAACAACGGGTGGAGCGTGGACAAAGCCTGTGCAATGACTATCATGTGTGCTGGCGTTGTGAGTGTCTGGCTTGGAGCGCACTGTCGTGCCCTTGCTGTACTACTGGCGACAAGACAACTACCGGCGGGACTTGGACATGGGTGCCGGGTTTCACCTGAACCAGGGCAGTCCGTTGCTCCATGAGGTCCCGCTGGGGGATTCTCTGTGGGCCTTTACCCGGCGGGATAATGGCACATACGCTCTGGCAGCGGAACTAGTGATCCGG
>JALORE010000182.1 GCA_025459125.1 Planctomycetota bacterium | reverse complement strand
TCACCGGGTTGTCACCGATATCGATCTGCATGTCATCATAGCGCAGAATGCCTTTTTGCAGAGTGAGGACGGTCGGATGGAGGGTCAGGACCTGGCCTTCAATCGATTCGCCGACGACGCCCAGGATCTGGTTGAGGAGGTTGGAGGTTCCCAACTGGAGCTTGTTGATCGAGAGAGTCCCGTCCAATTGCGCCCCGGTGCGGACGTTTCCCTGCAGGGGGATGCGCATCTGGCGGACATCGAGATTGGCGATGCCGCTGACGCGGACCGCGTCGGCAAAGAGCGGATTGACGTACTTGAGCAGGGTCCGCGCCGTCTGCTCGTTGATCTGGATGCCCTGTGCCAGGTTCAGGGTGGCCGGCGTGGTCAGGACCGCCGGTGTCTGACGGAAGTTGGCGCTGCCGGCGAAGTTCACCTTGCCCCGGTTGACGGTGGTGGAGACCGGGGCGATGGTCACCAGGCCGTTCTCCGCGCGCAGGTCCAGCTCCGTGGGACCGATGTCGAAGCCCAGGTAGGCGGCCTGGTCGAACCCGAGCGCCGCCTGGCTGTTGAGATGGGCCAGCAGGCCGTTCGGATCGTCGGCGGGATAGACGCTGGTGAAATTGATCGCCATCGGCCGCTGGCCGGCAAGGGTGAGCTGTCCCGGGACGAAGCCGGAGGCCAGCGGCGCGAGCGCCGCCCAATCGACCTTGCCGTCGACGGCGCCTTGTGCCTTGACGGTATTATCCTGACTTGTCTGGGTGATCCGTCCCTTGAGGGTGATCTGCGGGCTTTGAATCTGCCAGGTCGCGTCGTGAAGCGTCTTTCGGTTCGGATCGACCGCCACGTTGAAGACGGCCGTCACCTGCGGCTGCTGGAAGGGCTCCTCTCCCGGCGTCGCCACCCGGAAATCCTGGATGCGCGTGGCATCCGAGGAGAAGCGGTACAGGTTCTCCTGCCGGGCCACCGTCACCCGGGACTGCGCGATCCCACCCAGCGACAGGTCCCGGGGCAACGCGCCGAAGAACTCGGCGTATGGTTCCAGCCGGCTCAAGTCCACCTTGTCCGCGGTGACCAGGAGGTTCAGGGACGCCGGCGAATTCGGTCCCGTGGGCACCACCGCGTTCTGGACGCGGAGGGTGCCGAATCCGGCCTGGGCGGTGAGGTCCTGAATCGTCAGTGCCTGCTGCGGGCCATTGATCCCCACGGCAAAGTTCACGTTCGCCTGGGGCTCGGCGATGCTGTTCCCGTCGGCGGCGGCCAGCACGAGCTGCTGCGCCGACAGCGTGCCGGCGACATTCGTGACGTTCTCGGCGATCGCAACCTGTCCTTTCGTCGTCACCCGGCCGGCGAGCTCGTAGGTCCCGAGATTGACGAAGGGCCCCAGTTCCGCCTGCAATCGGGCCAGGTCCGCCTGACCCTGGTACTGGATCTGCTCGAAGTTGCCGCTGGCGTTGACGGTCGCGAAGGGCGCGGTGACGGTCAGATTATCCAGTCGGGCGCCCTGTTCGCCGGTGGAAAGCTGCATGGTGGTTTGCACCGGCGCGCTGAGACGGACCTTCTCGTTGTCCACCACGCCGGCCAGGCCCGCGATCTCTGCCTTGGCCACGAGCGCGGCGCGGCCGGCCTCGGTGACCGTATTGATCGTTCCGGTGGCCCGGCCGCCGGTGATCTCCATGCCCGGGCGGACGCCGAGGGTGTTGGGCATCTGTGAGAGGACCGCCGCGAGATTGATGTCGAAGTTGCCCCGCAGATCGTACGCCGTGCCGCGCTGCAGGAGCCCGGAGAGCGAACCCGGCGTCTTGGGGACCGTGCCGGTGGCCGAGACGGTGGCCCAGTCTGTTCGCATGCTCAACTGGCTGACGTCGATCGTGTCCCCGGATTGCTTCAGGCGGGCCTGGATGTTCAATTGCGCGGTCTGCAGTTGGTCTCGCTGGAGGGCGTCGCCGGCGATCTCGATGTCCTGGCCGGTGATCGTGGCGTCGAGGTTGCGGATTTGGCCGTCGTCGATGGCACTGGTGATGTTCCCCGAAACTCGTCCCTGAGCCTGCACCTGGACTCCCGCCAGGTCCAGGAAGGGAGCGACGGAGGCCAGGTTCAGGTCGTTGACCTCGACGGTGACCGCGCCGGTGGTGCCGCGGAGACTCCAGCCCGTCTTACGGCTCGGGGTGGCCTCGCCGACCACCGTCACCCGTCCCGGGGCCTGTTGGGCGGCCGCCAGAACGACCAGGTCGGCGCGAAGTGTCGACGTCCGTCCGGGCGGCTGGAGGTTCATCTGCGAGTCCAGGCTGCCGATCTGCGTTGTCTGGCCCGTGGTGTCGGTCAACTGCACGCGGCCGTCGCGGACGATCACTTCGCCGATCCGCCCGAGATTGCTCATGTCCATGGGGGCCTTCTGCTCGGACGGCGGCCGCTCGCGCAGATCGATGGCGACCCGCGGCTGATCGATGATCGTTCGGCCCAGGGCCAGATTGCCGCTCAGCAAGCTGCCGTAGTCGGGTCCCGTGGTGATCCGGTCGACATCGACCTGGGTCCAGCCGTTCGGCCCGCGAAGGCTGAAGCCGGCTACCTGGACGCCGCGGAACCACCCGACCGACAGGTCGCGGATATCCGCCTGCCCGCCCGTGCTCTCACTGATCCGGGCCTGAATCCACCGGGTGAAGCCCCGTGAGGAGAGGACCACTGGCACCAACAGCCCGATCGCCAGGATCAGAAGCAACAGGCCAACCAAGATCCAGGGCCAGCGTCGCCGCCTGCGTTCTCGAACCCGCGCCGTCTTCCCCGCGTCCTGTTTCTTCGTTTCCATCGTTCAACCTCCGAATGAGTCCCTTCGAATCCCCATTCGCGCACACACGTGCCGTGCGCGCCTCGGTGGGAGCAACGCCTGGAAAAGCCCTCCGGTTGGCCGGCTCGGAATCTCCGCCTAGTGCTACGGCTCCCGCCCGCGGGGGTTCAGCCTGGCGCGACCGGGCTACCGGCCGTAGACGATGCGACGAGACGGACCGGCGCACCGCTCAGGAGGAGGAAGGTTCGACGGGGCCGGTCGATCAGTCTTTCAAAATCTCATCCGCTTTGTGAGTCACCAGGCCGTCGGCGCGGTCGGTAAATTCCTTGGTGAGGTCGTCGATTTGCTTCTTGGCCGAATCCCGGTCGTCTTCCGTGATCTCGCCGTCCTTTTCCTGCTTGTCCAGGGTCTTGTTGGCATCCCGCCGGATGTTGCGGATGCTCACCTTGGCCTGCTCGCCGGCCTGCTTGGCCTGCTGCACAAGCTGCTTTCTCCTCTCGCCGCTCAGAGGCGGGATCCGCAACCGGATGAACTTGCCTTCGATGATGGGGGCAATGCTCAGATCACTGCTCTTGATCGCCTTCTCGATGTCTTTGATGGACGCGGGATCGAAGGGCTTGATGACGAGAACATCCGCCTCCGGCGCCGAAACGGTCGCCAGCGACTTCAGCGGCGTAGGACTGCCGTAGTACTCGACTCGGACATGGTCCACCAGGGCCGGTGTGGCACGGCCTCCGCGGAACCCCTTGAGCTCGTCCTGCAGCACCTCGGTGGCTTTCTGCATCTTCGACCGGGTTTCCGAAACGATCGTTTGTGTTGGCATCGATCAACCCCTCACAAAAGAATTTATGATTGAGGATTTGCGATTTATGATTGGGGCGCCGGTCGCGAAAGGAAGATCAGGCCGACGCGTGTCCCTTTCCGTTCCATCATAGATCAACAATCATCAATCATCAATCAGAGTGCCCACCGGCTCGCCCGCGATGGCCCGGGCGATGTTGCCTTTCTTGAAGATGTTCAGGACGATCACCGGGATATGGTTCTCCCGGCACAGGCTGATGGCGGCGTGGTCCATGATCCGCAGACCCCGCTGCAGCACCTCGTCGTACGACAGCCGGGGCAGCAGGGTTGCCTGCGGGTTCTTCTTGGGATCGTCGCTGTAGACCCCGTCAACCTTCGTGGCTTTGATGAGCACGTTCGCGTCCAGCTCGGCGGCCCGCAGGGCGGCGCAGGTGTCGGTGGTGAAGAATGGGTTGCCCGTCCCTCCGGCCAGGATCACCACCCGGCCCTGCTCGAAGTGACGCAGGGCCCGGCGCCGGATGAAGGTCTCGCACATCGCCGCAACTTCAATGGCGCTCAAGACACGCGTCTGACGGCCCAGCTTCTCCAGGGTCTCCTGCAGGGCGGTGGCATTGATGATCGTGCACAGCATGCCCATGTAGTCGGCGGTGTTGCGCGGGATGTGGCTCTTCTGCGAAAACGTCTCCCCGCGAATGAAGTTGCCGGCGCCGACGACCACGCCAATCTGCGGTCCGAGCTTGCAGATTTCATCGATGCGTTCTGCAATGGACTCCAGCGAGGGGCCGTTGATCCCGAATTCGCCGGGGAGGCAGAAGCTCTCTCCGGAGAGTTTCAGGAGCACTCGATTGTACTGGCACCCGGTCATCCGACCTCGAACCGCACGAACTGTTTGATGCTGGCCTGGCCCCCGGCCTGCTTGGCCGCCTCGGCCAGAACCTGCTGGACGGTTTTGCTGTCGTCCTTGACGAAGGGCTGCAGCAACAGGCAAACGTCGCTATAGAACTTCTTGAGCTTGCCATCCACGATGCGTTCGACGACCTGAGGCGGCTTGTTCTGCACCTGGGCGGCGTAGATCACTTTTTCCTGCTCGACGAGGTGCGGGTCCAGACTCTCCACGTCCAGGGCAATGGGCTTGCTGGCCGTGATGTGCATCGCGATATCCGCGGCGGCCTGCTTGAGGGCGGGAGCTTGAGCCACCTTGGCGTCATTGGTCTCAATCAGGACCATGCTGCCCACCTTGTGGTTGAAGTGCACATAGGTTCCGATCAGACCTTTTTCGGTGATCCGGAACCGGGCGAAATCGCCTACCTGCATCTTCTCGCCCGTCCTGCTCACGACATCGGTCAACACTTCCTGGAAGGTCTTTCCGGCCAGGACCGTCTGGAGAATGCTCGGCGCGCCCTGATCGCCCCGGGCGGCGCTGATGAAGCCGTGGATATCCTTGGCCAGTTTCACGAAATCGTCGCTCTTGGCCACAAAATCCGTCTCGCAGCACAGGGTGGCCAGAGCGGCGGCCTTGCCGTCCTGGCTTTGCCAGGAGACTACGACTCCTTCGGAGGTCTCCCGCTCGGCCCGTTTGGCCAGCGTGGCCAGCCCCTTCTTGCGGAGAATCTCCATGGCCTTGTCCATGTCGCCATTGGCTTCCTCCAAGGCCTTCTTGCAGTCCATCATGCCCTGCCCGGACATTTTCCGCAGTTTCACTACCGTTGAAGCCGAGATTTCCGCCATCTTATCAACTCCCGTTCTGCTGGGGGCAAGTTACCCACCGCCTTGGGCCTGTCCGAACCGGAACTCCCAGCCCGGATTGCACTGTCAGGTCCGGTGTCTTTTTGTGTTGACTTTCCGAGACTCCGAGTCCCGGTGCTTCTCGCGTCTGGTTCTGCAGGGTGTGGAAGCGTGCGCGGTTACGTACCGGCGGGGGGCTGCTCGGCGGCCTGCGGAGGCACATTCTCCTCCGGCCCGGGAACCTCTTCGCCCTCGCCCGTCTCCTCGCCCAAGGTGGCGACCGCGGGCGATTCTCCACCGTCGGCACGCGCCAGCGCCGATCGCCGGGAGCGGACCCGGCGCGGCCGCAAAGGCGTCTCCGGCTGCCGGACCGAAACCATGGTCTTGCCGATGGCCACGGCATCGGCCAACTCACTCAGAATGATCTCAATGGCGCGAATGGAGTCGTCGTTGGCAGGAATGGCGACATCCACCGTGTCCGGATCGCTGTCCGTGTCCAGCACGCCGACCGTGGGAATGTTCAGCTTGCGCGCCTCGCGCAACGCCAGGTATTCCTTGCGGGCATCCACGACCACGATGACTCCCGGGAGCCGGGCCATCTTGCGCACACCCTCGAGGTTCGTGCGGATCTTCCGCATCTCGCGCTTGAAGCGGGACGCCTGCTTCTTGCTCTCGGACTCCATCGTGCCATCTTGCTCCATGGACTCCAGTTGCTCCAGCCGCTGCAGGCGGGAGCGGACCGTCCGAAAGTTCGTCAGCATGCCGCCCAGCCACCGCTCCGAGACGTAATGCATGCCGCACCGGTTGGCCGCGGCTTCCACGGCCTTCTGGGCCTGTCGTTTCGTGCCCACGAAAACCACATCACCGCCGTTCGAAACGATTTCCGCCAGCAGCTTCTTGGCAATCAGGATTCCCTTGAGGGTCTCCTTGACGTCGATGACATGAATATTGCCCCGCTTGGCGAAGATGAACGGAGCCATCTTCGGATTCCACCGGCTGACGCCGTGTCCGAAGTGCACTCCGGCGTTGATGAGTTCCCGCGCCAACTGTTTAGCCACAAATACCTCCAGAATACCTCTGATCCATTCTACGTGCAGAAACAAACCGCGAAATTACCAAAAAGTAACGAGAACCACGTTGCCTGTCAAGCTCTTAATGGCTATCTGCGCACTTTCCCCGCGGGGACCTCAGGCTGGCGCTCGTGCGGAGAATCGCCGGCGCAACGCCCCAGCAGAATCGGCATAACCCGCGTTCTACCAATAACTTACACTTCGGGAAGGAGGCCGCCGCCCAAACCGGCTTCTTCCTTCCCGAAGGAGACTGAATATCCGTTCCGCGGACGTTCGTAGATAATTTACCGAAAGATGCGCCTGCTGTCCACCCACAAGTTCAATACCAGACGACAATCACGATATTCGGCTCAATCTTCTTTTCCGTGATCTCGCCCTGGAAGACGTTGGTGGACTTGATGATGATGTTGGGGTTTTCGGCGAGCCATTTGGCGATCTGTTCATCGAGGAAATGGATGGCGCCGGGGTGCAGCTTGGTGAAGAACGTCTTGCAGGCGGTGATCCGAGCCCCGGCGGCGATTCCGGGGCTGGCGAGGGGTCTGGGCGGCACGGGTCTGGCCACCGGCGTCGCCGGCTTCGCGGCCGTGGGGGCCGGGGCCTTCGCCGCGGCGGCCGCCGCCGGCGCTCCGGCAGCTCCGCCCAAATTCAAGGGGGCGCGCGAAACACTCGCCGGAGCGGCGACGGCGTTCTCCTCCGGACGGGGCGCGTCGTTCGCGCCTGCGGCCGCGACCGGTTCGACACGGTTCTCGGCGCCGCGCGCATTGCTGCTTACATTGTCCATGTGTGACCCTCCATACAAGTCAGCCTACGGGTGTTCAACCGGACTTGGGCCGCCTGGCCCGGCTCCGGTTCCTCTGCCACGAATCTGATCAAGGGCCGAATCACAGGTGTGCCTCCACGGCCCGGACTCTTGTTCTTGTCGGAGTGCGAAAACCCTTAGTTGGGTTTGGGCGTCTGGGGACCGGCCGGATTCCCCGCGGGCGGCGGCGGTGCCTGCCCGGACGGCTTGGGGGCCTCTGCCTTGCCCTCGTTCGGCTGCGGCGGCTTCTCCTTGAGTTTCTCCAACTCGGCCCGGGCCTCCTCGGCCTCCACGGCCGCCTTATGGGCCAGGGTTTCCGCCTGTTCGGCCTTCACGCTGAGCTGGGCCACCGTCGTCCGGCTCTGCTCGAGCTGGGCCTCCAGCTCCTCCACCTGCTGGCCCGTCTGGATGGCCTGCAGGCGCGCCGCGGTCATCTCCGCTTCCGACTCCTGGCGGGCCAGGCGGGCGGTTTCGAGCCGCTGTTGGTCGTCCTCGCGGCGGGCCTTGGTGCCCAGCGGGTCCAGGACGGACTCGGGCAGGCCCCGGTTGATCCGGGAGACATGCCGCTCCTTGAGCATCTGGACGATGTCCTCGTTGGGCTTGCCTTCCGTGGACACGGTCGGGGTCAGGATGAAGATGACTTCCGTGGCACGCTCCTCGAAATCCCGGCCGGAGAAGAGCATGTTCAGAACCGGGATATCCTTGAGGATCGGGACGCCGCGCACGACATCGCGCTTCTCCGATTTGCGAATGCCGCCGATGACCAGGCTTTCGCCGAGCCGGATGCGGTTGTCCTTGGTGGTGATCATCCGCTCCGTCACGATCGGGGTTTGCTTGATGCCTTCGGGTGTCAGGTACGCGGCGATCTGCGCCTTGGTCTCCAGGGAAATGTAGCCGTCGGCAAAGACATGGGGCGTGATCTCGAGCGTGTCGATGATATCGGTGTACTCGGTCTGCGTCCGGAGCACGGGCACGCCGCCGAAACCGCCGCTCTGGACCGTGATCTGCTGCAAGGGCACCTGCTGCTTGGACTGGATCTTGGCCGTCTGGCCGTTCACGACTTCCAGCGAGGGGTTCATCAGGATCTTCAGATAGCCCCGCGAGACGAGGATGTCGACCAGGGCCTGAAAGCGGTCGCGCTTCAGACCGATCTTGAGGCCGAACTTGGCCCGGGCCGGGTCGCGCAGCGCCGCGCCGGGAAACGCCAGGTAGTCGTTGTCCTCCCGTCCGCTGAGCTTGACCCCTTCGCCAAAAAGATTCTCGATCAGCATCGAGGTCTCGCGGTCCACCGTCAGGTCGGCGTACAACTCCGACACCATGCAGTCGATGCGGATCTGAATGGGCGGAATGTCCATCTCCTTGATGACCTCCACCACCGCATCAAGGTCCTGCTCCAGCGGGCAGCGGACGATGATCTGGTTCGTGGCGGGGTTCGCGGTCACCGTGTAGTCGTTGACGTTGGTGCTCTTGCCCTTCTCATCGAACAGCTTCGTGGCAAACTGTTCGTTGATGATCTGTTTCATGTTTTCCGCCGTGTGATACTGGCAGAAGTAGATGAGCTTCCATTCCTCGCCGCCGCCGACCATCTGTCTGATCTTCTTCGGGGGGGACTTGTAGATCTCGGGCCGCGGCATGTTCGGGTCCGCGATCGTCTGGATGCGTCCGATGTCGCGCAGGATGTTCTGCGCTTCGATTCCGGTGACCCGCTCGTCCGGCCAGTCGTAGCAACCCGGCAGACAGGTGGACACCAAAACGATGGACGCCACAAGACTTCCCCTGCGGCGGTTCATCTTGTGGCGCTCATTCCCCATAGGCCTTATCCGTCGTTCCTACCTACGATCCCCGATTCTCCGTCTGTGCTTTTCTACCCCATGAGCCTCCTTTCCACGCAGGTAGACGACACCGGGAGAAATTGTATTGCACTTTTTCTTATCGTCAAGGTGAATTCAATTGGATTAACAAACTCGGCCCCTATAAGATGGCTCCGCTGGTTTTTTTCGGGCGGGGAGCGGACAGAAATCCGTTTCCTGCCCATCTACGAGTATATGAAGAGAACGCGAAATGACGTGACCGTCGGTTTTGTCGCCCTGGGCTGTCCCAAGAACGTGGTGGACAGCGAGAAGATGCTGGCGCACCTGGTCGAGGCGGGTTTCCTGATCACGGCCGAGCCGCGGCACGCGGATGTCGTGATCATCAATACCTGTGGTTTCATCGAGCCGGCGACCCTCGAATCGCTGGATGCCGTCGCGCAGGCCGTGGCGGACAAGCGGACGGGCCGGGTCCGCAAGGTGATTGTGACGGGCTGCCTGTCGCAGCGTCTGGGCGACCAACTCCTGGACCGGGCCGCCGGCGTGGATGCCGTGGT
Source organism: Planctomycetota bacterium (assembly GCA_025459125.1). Taxonomy (GTDB): domain Bacteria; phylum Planctomycetota; class Phycisphaerae; order Sedimentisphaerales; family Anaerobacaceae; genus PLanc-01. The sequence goes on along the minus strand of JALORE010000182.1, from coordinate 4,363 downwards.
CGGACTGGAGCAGCGGGATACGCTCGCGCGGATCGTGCGGGACACGCTCGCGTCCGACGGACCGCGGGTCTATGTCGGGCCTGCGCCCGGCACGGTGCTGGACGACCGGGTCCGCCTGCGGATCGGGCCGGTCCACAGCGCGTACCTGCGGATCAGCGAAGGCTGCAGCCATCGGTGCTCCTTCTGCACGATTCCCGCCATTCGCGGCCCATTTCGGAGCAAACCTGCGGCGCTGGTGCTGGCGGAGGCCCGCGAGCTGGCGGCCTCCGGCGCCGTGGAATTGAACGTGATCGGCCAGGACACCACGCTCTACGCCCGGGATCGGCACGAGAAAGACGGCTTGGCCTGTCTCCTGGGAGAGATGGAGCGGATTGAGGGTCTGGCGTGGATTCGTGTGCTCTACGCCTATCCCACCGGCATCAGCGACGGTCTGATCGAGAGGATCGCGGGCAGTACGAAGATCGTTCGCTATCTCGATCTTCCGATCCAGCACGCCCACGACCGCATTCTGCAGGCCATGCGCCGGCCGGATACGCGCCGGGACCTGTGCCGGCTGCTCGAGCGGCTGCGCGCGGCGATGTCCGATATTGTCCTGAGAACCACGCTGATTGTCGGTTTTCCGGGGGAGACACAGGGCGAGTTCGAGGATCTCCTGGATTTCGTCCGGTGGGCGCGGTTCGATGCGCTCGGCGCGTTCACCTATTTCCCCGAGGCCGGCACGCCGGCGGCCGGTTTCCCGGACCAGGTGCCCGACGAGGTCAAGCAGGCCCGGCTCGAGGAGCTGATGCTGACCCAGCAGGAAATCGCGTTCGCCAGGAACCGCCAGCGGATCGGCAGCCGGCTCACCTGTCTTGTCGACGAGGCCGCACGCGAGACGAAGGGCAGGGGACGACGAGGCCAGTCCGCCCGCCGCCCGCCGCCCGCCGCAAGGGCGCGGGGCCGGTTCTACGGCCAGGCCCCGGACATCGACAGCGTTTGTCTCATCCGCCCGGGCACGGCGCCGGCCGGCCAATTCGTCGACGTGCGCGTCCTCGGCAACGAAGGCTACGATTTGGTGGTCGAGCAAATTTGATGTTGAAGCCTCCTTCCCGGCCTAGTAAACTCATCGGCATGTGGAAATCGGTGCCGAATATTCTTACCTTCATGCGGTTGGGGCTGACTCTGGTTTTTCTGGCCATGCTGCTGCACTGGCCCAACGTGACGACGGGGCCGTGGTTCCTGGATGTGGCCTTCGTTCTCTTCGTGATCGCGGGCCTGACCGACGTCGTGGACGGGCACATCGCCCGCCGGTGGAACGCCACGAGCAAGTTCGGGCGGATGATCGATCCCCTGGTCGATAAGATCCTCGTTTGCGGCGCGTTTATCTGTTTCGCGCTGATCGGGGTCCCGAAGCTCTTCAACTGGGGGCCTGTCACGCTCCAGATCGTGCACTGGGCCGTGGCCGGCATTCTGATCGTGCGGGAGGTCTACGTCACCATCCTGCGGCAATTGGCCGAGGCACGCGGCATCAACTTCGCCGCCGTCAAATTGGGCAAGATCAAGATGTTCGTTCAGGTCTTTGCGATCGGGACGGTGCTGGTCAAGGTGGCCCATGTCCCCGCCGCGTGGGGGCACTGGTTCACGCTGTTCGTGTTTGCCCTGATGGTCATGGTCACCGTGGCCTCGGGCCTGCAGGCTGCCCAGCGCATGAGAGCCGCACGGGCTTAGAGCGTCCAACAGAATGAGGGTTCGATCCCCCTTGTGTCACCCCCGCGCAGGCGGGGGACCGGTGAACGCCGAGGCGCGATGGGATTGAGATTGCTTCGCCTCGCTCGCAACGACAGGTCAAGTGTGGGGTTTTGGGAGTCGGTATGAAGAGCTGGTCACGTCGTGAGATCGTATGCGCCGGTCTTGTGGTTCTCGGCTTTCTGCCCGTGGGTGCGGCGGCGTCCGGAGCCGGCCGGGGCACGCCGGCGGAGTTCCTGCCGCCGTTGCCCGACGGCCAAACCTGGAAGCTGGCCTGGAGTGACGAATTCGAAGGCACCACGGTAGACCCGTCCAAATGGGAATTGCTCGGCGACTGGAAGCGGCGCGACGGGTACTGGGTCAAGGAAGATGCGTACCTGGATGGCCGGGGGAACCTGCTGCTGCGGACGAAGAAAGATGGCGACCGGTACACCTGCGGCGCCGTTCGCACCAGGGGCAAGTTCGAGCACCGGTATGGATACTGGGTCTGCCGTTGCCAATTTCCGGAGCAGCCGGGACACTGGCCGGCGTTCTGGCTCATGGCGGACGGCGTCGGCAAGATCGGGGACGGGGGCCGCGACGGCACGGAAATCGACATCATGGAGAAGCCCTGGCTGGATGACCGCACCACCCAGAACCTGCACTGGGATGGCTACGGCAAGGCCCATCAGAGCACCGGCACGAAGTTCGAGGTGCCGGGCCTGCGGGACGGGTTTCACACCTTCGGCCTGTACTGGACGCCCGAGGAGTACGTGTTCTACGTCGATGGCAAGGAGACGTGGCGGACCCGGGCGGGCGGGGTCTCTCAGGTCCCCCAATTCGCCAAGTTGACCGAAGAGATCGGCACCTGGGCCGGGGACATCGCCCGGGCGAATCTGCCGGACTACTTTACGGTGGACTACGTACGCGTGTATGACATTGTGGCTGGAGCCCACCCGGCCGCCGACGACACGCCGAAGACGCTGATCTGGCGGGCGGCCCAGGTTCGGCCTTCGCCGCAACAGCTTGCCTGGCAGGAACTGGAGTTCATTGGCTTCATCCACTACACCGTGAACGCCTTCACGGACAAGGAGTGGGGCGAGGGGACGGAGGACCCGGCGATCTTCAACCCCACCCGGCTCGACACGCGCCAATGGGCCCGGGTCTGCAAAGAGGCCGGGATGAAGATGATCATCCTCACCGCCAAGCACCACGATGGCTTCTGCCTGTGGCCCAGCAGGTTCACCGAGCACTCGGTGAAGAACAGTCCCTACAAGAACGGCCAAGGGGACATCGTGGGCGAATTGGCCCAGGCCTGCCGGGAGGCCGGGCTGAAGCTGGGGCTGTACCTGTCACCCTGGGACCGGCATGAGCCGACCTATGGCAATAGCGAGGGCTACAACCGGTTCTACAAGAACCAGCTCCGCGAGCTTCTCACCCATTACGGCGTGATCACCGAGGTCTGGTTCGACGGGGCCAAGGGGCCGAACGCCAAGGACATGGAATACGACTGGAACGGTTACTACGCGCTCGTGCGCGAGCTGCAGCCCCAGGCGGTGATCTTCAACGGTCCCGACATCCGCTGGGTCGGCAACGAGCGCGGCTACGCCCGCGCCAGCGAGTGGAGCGTGATGAATCGCAACGACAATCTGTTCGGTTTCATCAACGCCACGGCCAAGGATTTGGGCAGCCTCACCGCCCTTGGGGCCGGCGAGCGCCTCATCTGGTACCCGGCGGAGACCGATGTCTCCATCCGCCCGGGTTGGTTCTATCACGCCCAAGAGGACGACAAGGTCAAGTCCGTCGGGCACCTGCTCGACATCTACTTTAGCTCCGTCGGCTACAACAGCGTGCTGCTGCTGAATCTGCCGCCCGACCGGCGCGGCTTGATCCACGAGAACGATGCGCAGCGGCTGCGCGAGTTTCGCCGGGCGCTCGATGCCATCTTTGACGAGAACCTGGCCCGGGGCGCCCAAGCCAAGGCTTCGGCGGTCCGCGGCAACGACCCGGCGTTCGCCGCCGGCCAGATTCTCGACGGCGACAAAGAGACGTACTGGACGACCGATGACTGGGCGACCACGGCGGGCGTCGAATTCGACTTGGGCGGGGACCGTACGTTCAACGTGGCGGAATTGGGCGAGCACATCGCGACCGGCCAGCGCATCAGCAGCTTCGTGCTGGAAGCCTGGGACGGCGGCCAGTGGAAGGAATTCGCCCGCGGCACGACGGTCGGCTACAAGCGATTGCTTCGTTTCGCCGACGTCACCACGTCCAAGGTGCGGCTGCGGATTCTGGACTCTCGCGTGTGCCCGACGCTCGCCGGCTTCGGTCTGTACCACGCGCCGGTCGCCGCAGGTTCATAGCGTACCGGTGAGGGCACAGCCACCCAGGCCCTCTACCCGTGACAGCAAGGCCGAGGCCGGGCCAGGACGGAAAGGGGCTGCGGGTGGTTCTTCGCAGCCCCGCCAGATGAAGACCTGCCGATCAGGTGGCTGCTTCCGTTCATGGCTTCGTCGCCGGGGACGCCGGGGTCGGCGCACAGGCTGGAAACGTGGGCAGGCGTTTGAAGGGCAACTGCGGCAAGGCGGCACAGACCACCGGCCTGGCTCCTGCATCCGGCAGTCTATCTCCATCCAGGTCTTGGGCCGGCGTGTAAGCC